>JBBRCW010000407.1:0-5430 GCA_038204535.1 Chitinophagales bacterium | reverse complement strand
GGCAGGCACGCCGGGCGCAACTTTGTCGCCGTATTTGTCGTAGACGCCGCGCTGCAAAATGAAGGTGTCGCGCGGCTTTTCTCGGTCACGCATCACCATCGTGCGCGGCATGGCATTTTCAAAGGCTTCGCGCGTGCGTTTGGCTTCGTCGGCACGCGCTTTTGCGGACGCGACTTCAGGATCGTTGTCGCGGCGAAACTCGGTGAGTTGCTTCTTCTCGTCGGCGTTGCGCTGCGCTTCCAGCTTTTGCAAAATGGCGCGAATCGGCGCTGGCACCGTGCGCAAAAGCGCGGCGGGCGAAGTCGTCGCGTAGAGTTTGAAATGTCCCAGCGTATGCTGGCGCCCAAATTGAAAACGCAATTTGATAGTTAATGCCTGGCAGGAAGGCAATGCTGCTTTGCAAAACAATTTGCCCGGCTACGGCACACAGATTACGGGCGCAGGTACGCAGGCGGCAGCACAGGCAGCAGGTTTTGATAATAATAATATCTCTTCCAGTTCATCTTTGCTAAGTTATAACGGCAGCGACTTTATTGGAGTGGCAGATACCAGAACTGCTATGGCTACTAAAGAAGGCTACTTCCTGTATGTAAGAGGCGATCGCAGCCAAACCACCAGTAACTCCGGTTCAACTGCTACTACCTTAAGAACAACCGGTAGCCTTTACCAGGGCAACCAAACCACCGCAACTATACCCGCAGGTAGTTTTGGCCTGGTGGGCAATATTTATCCGTCGGCAATAGACTTTACTCAATTATCCAAATCTGCCGGCATAGACAACACATTTTATATCTGGGATTCCAAAATAAAGTACGGCAATAGCCTGGGTGTGTACCAAACATTTATAGGTACCAATAGCTGGTTGCCTGCATTGCCTGCAGGTGCTACCGGCGGCAGTTATACGGCTGGAGCCAATACAGCCATCCAAAGTGGGCAAGCCTTCTTTGTACATGCCAGCAGCAATGGAACGGTTACCTTAACTGAAAACAGCAAGACAGGTAGCAGTGGCAACCTTGGCTTTAGGCCTGCAACACCAGCCAACACACTGGTAAAAATCGACAGCAGGCTGTATGGCATTGGTAGCAATGGCAGCAGCCTTGCCGATGCCAATGTAGTAGTATTTGACAATGCCTATTCCAATACCGTAGATGCCAATGACGCACTTAAAATGAGTAACGGCGGCGAAAATCTGGCCATTCAAAGGAATAGTAAAACCCTTACGATAGAAGGCCGCCAGGTAATTATCAGCAATGATACCATTCAATATAATTTGTGGAACCTGCAAAAGCAAACCTATCAATTGGAGTTTGTACCACAGAACCTGGGCAACACCGGCTTAATCGCTTTGTTGGAAGATGCGTATCTAAATAGCAGTAAAGTGATAGACCTGAGTGCAACCACGGCTGTAAACTTTACGGTGGATGCCAACGCCGCTTCATCAGCACCCAACCGTTTCAGACTTGTATTGAAGCAGACATCGGTATTGCCGGTAAGCATCCTCAGCATCAGTGCCAACCGGAGTGCCAACGGGGTACAGGTAAACTGGAAAGTAGCAGCAGAGCAAGGCATTCGTACTTACGAAATACTACGTTCTGTTGATGGCAGCGGCTTTGTAACCGCAGGTACCGTGGCAGCCGTTGGTAACAGTGCGGCAGCAATAAGCTATAACTTACTGGATGCAGCAGCACCCTCAACCAGCCTTTTCTACAAAATAAAAAGTATCGGCCTGGCCGGCGAATTAAAATACAGCAGCATTGTAAAAGTGCGTTTTGGCAGGCAGCATGCGGAGATTACCGCATCACCCAATCCGGTGCAGAATGGTATCATTCACCTACAGCTTAAAGACCAACCCAAAGGCAGGTACAGCGTAAGGTTATTAACAACCACCGGACAGGCTATGTATAGCAAGACAATCAACCATACAGGTGGCAACAGCACAGAGCTGCTCTACCTGCCGAAAGCCATTGCCCGTGGCAACTACCAGTTAGAAGTAACCTTGCCAGATAATACCCAACAGGTACAAACCCTGTTGATTCATAGCAATTAATAAATTATTTCAGCGATGGCATCTTTAAAAAGCATGCCATCGCTTTTAAAAAATTAAATAATCATTAGAATGAAAAATCAAACCAGGATGATGTTAAAAAAGAAAATAGCTGCTGTAGTATGTTTTTTACTGGCCTTACCTGTAATCGGTTTTAGTCAACCAGCAACACCCAATGGTGGTGGACAAACCGTTGATCCTCCTACAGGTGTACCTTTCGATGATACCATGAACCTGGTTTTTTTGGCAGGGGCGGTAATATTTGCTGCAGTAGTGGTTACAAAGCAATGGCGTAAGAAAATTGAGGCATAAACGGTAAAACTGCTTTTAGCTTATAAAAGCAGTTATGCGAAAAAGAGGGCCTTTTTTTTTGATACATAGCACTAATAAACATCGCTTAAGATTCCGGTTAACATCAATTAATGGGGAAAGAGGAAGGCCGGAAAAGTTGCGCCAGCCATTACATGGTGCCAACAACAAATAAACCCGCTCTTCATTTTTTCCAACAACGGCTTCCCTTCAAATGACATTCTGTATATTTTACGAATTCAAGGCATGTCTGGTTAGCCGCAACGTCCTCAGACTTGCTGTGACCCCGTTGGGAAAAATTGCCGGGAAGAATTAATTAAAAGATTAATTATTTATACTAAACATTCATCCTTGTTCAATAAAAATTTATCGTTTAAATGAAGGATTTGGGGAACTGGCGGAAAGGGAAACGGCGTAGGAATAGTGACACGAAATTTTATTTAAACCGCTACCATCCCTGCACAAAAAAATGACACATAAGATTCGTTTATAACTCAACATCTACGCACACAACTTTTACTTTAAAATTATGAAACCAGTCCATTCAATTTTAAGTGCCGCACCTGCATTATCAAATAAGCGGATTGTTCAATTTTTTATCAATCTTTTTATTTTATTCAGTATTTGGTTTGTTGCGTACGCCCTTATTTTACGCCCCCCCAGAATATTAGACAGGCCCTTAACTAATTTTATCACAAACGCAGTAGTTGGTTGTTTTAATATATTGTCACCCGCCGCACAAACTATTACGTGGAAGGAAATACCAGGAGGTAGCGGTGCAGAACTTGTTCAAAATGGTAAGAGTGTATTTGGAATTTGGGATGTATGCAATGGCATTGACCTGATGTTTATTTATGTGGGAATTTTAGTTTTACTTCCTTATCGGTTAAAACGAAAAATTATTTTCAGCATTGGAGGTATCGTTGCAATAATTATAGCAAATATCATCCGGGTAACAGCTCTGTACTTTATTAATATTTATCAACAAAGCGCATTCTATTTCAGCCATCATTATGTGTTTACTATTCTAATGTATATTTTGATATTTTATGGCTGGTTATTATTTATAAAGACAACAAAAAAAAATGCAAAAAGCAGTTAGAATTTTATTTATTTATCTTTTGGGTTTATTGATCTGTTCATTAATTTTTACCTGGCTTCATATCAGTCAGGCCGTACTTAGTTTCTCAACCTCAAAATTGGACAACGAATTAAATATCATGCTTATCCCAACAATCATTGGTGGGTTAATTGCATTAAGAATAACCATTCCTGCAAAGTCATTTAAAATATTTGTGTTGGTGTATGTGTGCTTATGGGTCGTTCGCTTTGCAGCATTGTACATTGGAAATGAATTAGGAGAGGTTCATATTTTTAACAGAGCCTACCGGTTAGACCTCATTATCTATAACTATTACCAAACCGTTTCAAGACTGCAAACGCCCCTTCCTTTTATTATCTATTGGTTTATTAATTACCTGTTTACAGTAGCGCTTCTACCAAACAGTAATAAAAGTCAGGTATCTTAATGATGTTTATCTGAGTACGTTCTGGTATGTATTAAGCCCCGACTATGAATAGTAACTGTCATAAGTTGATTCTTTTAAACACACCTACGTTACAAAAAATCCGATTTAAAAGGATTGATAAATGTTGGCACCGAAGCCAGATTGCAATTTGTCTTTTAAACCAAAAATATCCGGTCTTTTTAGCAATTAAAGAGGTGCGACGAGGCTTGCCCTTGTTCGTTCCATTATTGGTTCCTCAATCAAAAAAAGTTAAAATTTTTTTGCGGTGCTTAATCCTGCAATTAACTTACATTCTGAATAGTAGCCAAATTATTGAATTAAATAAACTAAATTGAGACGGACAACAGTATTCTAACTGTACTTTTTATTTATTTTAAAATGGTAAAACATGATACTCTTTAATACCCTCATTTACAGTCCTGGTGGCGAACATGAAAACGGAACTACGGCTACCCCAAACGATGAGAATCAAAAAGACAGCTCCCTGCCGATTCCTGAAAAAGAAGAACCGGTTAAAGAATCCAAACCAATGATCGAAAAAATTAGAGAGGCATTGCAGGATTGGTCAAATAAGGATGAAAGTGACCTGGAGGACGACGATACTAAGGTATAGCCTACTGGCCTTTTTTGTCGTTGTTGGTGTTTAATTTAAATATTTTTAAAATACTTGCAATACCCAAACGCCCTTGTTGAGAAAACCAGCAGCGGCGTTCGTTTTGCTATCTCGCTTCTTTATTTCATACCAACTTCGGCCAAAGTAGCATTAATAAGCACGATCTTCTTTTCTGGTTAGTGCTTCAGCCGTTGGTTGGATACACAGCAATGCACCTATTCCCAAGCGGACATAAACTGTTGGAGTCTTTTCAAAACACGATTATAGGTAACAAGTACTTATGAAACTATCATTTTTTTTAGTTAACCAATCTATCAGTCTCCAGGATGTAAATTATTAAAAGTTGCTTCAAAAGCTAAATTTTGAATTAACAAAGGGAACAGGATTTTTTTAAAAACTATTACTTTCCACCTGTCTTTTTTTTCGTATTTTTTTAATTCCGATTTTAAATCCCATACAGTTAATGTTACTCCCGTAATTAAAAACCCTTTTTCGAGTGTATTTGATAAATGAAACGCATCTGTCGTCCATACTAAAAATGTTTTACTTCCAAAATAAGCTTCTTTAAAGTTACCGGCAGCATAATCTTTATATTTTCGTTTATAACTTTCCGATATATCAACGAATGGGTTCCCAAGACCATAACTATGGTGTTCAATTGCCTGGTTAAACCCGTTCGACACACCTGCCGATATAAAGCCGGAATATCCAATTAATTCATTTTTGGTAGGTTTCCACCATCGTTGTGCCTGCGTTGAAATAGTTAAAAAAAAAGCTAGAGAGCTTATTGCAATTTTCTTCATGTTTAATGAGTATCGGTACGCTCCTATAACAAAATTTATTGGAACTTATTGCCATCACTATTCCCAAACTATAAAATACCAATGGTTAAATTATTTTAAAATGCAATTAAAAGATGAGAAAGTGGTAGTAAA
>JBBRCW010000406.1:0-5430 GCA_038204535.1 Chitinophagales bacterium | reverse complement strand
GGTATAAAAATGGCCGAGGTCGCCGATCTTTCTCTTAAAGGCTAACAAAGTATTTATTTCATCGGTAATGGAACCGATATTTACATCCGCATTTTTAAAATAGGTCCATATTTTTGGCTTCCCCTTGTTTTTAAAAACCTGATAGGCCGTATCAAATTCTTCACCGGTAAACTTTCCAACCTTTGTAAAAAAGAGGCATAGAACAATATCACAGTCACTGATCGCAATATTGTATTCATCCTGTAACCGGGTGCTCGAAATCGCATCCAGGAAGTTTTCCCACTGCACGATTTCAAGGTAAATTCCTTTTGTGTGCAGTCTGTCATTTTCCTGGCCGACGAACAGCCTGAACTGTTCCCGGTCTTCTTTAAGCTCGGATGAAGAGGCAAGAAATATCCTTATTGTGTTCATTTGTTTTTGGGTGGAAAGTAAGATAAGCAAAAATTTCATTTGTTTATCTGACCTGTCATTATGCTTTGGAAAGCATATTTTTTACCTAAGATGTTACGAATTTTCGTGCGTGCCACTAAAAAACTCTCAGCGGTGCTGACAGAATTGCCACCATCATTCACAAACAGTTTCAAAGACCGTTATTTATTTTAATTACTTCAATTGCCTGAACTCCAGGCAAATGACCTGCAGATGGCCATAATTGTCAAACTGAATCAATTTTTGTTGGAGTTTGGGAACGACCTTGCCTTTATGGGCGAAGAATACCGTGATGCAGGTGGGCAACCGTGACTTCGTTATAGACCTCCTCTTTTATAACCGGTTCATTAAAATCCATTTGTTTAATTAGGGGAAAAATTTTAGGTATCAGAATAAATTTTTTTCAAAAAATAAAAATAGATATTATTTTTGTAACTGAATTTTAGTTACACTTATTTTAGGTAAAGTGATTAACCAAAAACCGTAAACCTTGAACACCGTATCAGAATAAGTTTATTTAATAACGCTTTATGAGCAAAAGCAGCAAATTGATAGACAGATTTCTGTCGAAGCCGAAAGATTTGACCTGGGATGAATTAGTTAAATTTTAGAATACTACGGATATATAGAAAAGAAGAAAGGAAAAACGGGGGGATCGAGGAGAAAATTTGTTAATGAAGAATTGGATGTAATTAGTTTACACCAACCGCATCCCGGTAACATTGTTAAGATGTATGCAATAAATGAAGTTCTTGTTTACCTAAAAGAAAAAGGAAAAATAAAAGATGAATGACATTTTAGAATATAAGGGTTACTTCGCTAACGTTCGATTTTCTGCTGAAGATGAGGTGTTCTTTGGAAAGTTGGTAGGAATTAATGATTTAGTGAGTTTTGAAGGCGATACCGTAAAGGCGTTAAAAGCTGCCTTTCATGAAGCCGTTGATGACTACCTTTTAACTTGCGAAGAACTGGGTAAACAGCCTGATAAGATTTTTAAAGGTGTGTTTAATGTCAGGATACCTTCAGAACTCCATAGAAAAGCAGCTATAGTTGCGGCGACAAGAAATGTTACGCTGAATGATTTGGTTAAAACTGCCATTGATCGTCTATTGAATGACAACACAGCAGATCGGATGTTAGTAGAATAACTATTATATCGACATGATGGTTAAATGAATTGCCCCGGTAGAATTATCAGGGAAAAATGATGACTACATTGGGGGCAGTGTGTACAACAGCGGATTTGCTATCATCTTCTTTATTAAAGCTTTGCGGAGAAAAAGGCAATTAGTACTACAAACGCACGCAAACTTACCAATGGGTTACGGTTTTCATCAGCATGCTTTAAACAATTTAATCTTTCAAATAATTTGCCAGTGCGTCGTTCTTTTGCGCAGCACCTTTTGTTGACCGGCCATTTTCCACCGTTTGTTTAACCAGTTTTGAAAGCTCCTCTACTACCCTGGGGTGTGCGGCCGCCACATTTTTTGTTTCGCCAATATCCGTTTGCAGATTATATAATTGAAGTGGCGGCAGTTGCGATTGTTTCGCCTGTTTGGTGGTAGGTGCGCTCCATCCGCCAGACCCGGCGCCAAACACCAGTTTCCATTGGTCTTTGCGAATTGAAAAATTTCCGTCAATTGAATGATGAATGATGCTTGTTCTCTTATACCCGCCCTTTTGCTGAAACAATGGCAGCATGCTGTAGCTGTCTTCCGCTTCATGATCACCCAATTTCACTTGCAGTATGTCTGCAATGGTACCCGTAAAATCGGTTAAACATATGGTGGCGTTGCTTTCGGTATTGGGCTTAATGAAACCCGGCCATTTTACAATAAAGGGTATCCGATGGCCACCTTCAAAAATATCGGCCTTGGCACCCCGGAAAATATAACTGGGATTGTGGCCTTTTACTGCCAGCTCCTTTAAATCCGCACTTGGCGAAACACCATTATCGCTGGCAAAAATGATCATAGTATTCTGCTCAATGCCGGCTTCATTTACTGCGGCCAGTATCTTGCCGATCATATCATCCGTCATCAAAACAAAATCGCCGTATTCGTTGGTGCCCGATTTGCCCAGGTATTCTTTGGTGGGCAATATGGGCGTATGCGGCGAAGGCAGCGGAAAATAGAGAAAAAAGGGTTTGTTTGATTTTGCCTGGTCTTTAATATACTCCACGGCCTTGTTAGTAAGATGTGGCAGCACTTCTTCGTGTTTAAAATCATTACCAATTGGCCCGGGCCGCCAAAAACCTTTGCCACCGTTACCCTCAATGCTGTCAATGGATGTGGCAGTTATCTTATTATTTTTTATGTAGAAATAGGGCGGTATGTCTAACGAGGCAGTAATGCCATAAAAATAATCGAAGCCATTCTGGTTGGGCCCTTCGGTTATCTCTTTGGAAAAATCAACTTTTCCGTCTGCATCTTTTTGCCAGCCCAAACCAAGATGCCATTTGCCAATGCAGGCCGTTTCGTACCCCTTTTGTTTAAGCACCGAAGCTACGGTTGTGCGGCCCTTTTTAATAAGCGGGGTGTCATAGCTCCACAATACACCGTTTTGTAAGGAAGTTCGCCAGGCATACCTTCCGGTTAATATGCCATACCGGGTAGGCGTGCATACAGCGGAATTACTATGGGCATCCGTAAACCGCGTTCCTCCGGCAGCAATTTTATCAATATTGGTTGTATGCAAACGGGAGTTTTTGTTCAGGCAACTTACATCGCCATAACCCATATCATCAACCAAAATATAAATAATATTGGGACGTGTTGACTGCGCAACCGAAGAGCATGTGGTAAAAAGCAGGCTTATTAACAAAAGAGCCCTTACAGCGGTAATATTCATTGGTTTGATTTATAGATTTCAACAATCCTGCATATTCGCATCATACATTATCTGCAACCTGGGTTAACTTTTAGTATAGCTGGTTATATTGGCGGGTTGTTATTGTTCTAGCGGACTGGTGGCCGCCAACCGGTAGCAATTTAGCGTTTTTATAAATCGCATTTCTACTATTGATAATGTTCCGGATCTTATTTTATAACCCTGGCATGCAGTGGTTTCTTCTGTTTCCACAACTTATGTTTGGATTTTTTAAGAACAGCATTAATACAAAAAGCGGGAAAGGCAATTTCATCTTGTATGCAGATTTACCCACCAGCGAGGATTTTATGGTAGTGCATTTAATCCCGAAGGATTTGATTGAGACATTGATAGCAACGATTTTATCTGACCTGCCAATATGTTTTGGAGCTTTCCCTCTAACCCGGGCTGACATTTTAATATTCAGCCTAATATCGAACAATAATTTAGTTCATTCGATCACACATTGACCTCCAATCTTTTTGATCATTAGCAATGATGTGTTTCGGTCCAATACCGGGATCCCGGGTATACAATCTAAAAGCCCCAACAGCAAAGTTGAATTTGTATATTTTCGAAAAAGTGGCAGTCCGACATGGCGGAACAAGTTGTAGCGGTTGCATGGATGTGCAGGAACAAAGTAATAATTCTGAAGGCTGGGGAAAGGCCACAGTAGGAAAATTGTCAATTTACCTACTACAGCAAGAACCTGCAGCAAAAGGATTTCCGATAAAAACCTTGGGTGGATGAAGCAGTTTTACGAAACTTATGAGCCGTTTCCAAATCTCTCAGCACTGCTGAGAGAAATTAGCTGGACAAATCACACGCTTATATTAGGTAAAACTCAGACCATAGAAGAAAAAGAATTTTATCTGCGCCTCACTGTAAAAGAAAAATATTCATCGCGCCAGTTAGAACGACAGTTGAATAGCGCCGTATTTGAACGGGTGATGCTTGCCAATAAAAAACTGTCACCTGTGGTGTCAGAATTGCCACAGCTATTCGTTAACAACTTCAAAGACCAATTGTTTTTGAAAAAATATAAAGGTGTTTCCCCCTACGCATCAACGATACCGGCATTTATATGATAATTTAGCTGGCTAACGGTATTTTTGACTAACGCAGGATATCTTTCACTGAGAACATCTTAAATTGAAAAATGAATTCAACGGTTAACGAAGCAGAAATTGAATACGGCCTTGTCGGAAAACTGACCGACTTAAAATATACCAACCGTTCTGACATACGTAATCGCAAGGCGCTGGAGCAAAACTTTCGGGAAAAGTTTCAAGCACTCAACCGCGTTAATTTAACCGATGCTGAATTTGCCCGCCTGCGTGATGAAATAATCAATCCCGATGTATTTAAAGCATCCAAAACATTACGGGAAAAAAATACGTTTCAGCGGGAAGATGGCACTCCCTTGCAGTATACCCTTGTTAATATAAAAGACTGGTGTAAGAACGAGTTTGAAGTAATCAACCAGTTGCGGATGAATACCGAAAACAGTAATCACCGCTACGATGCTATTTTGTTGATTAATGGTATACCGGTAGTACAAATTGAATTGAAAACATTGCAGATTAGCCCACGCCGGGCCATGCAGCAAATCATCGATTACAAAAACGAACCCGGCAATGGCTACACCAATTCGCTGCTTTGTTTTATGCAGCTTTTTGTAGTGAGCAATCGTACCAACACGTACTACTTTGCCAATAACCGCAACCAGCATTTTGCCTTTAATGCCGACGAGCAATTTTTACCCGTGTACCAGTGGGCCAGTGAAGACAACAAGAAAATAAGTCACCTGCACGATTTTACCTCAACGTTTTTGGCCAAGTGTACGCTGGGCGAAATGCTCAGCCGTTACATGGTGCTGGTAGAAAGCGAGCAAAAGCTAATGGTGATGCGGCCTTATCAGATCTACGCCGTAAAAGCCATTGTTGACTGCATTCATCAAAACCGGGGCAACGGTTTTATCTGGCACACCACTGGAAGTGGTAAAACGCTTACCTCGTTTAAAGCATCTACTTTATTAAAAGACAATCCCGACATTGAAAAATGCCTGTTTGTAGTTGACCGTAAAGACCTCGACCGGCAAACCCGCGAAGAGTTCAATAAGTTCCAGGAAAA
>JBBRCW010000405.1:0-5458 GCA_038204535.1 Chitinophagales bacterium | reverse complement strand
TCCGTGGGCTTCACCCACGGCTATGATATTGCAGCCCTTCAGGCTTATGACACCTACCGTATGGCCACGGCCAACTGCGTATTGCCCACAGGCCTCGTCTCGCCTTCCCTCAACCACGCCCTTAAGATCTCCACTTTTTTGCCCTTTGCCCATTGCCCATTGCCTATTGCCTTTTGCCTCCTGCCTTCTGCCCTTTGCCAATTGCTTTGGTTTCGGCTACGCTCAACCACCGCAACTACATCTCCACTTTTTTGCCCATTGCCCATTGCCAATTGCCTATTGCCTATTGCCTTTTGCCCATTGCCTATTGCCATTTTCCTTTTGCCTCCTGCCTTCTCCCTCCTGCCTATTGCCCATTGCCAATTGCCTTTTGCCTTCCACCTCCTGCCTTCTGCCTTCTCCCTTCTGCCTTCTGCCTTCTGCCCTTTGCCAATTGCTTTGGTTTCGGCTACGCTCAACCACCGCAACTACATCTCCACTTTTTTGCCCATTGCCTATTGCCAATTGCCTTCCGCCCCAGCTTCCGAAACTATGCCGCCCTCTAAGGGCTCAAAATCAACGGCCATTCTATTCCGTAGGCTTCACCCACGGCTATGATATTGCAGCCCTTCAGGCTTATGATACCTACCGTATGCCCAAAGCCTTTTGCCTTTTGCCCATTGCCTTGGTTTCGGCTACGCTCAACCAACGCAATAACATCTCCACTTTTTTGCCCATTGCCTATTGCCCATTGCCCATTGCCTATTGCCTATTGCCCATTGCCTATTGCCTTTTGCCCATTGCCAATTGCAAATTGCCCTTCCTCCCCTTTTTACAAAATTTCTTCCAGCTCTTTTAAATGGTAAATTATATGAGTGGGTTTTAAATGCGTGGTTTCATTAATGTGATTGACAAACACCGTATCCATGCCCGCATTCATAGCGCCCTGAATATCCGCATCAAGGTTATCGCCCAGCATCAGGCTTTCTAAATAGGTGCAGCCAGCGCGGGTAGTGGCAAAATCAAAAATCTCTTTATGCGGTTTCATGCTGCTGGCCAATTCCGATGTAATTACACTCTTAAAATAGTGTCCGATACCGGCGTTGTCCAGCTTTTTCCATTGAATAGTTTCAAATCCATTGGTGATTAAATGAATGATATATCCTTTATTGGTCAGGTATTGTAAGATTTCAACGGTGTGTGGAAATAAAGCTTTTTTTAGCGGTAACCGCTCCAGGTAATCTGCACTCAATGTCTTCGATAATTTTTCGTCACCGATTTTAAATTCAAGCAGGGCATGCCACATGCGTTTCCATTTTAGGTCTTGCTGGGTAATATAGCCATGATGGTAGCGATCCCATAACTTCTTATTATGATAAGAATAATGTGTAAAAAATCCGTCGAAATCGGGTGTAACGGAACTGTGCAGATCGTGCAGCAAAAATAGGTCGCGCAGCGTTTCTTTTGAGTTTGTCTCAAAGTCCCACAACGTATGATCCAGATCGAAAAACAAGTGTTTGTATTGCATCATAATTTAAAACGCCCGGGCAGTTGAATGGTTCACAATTAAACCTTCCTGCTAACTTAGCAAATTAAAGATAAAAAGCAGCGGGGCAATCCTTCATCAATTAACTCAACTATAAATTATGAATGTAATAATAACAGGAGGCTCTAAAGGAATAGGCCGGTCCATTGCGGAGAAATTTGCCGCCGACGGTCATACCATTGTGATAACTGCACGTAACGAGGTTGATTTGTATAACATGATGAACGACTTACAAACCCGGTTTCCACAGAGTGTAATAAAGGCAAAACCGGTGGATATGAGCGATATACAGCAGGTAAAGGCGTTTGGAAAATGGATACTGGACAATGGATTGTTACCCGGTATTCTGGTAAACAATGCCGGCCAGTTTTATCCGGGCAGCGTGCATACAGAAGCGGAAGGGGTATTGGAAACAACCATGCAGGTAAACCTGTACAGCGCCTATCATTTTACACGTAGTCTGTTGCCTGCGATGATGGCAGCCAGAAAAGGCCATATTTTTAATATGTGTTCCATTGCCTCGCTAGATGCCTATGCCAACGGCGGATCGTACAGCATCAGTAAATTTGCCTTAATGGGTTTCAGCAAAAACCTGCGCGAAGAAATGAAGCCTTATGGAATAAAAGTCACAGCCGTTTATCCCGGCGCAACGTTTACTGCCAGTTGGGAAGGGGCTGATATTGACCCGAAACGAATTATGGAAGCTGGTGATATCGCCGAAATGATCTATGCCGCCAGTAAATTATCGCCCATGGCTGTGGTAGAAGATATTATTCTTCGGCCCCAATTGGGCGACCTATAAAAATGGCTGGTTTTGAAAATGGCTGAACCTCTTACTACTCTCCTTTCATTTATTATCTTCGCCAAATGGAACAACTGTTGCAGCAAATTGAACGGAACAAGGGTGAAATGAGCGCTTACCAGGCCGATAATGCGGATGCGTTGGAAGCTTTCAGGATAAGATACCTGGGTACTAAAGGCATTGTAAAGGCAATAATGAGCGAAATGAAAAATGTGCCCAATGAAAATAAAAAAGAGTTTGGCCAGATTTTAAATGGTTTTAAGATTTTTGCCGAAGAAAGATTTGAAACATTAAAGAATAGTATTTCCGGCAATGAGACAGAAGTAGATGCAGGTACGATTGATTGGACTTTGCCCGGCGATCCCGTTCCGGTGGGTACACGACATCCGCTAACTGTTGTTCGCAACCAGATAGTTTCCATATTTAAAAGACTGGGCTTTGCGGTTGCCGAAGGTCCTGAGATTGAAGATGACTGGCACAACTTTACTGCGCTCAACCTGCCCGAAAACCACCCGGCACGCGACATGCAGGATACTTTTTACCTGCATAAGGACCCCGACTTTTTATTACGCACCCATACAAGCAGCGTACAGGCGAGGGTTATGGAGAAACAAAAACCGCCCATACGAATTATCTGCCCGGGAAGGGTTTATCGTAACGAAACCATCAGTGCCAGGGCACATTGCTTTTTTCACCAGGTAGAAGGATTATATGTAGACGAGCAGGTAAGTTTTGCAGACTTAAAACAAACCTTGTACTTTTTTGTGCAGGAAATGTTTGGTAAAGACGTAAAAGTCCGTTTTCGTCCGAGCTATTTTCCGTTTACTGAGCCCAGCGCCGAAATGGATATTAGTTGTACGGTTTGCGGTGGAAGTGGTTGCAGTTTATGCAAACAAACAGGCTGGGTAGAAATTTTAGGTTGCGGAATGGTGCATCCCAAAATGCTCGAAAACTTTAATATCGATCCCAATAAATACACCGGATTTGCTTTTGGAATGGGTATTGAGCGCATTTGCCAATTAAAATATCGTATAAATGACCTTCGCCTTTATTCGCAAAACGATGTTAGATTTTTGCGGCAGTTTACTGAAGCAATTTAGCTCTGCCGGTGTAAAAGTAGGTTTTGTTATATATGTACATGGATGATTATCCAAAATGTGCAAAATAAATGATGGATTTGATCGCTTTTCTAAGCATTGTAAAGAAATTGAAATTGAGGCGGGATTAGCAGTCATTACCTATAACTAAAATATAGCATTCTACCTTTTTAACAACTTATGACTTGAACACTAAGTTGATTTTACTGTTATAAGTGTAGTTTTGTATCCATTTTAATTTTTATAAGCACATGACAGCGATTATTATTTTCTTTTTTGCCCACTGGTTTTTGTCGTTATTTTTCCATACGTTTTTCTTACACCGGTTTGCATCTCATCAAATGTACACTACCAGTAAAACCTGGGAAAAGATTTTTTACTTTCTTACCTGGTTTACGCAAGGTTCATCGTTTTTAGTGCCTCGTGCTTATGCCGTTATGCACCGTATGCATCACGAATACAGCGATACAGAACAAGATCCGCATTCGCCGCATTTTTTTAAAGATGTATGGCACATGATGCTGCATACCGCAAAAATTTACCAGGCGTTTATAACCGGCGAAAGATTGCCCGAAAAGCAGTTCACACGCGAATATCTTCCTGTTTGGGAAAACCTGGATAAAATTGGTTATAGCTGGCCCAGCCGTTTATTGTTTTCTGCGGCATACATTGCCTTTTATGTGGTATTTGCCCCATCGTTCTGGTGGTTTTTGTTATTGCCAATCCATTTCTTAATGGGCCCGATACAAGGAGCTATTGTTAACTGGTTTGGCCATAAAATGGGCTACAGTAATTATAATAATGGAGATCATTCAAAAAACACGTCTCCCTGGGGTATTTTGCTTTTGGGCGAATTGTTTCAGAACAATCATCACTATGCAAAAAACAACGCCAACTTTGCGAGAAAGTGGTACGAACTGGACCCTACTTATTTTATTATGCGTGGTCTGAACGCCGTGGGTATCATAAAATTAAAAAAATTGGCGGCAGTAATGCCCAATGAAGAAAGCGCAAACATTGCTACTATGCAGCATAAGAAAGTTGCATCATTTTAGATTTTTATTTTAAAAGATTCATCAGCATATTTGAACCCCGACACCAGCGTGTCGGGGTTTTCTTTTATGTATTTTACGCTGAACTTTTAGCCATTTTATGATACTGAAAAGTGGCTGGGCTATTCAGGTATTTGTGTCCAATTGATTTTAAAGGTGGAAAAACAAAAATTTAAAATGGGTTCAAAACCATCAACCTTTAATTTTGAAGGGATTGGCTTATTTTACTGTAATTAACGATGATGAATGAATATTGAAACAATCTGTGTATGTGGCGCGGGAACCATGGGCAGCGGAATCGCCCAGGTAGCCGCCCAGCATGGTTATAAGACCATTTTGTTTGATGTAAGCCAGGCAATGCTTGATAAAAGCCGACATGCCATGGAGAAAAATTTATTGTCGCAGGTTGCAAAAAACAAAATGACCACGGAGGAGAAACAGTCCACGCTCAGCTATCTAACTTTTACCCAAAATATAACGGATTGTGTGGCTGATGTTATAATTGAAGCGATAGTAGAAAAAGAAGAAGCAAAAGTTGCGCTGATCAATAACCTAAAAGCATTCAATAGCCCGCAAACGATTTTTGCCACCAACACGTCATCGCTATCTGTCACCAGCATCGGTCAAAAGTCGGGGAGCGCCGAAAGAGTAGCGGGTATGCACTTTTTCAATCCCGCCTACATTATGAAACTGGTGGAGATAGTGGAAGGCGCTGCCACCGATAAAAGCGTAACAGCCGCATTGGTAACTTTTGCGCAATCCTTGGGCAAAACACCAGTGATCTGTAAAGACTTTCCTGGTTTTATTGTAAACCGGGTTGCCCGTCATTACTATTTAGAAGCAATGCAAATGGTGGAGGATGGGTTAGCTGATATAGAAACCATCGATGAAATGATGGAGGCAGCAGGCTTTAAAATGGGGCCTTTTAAACTAATGGACTTAATTGGTCTGGATATAAATTACAGCGCCAGTACTGTTGTGT
>JBBRCW010000404.1:0-5464 GCA_038204535.1 Chitinophagales bacterium | reverse complement strand
GGAAATGCAACCCCGTAAGCTTTATGGTCCCGGATCATTGATTATAATCATTTCAATCAGGCGGAAATTATTTATAGCTTTCTTTTATATTGTTTTAGAAGAACTGTTAAACACTTAATACAATTATTTACTTTTACATGTGATATATTATTGTTTTGCAACTAACAATAACATTACAAGTTCCTTTTAAATAACCTCTATAAATAATACTATGACCATAGTGGGTATTGGCACCTCTGCCGGTGGTATTGAGGCCATGAAAGAGTTGCTTGAAAACCTATCGCCCGATACCGGGATGACGTTTATTTATGTTCAGCATCTCGATAGGAATCACACAAGCAATCTGGCGGAAATATTTGGTCGTAGTACAAAGATGAAAATTGAAACTGCTGCCGAAGGCACAGCGCTTCAGCCAAATACCATTTATATTATACCTCCAAATAAAGGAATTTCTTTTCAGGATGGGATGCTCCACTTGTCTGTGCGCCCAGCCAG
This sequence comes from Chitinophagales bacterium, assembly GCA_038204535.1. Taxonomy (GTDB): domain Bacteria; phylum Bacteroidota; class Bacteroidia; order Chitinophagales; family Chitinophagaceae; genus Segetibacter. The sequence goes on along the minus strand of JBBRCW010000404.1, from coordinate 4,969 downwards.
CCCCGATTTACATTTGCCTATTAATGTGCTTTTCTTATCGCTGGCAGAAAATCATGGCGATAAAACGATTGGCATTGTACTATCGGGTATGGCATCGGATGGGGCATTAGGAATTAAGGCCATAAAACAGGCAGGAGGTATAACTTTTGCCCAAAACGAAAGCGCCAAATTCGACAGTATGCCACATGCGGCTATTGCTACGGAGGGGGTAGACGCAGTACTGTCTCCCCGCGAAATTGCGCTGGAACTGGGCCGGATAGCCAGGGATTCGAAAATTTTGGATGGCCGCATTGAAGCGGACGGCCCTGTAGAAGAAAAGGCATCAGACGACGAAAAAAGCATTGCTGCAAATCAATCGGTAAATGATGGTATTGCAGCAATTTTGCAGTTGTTAAAAAAATTCCATGGGGTAGATTTTTCGCATTACAAAAGCAATACGATTCGTCGCAGAATTTTACGCAGGGTGTTACTGCACAAATTGGAATCAATTGGCGAATACGTGCAGATGTTAAGGCGCAATACAGACGAAATAACCCGTTTGTACAAAGACTTGCTGATAAACGTTACGCAGTTTTTTAGAGATGTGGAATCAACAGAATATCTAAAGGAAAAGATCATACCCGGATTATTAAAGAAAAAGCCTGAAAATGCCACATTACGTATTTGGGTGGCAGCCTGCTCAACCGGCGAAGAGGCCTATTCAATGGCCATGCTAATACGCGAAATGCTGCCGGATGGCGAGGTTAATATTCCTGTGCAAATATTTGCGACCGACTTAAGCGAGGTGGCTATTGCAAAGGCGCGGTCTGGTATTTATTCAATTACCGATGTCCAAATGATTTCGCCGGCAAGATTAAATCGATTTTTTAGAAAGGTTGACGGCCATTACCAGATAATTAAATCTATCAGGGATATATGTGTATTTGCCACTCATAATCTTTTTAAAGATCCGCCGTTTTCCAATGTTGATATTATTAGTTGCTGCAATGTGCTGATTTACCTGGATACCATATTACAGAAAAGAATAATGACAAATTTTAATTATTCTCTAAAGACACATGGTTTCCTGGTACTGGGCCAGTCAGAAACTGTTGGCAGCAGTGTGCAGTATTTTTCGCAGGTAAAAAATAAAATAAAGATTTACACAAAAAAAGGTAAGGAGAAAGGCAGGAGCCTTTATGAATTGAATATTGGTCAGCTTGATCGGGAACCGTACCAGGCCTTGCCAAAAGCCCCTGCAGATATTAATATTTCCGAAAACCTGGGGTTTGATAAGCAGGTCGATAAGATAATTTTGACCGATTTTTCGCCAGCAGCCGTTGTTGTAAACCAGGATCTGGATATTGTGGCTTTCAGGGGTTCAACCAGCCCTTATCTTGAACCTGCCCCTGGTCAGGCCAGTCTTAATCTTTTAAAAATGGCCCGCTCTGGCCTTGCATTCGAATTGCGAAACGGGGCCAGGAAAGTATTTAAGACACAGGAGCCTTTCAAAAAATCAGGAATAGAAATAAATCATAAGAGTGCTAAATACCTTGTAGGCTTTACCATAACACCGCTTTCGCCAAAGCCTGAGTTAAATCTGCTATTAATTGTTTTTGAAGAATCAAAGGTGTCCAATGTTTTAAATGTTAAAGGACGAAATAGTAAGGATCGGCAGGTTAAACAACTTGAAAATGAGTTACTGTCGCTGCGCGAAGATATGCGGATGGTTCTGGAAGCGCAGGAATCGGTAAACGAAGAATTACATTCTGCCAACGAAGAAATTTTGTCGAGTAATGAAGAATTGCAGAGTATCAACGAAGAAATTGAGACTTCAAAAGAAGAGATAGAAGCCACCAATGAAGAATTGCAGACCATCAACCAGGAGCTGGTGGTTAGAAATGACCAATTGGCCGAGGCAGCCATTTACCACGAAGCTGTAATGTCGACCATTGCAGAAGCAGTTTTGATTGCAGATGCTAACCTTAAAATTAAGAGCGGAAATGATGCGTTTTTCCGGCATTTTAAAACCAGCCAAAAACAAATTGAGGGACACCATATAAGCGAGATTGATAACGGCAGGTTGAATATACCCGCTCTCATGACTTATTTAAATGGTTTAAAAGAAGAAGTTATTCAGCTAAATAAGTTAGAAATAAAACAAACCTTCCATAATTCAGACGACAAAATCTTACTCGTAAATGCAAGTAAAATTGTTCAGCCTACTTATGACCAGGAATTGGTAATTATTGGCTTTGAAGACATTACCGAATTAAAACAATCTGCCTACTTGCTGAAAGAAAGGGCTGATTGGCTCACTAATATGACCGACAACCTGCCAGTATTGATATGGGTAGCCGACCTGACCAGAAATTTTACCTATTTAAACAAAACCTGGTTAGCCTATACTGGCAGAACTATCGACCAGGAAAAGGGAATTGGCTGGACAGAAGGAATTCATGAAGATGATATTAAAGAATGCCTTTCAAATTATCATAACGCTTTTAGCAAAAAAGTACCATTTAAACTGAATCATCGGTTAAAAAATAAAGAAGGCGAATATAAATGGGTGATCAATACGGCCGTACCAACGTTTGACATCAACCAGCAATTTACCGGCTTTATAGGATCGGTAATGCTAATAGATGAAAGTAAAACAGAATCCGAAACCGATGACAGGCTGGTGAACGATCGCATTGAAAGTTTGCAAAATTCTTTAAGGGCACTAACCAAAACAAACGAAGAACTGCAGCAGTTTGCTTATAACTCAAGTCACGATCTGCAGGCGCCCCTGCGCAAAGTCATCACTTTTGCGGGCAGGTTAAAGAAACGATTTACCGGCGATCTTTCTGAAGATGCGCATGGTTATCTGAAAAAGATTGAGCAATCCTCTAAAAGCATGATGAAACTGGTGGAAGATTTGTTCAATTATTCGCAGGCCTTTAAACCAATTGAAAAACCAGTTTCAACTGATCTGAATATAATTCTAAAAAGTTCTCTTCAGCAGTTAGAAAATGAAATAAAGGCAAAGGCCGCACAAATTTCGACGGAACCTTTGCCTGTTATAGAGGGCATACCAACTAAAATTGGGCAGATATTTTATCAATTGGTTAGCAATGCGTTAACCTTTGTTGCCGATGGTGCCACACCGGTTTTACATATAAGTTGCCGCAAACTGGCAACCGCCGAAAAAAATGAGATAATCGGCCTGCCGGCAGCCGCGAATTATTATGAAATTATTTTTAAAGACGAAGGCGTAGGCTTTTCGACTGGACACGCTGAAAAGATTTTCGAAATATTTTATCGTATAAACCATAACCGCAGGTTGGAGGGTAATGGCATCGGTCTGGCCTTAAGCAAAAAAATAGTCGAAATACACCATGGTAAAATTATTGCCAGGCCAGCAGCGTTAAAAGGTGCTGAATTTGTCCTTTATCTTCCCGAACGCTTTTAATTTATAATTGCAAAAACCGCTTTCCTGCGGTTTTTGCAATTATTTTCGGATTTACAACAAATTAATTTTCGATGTTCTGCCGGTTAATATTTTTAAAAATCAGGTGCCTGGCCGGTAGATTTGCACAGAATTCTTTTTGTAATTTAATTTCCTCGGTGCATTTTTTTTGCTGGCCATAAAGATCGTCTAATTTGTTCTTTAAAGCCAATACGTCGTTTTTCATTTTTCGGGTAACATCAAACCAACCATTTTTTTCTCTCTGAAAATAACCGAATGGGTTCGGAATTAAAAAAAGATCAGGCAGATTTTGGTCCCGTTTTCGTGCAGATTTTTTTGGGTTGTAGGTAGAAAGAGGCATAGGTGATATAATTTTATTATCAAAAGAATATTTTGGAAATGTTTAAGTAAATATCATTATTATTTGCAGATACCTATACGTTTAGTTGATTATTTTTTGACTGTCTTCATATTTGAAATGGCTATATGTGATCATCATTTTTTCATATAGTATCCGGTTATTCTACATATTGTCCGTCACAGTTTCTTTAGTATTTCAAGAATTTCATTTGCCGACATATCATTTCTAAAAGAAGCCGCTAATTTCCCCTGCTTATTATAAACAGCAACAAAAGGTGTTTTTTCTAATTTATAAAAATTGCGTAAAACATAGAGAGTTCCTTCAGTTCCCACTTTGATATTAGAAAATTGAGATATATTGTACCTCTTAGCAAATACGTTTACTTCGGCGGGTGATTTAAAAGTGACCAGCAATATAAATGCCTTATCAAATTGACGGATCTTATTAATAATATCGTCTATTAAGACCGTACAGTGATCGCAATCCGGGGCAAAATAAACCAACATGAATGGCTTGTTTCCCGGAATATCTTTGGTCTCAAAATACCTGTTTTCGGAGAGCAGGATTTTAAACTTTGGAACAACGGATGCCTTAGTTTGCTGACCATAAATTGAACTTAGGCCCACGAAAAAAAACAGTATGGGAAGCAATATCTTCATTATCAAATATTATTTAGCTACTTATTAATTTAAGACCATTTTAAAAAAAACTTTAAAGGCTAACTTTAAATGCAATAGTTACCAAAGAAATAGAAAACTTTCAGTTCGACTATAAATTATTAATGAATGGAAGCAAAACAAAACTGGTGCAAATAAAACACATCGGAGTTTGTTTGCAAACCTAAATAGAAATTTTAGTGTTAGTATTCGGATAAATTACCTCATACTATTTTACCACATCTTGATATTCACCCCCTATTAACTATCGAAAAGTTTATTTAAAAAATTTAATGCAGCATATTTAAATCCAAAATTGTCTCTAGTTTTAACATTCTTATCACAACAAAACGATTGCATTCTTATGAACCACAAAAACATGTTAGCTAAGGCGTTAGTCTGCTTTATGCTATTTGCCCTCATTTCGGGCACATCCTATGCACAAAAACGTGTAACAGGAACGGTTACCGGACCCACTAATAAACCAGTAGAAGGAGCTTCAATAATTGTGGACGGCACTTC
>JBBRCW010000403.1:0-5478 GCA_038204535.1 Chitinophagales bacterium | reverse complement strand
CAAAGCATTTGCCTGCAGCAAAGTTTCAATCGCATGGGGATATTGGCGCAATGCATAATACACCTTCGCCAGCGAAGCTAATTCGGCAGGAGAATTATCATCCAAAAACGTTTTAAACTTGTCGAGTAGCGGTTCGGTTTTGTTAGGAAGACCCAAAACCGCATATTCATGAGCAAGGGGAATAGCAATTTCGGCGGCAATTCGTGATGGATTGTAACCGCTCTCTTCCGCATCGTGCAGACGCCTTTTTAATGTTTCAATTTTAGCTTCGGTCTCTTTAAATTTCTCCGATTCTATAAATTCTTTCCACTCAGGCTTTTCAAAAACTTCCTCTATCGGGTGCTCAACCGTGCCGGTAAAATGTATGGTGGTAAAACGCCTTTGCGAGAAAAGGTCGGGCGCCTGGTTGGCAATAATGTTCAGGCTTTGCGCATCGGCCCAAAAAAGAATGGGCGCTTTTATGCTTCGCAATTCTTCACGCGAAAAATTCAGGTGAAGCAACCGGTTTAAGCCCTCCGTAGTGTTGTTGATGACTTCATATAGGTTTGCGACAATTAAAGCTCCGGCGTCTGGTTCGGCATTTTTTATCTGCTGCATTAACGGCTCGTCATTACCCTGTAAAAAAATAACCTGGCTGTTTATCCCAACCTTGAGCAGGTCGCTCTCAAATGATGTATTTATCTGGCGTATAAACCTGTAATCATCAGCCATGGCAAACATGTATCCGTTACCACCCGTTCGGCTTAAAAACTTCAGCAGTTTGTTGTAATTGAACTGATAATTTTCGGATAGTTCCATGGTCGGATTATTTCAGATAACCCTTGTCTTGTAAAATGTCTTTCACTATGGGGTTTGCATCGCACCACCCTTCGCCATTATAGCTTAGAACACAAAGGTTTTGCCGCAGGTGCATTAATATTTCGGTATTGTCCGGCTGTTTATCTGCACTTTTTGCCAGCGCTGCTAGCGAATGGTAATAGTCGGCCGCCGTGTATTTCACCTTTCCATCCTCCACGTAGTCTGCTATGGTATTGCTGTATTCTTTTTTAAGCTGGTTATAAGCGTAACGATAGTCGTCTGTGTCCATCGCTTGCTTTTCCCTGGAGTCTGCAGCATCGGCTGCATCGTTTATCATACTAAACAGGTCCCTGATAACACCGCCTGTTTTGCGTATCATATCATTTAAAATAGCCGGATCCGAAAAAAGCTTTTCATCCATCCGCGCCAGCACAATGTTTCTTAAAGTCGCTATTCCTTCGGTGTAGTCATTGCCATTTTTATGAAACACCTTTATCATGGGAAGCTCAATGATGTCGGAAAAGTAATTACGGGTAGCAATGAAGTTTGTATTATAATACAGCGTAACAGGAAAACTATAAATGACAGTAGCCTTTAATTGTACTATCTGGTTCGCGTAATCGAAGAATACTTTTTTTGCCTGTGCCAGCGGAATCTTGTCCAGGTCTTCTATGATGATTAGCAAATCGTCGCAACCATTGGCCTGCACTTTTATGCGTATTTCGCTTATCAGTTCATTGCAATATTCAATAAGGTCACTTAACCGGGGTTCAATGGTTTCTTTTAAAGTTTCCTTAAACGATTTGGATGCCTTGGCTGCGCCCTTCAGCTTAAAGAAAAATTCCTGCAGGAATGGAATGCCAAATTTTGAATTGATACCTGCCGACGCTTCCGCCGACAAATGCCTGTCCTTTATTTCCTCCACTTCTTTGGTACGGGTCCAGCTTGTTACACGTTTTATAAAGTCATCGTCAATAGCAAGTTCCTGCTCAAGTGCCAGGCTAAAAAGCTTTTCCATGGTCACAATAAAAAGCTCAATATAGCTGATGCTCTGCGGGTCCAACTCCTTCATTACCGAATAATTCAGAATAGTAAAGTTATTCCTCAGGTCTTTTTGCAGATGGTTCAATTCAGTGCTTTTGCCACTGCCCCTGGCCCCCACAAAAAGTATATGACCATTGCGCCCTGCTACCGCATTGCGCCGGATAATTTTAGCAAGTTGTTTTCTTGCTGAAAGTTCATTTCTGACAGCATCTGTGTTACAATAAAACTGGCCCATCTCCTCAATGGTAAGCGGCCTTCCGCCTTCAATCGCGTTGTAGACTTCGCTTATATGATGTGCTTTTTCCAACTAAAAAGTTTTCTAAAATGTAATATAATTTGCAGTTATCCGCAAGTTAAGTTTATTGGCTGTAAATTTTTGAATTCCCGGTACCACCTGTTTTGAAGCAGTTTGTATTCATCCCTAAAAACCAAAAAAGGCCAGCACCACGCTGACCTTTTTTTTCTGCAAACCACCAACAATATTACACAGTGTACCTGCCTTATTAAAACCGGGCTGTTATTCTTTTATTCACCTGTCAACTTTTATTGCGCCGACAAAGTAACCCCTGCAATTATTTTAGTGGTTATGCAGAATATTCTCAATATTCTGTAAAAGGGATGTTTGCCTGCATCAATTTACTGAGCACAGTACATTGGCTATCATTTCGGCTTTCATCCAGTCATCGGGCGTATCAATATTTACATGCCATTGGTTTTGCGAGTCGAGATAAGCAATGTTACTTCCATAAACAGACGGACAATTTCTTATAACGTCTGCCCTAAAAATATACACGCTGCCGTCTCTGGCAAAAGCGGGCGGCAATAGCTGCCGCGAAGGGATGGGGGTCTCTTCGCCGGTGGCGACCTGTAAAAAACCTCCGCTTCGGGGCTCAAACACCCAGTGGGGATTAAAATGGTCGGGCACTTTCATTACCGAAAAAAAACTATCGGCACCTGAGCTGACAAAATGCCTGATACACTGATCTACAAAACCGGCTTTTCTAAACGGACACGTTGGCTGTAGCAGCACCACAAAGTCATAATGCTCGCCCCGGCCATCAAAATACTGCAGGGCATGCTTTATAACATCAGCAGTAGGCGTTTTATCGGCCGCTAAATGTTTGGGCCTCAAAAAAGGCACTTCCACGCTGTAATGTGCTGCCGTTTCGGCAATAGCCCCACAATCGGTGCTTAAAATGGTTTTGTTAATCAGCCTCGATCCGGCTGCAGCTTCATAAGTGTACTCTAATAGTTTTTTGCCGTTAAGAAATTTTGTGTTTTTGCCGGGAAGTCCTTTTGACCCTGACCGGGCTGGAATTAAACATAGGTTTTTCATCCTGGAATTTTAGGATTTTGGAATATCGGAGAGGAACAGTTGCAAGCACTTCTGCCATCCTTTTGCCGGCCTCACCATTACCGTATACAAAAGACTGTTCTGGTTTTTCATTATTCAGCCAATAATTCACCGCCTGCATGATGGCGGTTTTATCGGAAGCAACATCAAGTATATTACACCCTCTTTCGCGGCCTCTTTGGCGGCTGCCAATATTAACTACCGGCACACCCATAAACGAGCACTCGCGTATGCCCATGCTGCTGTTGCCTATCAGGCATTTGCTGTTATACACCAGCCGTAAAAAATCTTCGGGCACCATGTTGTCGAAAAAGTGTACATGGCTCATATCATAATTTTCTTTGAAATAACGGATGCTCGACGAAACAGCATCGGTGCCTGCATCGGCATTGGGCGAAAACCAAAAAGCGGGAATTTTAAGGTCTTTTATTGACTGAAGCGTTTCTTCAATTTGAAATTTGGCTTCCTGGTATTCGGTAGTTACCGGGTGTTGCATTACCACAACATACCCTTTGCTATAATCGGGTTTATCGCCCAGCCCGCCATATTTTTTATAAGGATTGAAATTAAGCGCAGGTTTCTTTAACACTTCTGCCGCAAGATCTATTGAAGGACAACCCGTGTTAAAAACATATTCAGGATCTTCGCCCAGCCGTTCTACTGTTTTTTTGGCGTTGTAATTACATACCAGGTGTATGTCGGCAAACTTAGTATTGGCGTGCCTTACCTTTTCGTCAATGCTTCCGGTAATTTCGCCGCCCTGCACGTGTACTAAAGGAATGTTTTGATAGGCGGCGGCAATAGAAACCGAAATGGTTTCAAAGCGGTCGGCAATCACCAAAACCATATCGGGCTTTAAGTTATAAAAAACGTTGGATAACTCCACCAAACCAATACCAACGGTCTTGGCCATAGAAGTTATATTTTCCCCTTCTAAAACGGTATAGATCCTTTCGGTAACTTTAAAACCATCGTCGTGCAGAACATCATCAATATTGCCATATTTGGTTAATAGAGCCGGGCCTGCCAACACAATCTGAAGCTCAAGCAGTGGATGTTCTTTAATGGCCTGTAATGCACTTTTAATGCGACTGTAACTAGGCCTTGCAGTAATGACTGCACAAAGTTTGCGTTTGGTGATCATAGTAATTGGATGTCATTGTAATTTAAAAAATCCCATTGGTGCATTTGCTTGTTTAATTTTGCACCGACTACCTTGTCAAAATCCCGCGCCGCCATTCCCCTTTCTGCTGGTTTTTTTGTTTCCAGATCGTTGAAAGTCAGTATATGCCCTTCGGGAAGATCTTTATTTACCGAAAGCGATTTGCCAAAAAGCTTTTTTAAATCAGAAAAATGATGTGCTTCCCCGTCTTTGGAGAAAGGATTTAATAAAGCTTCCTTTATCTGTTTTACTCCTTCCACCAGTTTTGCTATCTCGTCAATCTCCAACGAGGCTTTTGCATCTGGCCCAAACATTCTCTTATCGAACACCGCATGAACCTCTAAAATCTCTGCTCCCAGTGCTGCTGCCGCAAGGCCGCAAAAAATGTTTCCACTGTGATCGGAGAACCCCACCGGAATGTTAAAACGATTTTTAAATATTTTTATTATATGCAGGCCCCACTGTGCGGGCATTGTGGGATAAGCAGTCGTGCATTGTAATAGGGAAACCGCCAAATTTTTTGATAAAAAAATATTTATGGCACTGTCCAGTTCTTCCAGGTTGCTCATGCCCGACGAAATGATAACCGGCTTACCCGTTGAAGCTATTTTTTGTAATAAAAGGTGGTTGGTTACTTCGCCGGAGCCAATTTTATATTGTGCAACGCCCGCTTTTTCTAATAAATCGACGGCGGCACATGAAAATGGGGAAGAAATGAATTGCACGCCTGCCTGTTGGCAATGATTGTTTACTTCCTGCCATTGCTCAAGCGAAAATTCCATACGTTTCCAATAATCGAAACGGGTTTTATCAACGTAACTAAAGGGAATTCTGAACTGCTCATACCCGCTGCTTTCAGCAGCGGCAATATGCGTTTGAAATTTAATGGCATCTACGCCCGTTTGGGCGAGTGCATCAATGTAAGAGTGTAAAATGCCCAGGCTGCCATCGTGCGCCTGGGCGATTTCGGCTATAATCATAAGGTACTATTGCACCTTAAAACGTCAAAACCAGCGTGATATTATATTTTGCATAACCTAAGAATGAATGTTTTAATTAAAGGTCAAACAGACTTTTTCAACTTCAACAACGAAAATTCGCTTTCTTCCAACACGATTGT
>JBBRCW010000402.1:0-5489 GCA_038204535.1 Chitinophagales bacterium | reverse complement strand
GATTATATACTGCCGCTACATCCCATATTTCAGCTCTTCCCATTCCCTTTTCTTTCATTTCTTCCAAATCATTTGTTATGGAAGCCTTTGTGACGTCTCCATTTAACCAGCACCAAAAAGCACCCGGTCTTGATGACATAGGGGGATGTACAAATTCATCTGAAAGTTTCTGAAAGTCCTTGAGCTCTATCTCATGTGCTGTTTTGCCAGAGACATATCGAGGCACAATCATAAAACCCGTAGCAGTAATAGCTGTATTTTTTATGAATATCCTTCTTGAGGAGTTCAATATACCGTTGTCATTTTTCTTCTTCAAAGTATTTTTTTTGAATTTATAGGATTAGGTATTTACTTCGCAAAAGCATCTTAATTCTATTTCCAAAGCTCAAGCCGCATGGCTTCGTTATTGCAACAGGACTCCACCCGCTTGTTTCCAAAACTGCTTCGCATGTTTTGGAATGCCTTCGCTACGCTTGGCACCCAACCGGCTGATGTCCCTTATGCAATAACTGTTGTCAGGTTACAAATCTTAGTAAAACAAATTTTGCAAATCAGCTACCTAATTCTGTTAATTTAATTAGTCTTTCCAGGCAGCATTTGATTTATAAATGCTTAGTTCATTTAGTTTCTTGTATTTACTCATTAATTTCCAAGTGTTCATATTAAAGATGAAAAGCGTACTGCGTTAGGGATTGAAGTGGAAAGCCCACAGCCATGACGTAGGAATGGCGAGGACTTGGAACGTAAAGCCCGGCCCGAAGGGAAACGCCCAAATAACCAACTTACACTTAATGTAACACTAGTACAACTCACCCTATATTCTATTTTAAATTTTTATTCTCATTCACTATTGTTTCAGCCTCACGGATAATCCTGAGTCGTGCTAATTCAATTGCCTGTTGCCGTAGGCTTTTCATTCGGGACCTATGAGCCTCATATTCATTGGGCAGATAGGGAGCTTCGGGATACTCCCAATCGTCCGTTCGAAAAAGGGGGACGGGAATAATCGGGCAATTTAAATTAACCAGGTTTCCCAATGGGTTTCGGGCCCAGGCGTAGCGTACTTCAACCGGATTTGTACATTGTTTATTCGAGACCTCGATTCTACTTTTATCATAAACAGGTTGCCCTTTTTCATTTTGTGTTTTCACATACCCGGCTTTTGCAGGGTAAAAATGTCGATCATTGCCCGCAATTGAAAAACCTTCAATGGGTCGGTCATCAGAAGACTTTACTTCCTTGTTAAAGGTTATGATTATTTTATCTTTCGTTCGTTCAATCCCTTTGACGGTTGCCGGTTCCCATTCAAGATTAAAACCATACTGCGTTGATAATGCCCAACGAGCCATCCTTTCACCGGCCTCCTCTTTTTTCTGCGGATGGTACCAGTTTACCTGTTGATCGTACGAGCATACAAACCCGGTGTTGGGTATATCCCGGAAGGCGTTAAGCTGTCCCTCCCGGATATAGGGCGATGCATCCAGCATTCTCACCTCATAATTATCCAGCGTCTGCGGTTCGCCGCCGGCACTAAATTCAATGATGCCAAAGGGTAAATTTTTATCATTAAATGTTTTCCGCCAATCTTTTATCAGCGCCTTAAAGTTTAAAGCGTATTGCCTGGGGCGGGAATCCTCCAATGCGTTGTTATATCCCTGATGAAAAACTATTCCCTTTACGGCGAGACCAGCTATTACGGCCACCATGCCGGTGTACGATGAACCGGGAAAGTTTCGGTCAAGCGCAGGATTCGGAGAGGGCTCAGTGGGTTTTGGCACTGGTCCCAAACCTTCATTTATCCTTATTACTTTTCTTTTCTCCCAATTAAGGATCTTATTTTTAAGATCTTCTTCCGGATTAAAGACGGCTACCTTATCATTCCATTGTTTTAGCAAGTACCTATTTTCGGGCATTTCGGCCAACGTGTTTGGTGCAAGCCATGCTTCAACGGTTGTGCCTCCTAATGATGCATCAACCAACCCAATGGGAACCTGGCTGGCCATATGTATACGTCGGCCGAAAATATATCCTAAGGCGGAGAATGTTGGGACTGTTTGGCGGGAACAAATAAACCAGTCTCCCTTTTTATCGTACCGTTCATACCAGCTATCATATTCGTTTATGCGTTCAAAATCCTTTTGTGGTTTCAGATTTGCTGAACTGGGGATGGTCATTAAACGAATCAAAGGAAAATTTGCAGACAGTATTTCAGCGTCACCATGAAATATCCGGGCCAGATCAAACTCCATATTGCTCTGTCCTCCAAGTACCCATATATCTCCAACCAGCACATTTGTAAATATTACAATACTATCCTTCCCCGAGATTTTCATATCCTCAGGATGGGCGTTTGCAGCCATTATATCCAGATAGGAAAACCATTCTCCTTGCTTATTAGCAATCGTTGTTTTGACTTGCCTTCCGAATTCGATTTTCACGCTTTCCCCTGGAACGGCAGTGCCCCATATCCTGACTGGTTTATCACGCTGCAATACCATATTACTGGCAAAAATGTGCGCTGGCTGAACCTGGGCTTGAACCATCATGCTGAAAAGCAAAATCAATAAAAGAAAAAACGTTTTTGATTTAATCAATTCTTTTATGTGTTCCCATTTCAGCTTTTGAATCATTTTATAATTAGTTTTTAAATCGGATGAATAATTCAAGTATCTGCATGGGTCTTAATTATGGGTTGGGATTATTAAATTTTGCAGGTATCCAAACCTCCATTTTTCCGGGCGTTCTATTAGCCCAGCTATAATAAGGAACCGCTGTCACACTTATATCCTTTGAGGAACCCGGCATTTTGGCTTTTCCGTGTATGATGGCTATTCCACTTAGTAAATCCTTTTTGTATTCTGAGGTAAATCCACTTGTATAAAGTAAAGGCTCCTGACCTTTATTAAAGTATTGGGAATTGTCAGTTTCTTCCAAACAATAAACAACAGGTCCCCGCATCAAAGCTATTTTACCGCGGGTATCAACAAGCTTCGGATTTGCTGTTACGGCGTGAATCTGCATCGGCAATTCCAATTCGACAACATCTCCTTTTGACCACTTCCGGTTGATTGAGACATAACCTTTATTGATACTATTTGGATGTACTTTTTTACCGTTGACGGACAACTTAAATTTTTTGTTGTTAGATGCTTTTTCCTTTAGGAATTGGTATAGTTCATTGTCTTGTAGATACTGGCCCCGGGCCCATGCAGGAATGCGAATATTAATTTTAAATGATGTCTCCTCTGATGGATCAATCTTGAGCTTCACATTTCCCACCCATGGGTAACTTGTTTCAAGCTGCACATTTATTTCATTTTGATTCAGCAGAATTTTTGCTTCATTCCCTATAAATTGATTAATGTAGATCCCAGCTTCATCTTTCGCATAGATGGTACTGCCGATTTCGGGAAGGAACCGGACAATGCTGCTAGGACAACAAGCTGGATCAAACCAGGCTGAACGTTGGCGTTTTCCATCTGACACGATCGGGTTCGTGTAAAAGAACCGGTCTCCGGATAACGAAACACCCGATATTCCGGCATTGTACATAATGAGTTCAGCAAGGTCAGCATACCTGCCATCTCCCTGCAGCCAGTTCATACGTCGGTTCCAGAAAATCATTCCAATGGAAGAACAGGTTTCCTGGTAAGCTTTATCATTTGGGATTTCCCAGGGTAACTTAAAACCTTCATTGCGATAAATGGACGTTCCGACTCCGCCGGTGATGTACATTTTTTTATTAACGATGTCTGACCAGATATCATTTAATGCAGGCACATACAAATCAGATTGTGTAATAGCTGAAACCTCGGTTGCCGCAGCATATAAATAAGCAGCTCTGACGGCATGCCCTTCCGCCTCATGCTGGTCTTTAAGCGGCAGGTGATCCTGGCTGTAAGAAGGCGCTCTCCAACGCCGGGGAGTATTGGCGTTTGGATCGTGTTCAGGAGGTATGAGTAAAGCTGCTATTCGTTCAGGATTACCGCGCTCACCTATAAAGAATTTGGCTTGTTCCAAAAATCTTTTTTCTCCCGTAGCCTGATATAACTTGATCAGCCCCAATTCAACTTCTTCATGACCAGGAACGTCAAGTCGTTTTCCAGGACCAAATATACTTTCAGTCAGGTCGGCCAGCCGTATTGCCGCATCCAAAAATTTACGTTTACCGGTGGCCTCGTAGTGGGCAGCAGCACCTTCAAACATATGGCCTGCCACATATAGCTCATGCGTTTTCCTGAGGTCTCCCCACTTCTGCAAAGAATCATTTATAATAAAGTAAGTATTCAGGTATCCGTCCGCTTGCTGGGCTGCCACAATACCATCAATAAGTGAATCAACAAATTTTTCCAATTCCGGGTCGCGATATTGATGCAATGAATAAGTCGCCCCCTGTATAATTTTAAAAATGTCGGAGTCAGTCGCATTTTGACCAATCCTTTTTCCTTTTCTTTTACCTGATGCAATATCAAAATTATCTATCTCTTGCGAACCTTCTTTAAAGACACCCGGGATGCCTGCTATCCTGTTCTTTTCAATTCTCGGTGCCCAAAAATTGTCGTTAATCCGAACATTGAGATAGGAAACCGGCTGCATCATATTGACCGGAAAACCACTTGCTGCATTACTTGTGTTGGCAGAACTTAATCTTGAATTGCTGCAAGACCAGATCAATATTAAAATACCGCAGTATAATAGTCTCCCTGAGACGAATAGAAATTTTCGTGAATTTACTTTCATCTTATCGTATTTAATTTGTGTCTCTATAACTATACCTGGATTTATTCCAGCTAATAAGTCCTTATACAAACAGCTATCAATTACACGGAAGCCGGCGCTTTTCGATATGTCTATATTCTCATTATCTGGCTCTTCATGTAATGGAGTGACTATTTCGTACTTAATAAATTCACTCAGATTTTTATAGAGGATCAGCAGGTTTCGTATGTCCAATTATCACTTCAGTTAACCAGTTTTTGCGCATTCATATTTCTAATTAACTTATCGCAATCAGATCGCATCCTCTTAAGCTTTTCCTGGTATCGGGTTTCATTAACCAAATTCTCCTTTTCCCATGGATCTTTTACAAGGTTATATAGCTCCTCATGGTTTGTGTCATGCAGGTAGCGGAAATATTTCCATTCTTTTGTTCGCAATCCTTCACTTGGCGGAATGGTTTTGGCGTCCCATAAGTGTTCACAAACAAATTCTTGTCGGCTTTTTGCCGGGTTTTCACCCTTAGCATAACCTACAAGACTTCTTCCCTGCCACACATCCGGTACTTTCAATCCGGCAAAATCAAAGATGGTTGGGGCAATATCAATGTTCAACACCATGTCTTCAATATCTCTATGCGTTTTATTCCTTGGATCGAATATTACCAACGGAACTCTCAATGAGTTGTCATACATCAACCATTTACCCGCCAATTGACGCTCACCTAAAAAATATCCATTATCACCCATAAGGATGATAATGGTATTTTGAGC
>JBBRCW010000401.1:0-5569 GCA_038204535.1 Chitinophagales bacterium | reverse complement strand
AAGCTTTTTAGCTCTTCAATTATTTTTACATTTGCTTCAACCATTGAGTTTTGTATTTTAGTCACTACAAAGAACTGTAGAAATACAGTTCAAACTCAATGGTTATTAATTCTTTATCCCTTAACTAAATGACATTGGCCTAAAGGGAGAAAGGCTTGGGGTTGGGGGCTTTCTCCCATCAGGGGCTGGGCGGCTGGCCGGGGCTGCCCTCATATCCTATAAGTTACCCCTTCTATTGCCAGTTCCGTTTGCGGAAACACTTCAAGTGCTTCTGCTAAAAAATGGTCCAGTTGTTCGTACTTGCTGCTAAAATGTCCAATCAAAAGGCGATCGGTATTTGCTTTAATGGCTATGTTGGCGGCTTGTACAGTCGTCGAATGAAAACGGGCAAGCGCCCTTGGCTCCAGGTCGTGCAGGTAGGTGGCTTCATGGTACAACACCGTAACGTTCTTCGCTTTTTCGGCAACCACCGGGTTGTAAACAGTATCGGCACAAAATGCATAACTGCGGGCAGGAGTATTGGCCACAGTTATATCTTCATTCTTTACTACGGCTCCGTTTTCGGTAATAAAATCATCTCCGTTTTTAATTTTTTCGTAATAACCGCTCGGGATGTGATACGGCTGTGCCCTTATCTTGTCAATTTTTCTAAGATTTTTCTTCTCTCTAAAAACAAAACCCCAGCATTCAATGCGGTGAAAAACTTTAAAGCTCTCAACCGAAAATTTGGGATCATCTGCAATAATTCCATCTTCGCCCAGCGGGTGAAAATGCAGCGAATAGGGCAACCTGGTATCGGCAGCCTGCAGCATCAGGTCCAGAATTGGTTTTAAAGGCGCCGGGGCATATAAATGCAGATCGGTTTCCCTGTTCAATAAACCCATGCTCGTAATAAGGCCGGGAAGTCCAAAGTAGTGATCGCCGTGCAGGTGCGAAATAAAAATATGGTTGATCCTGCTGCGCCTGATCTTATATCTCGATAACTGCATTTGGGTGCCCTCGCCACAATCTACCAAAAACTGGTGCTGGTCTAGGGTAATCACCTGGGACGTTGGATGCCGGTCGTAGGCAGGCAAGGCAGAATTATTTCCCAGGATGGTTACTCCAAACATTATTTATTTAATTATTTATGGTTTAAAAATCAACTCTGCCGGGCAAATTTAGCTTGCTGCCGCTGCATTTATCCACAGACATTATTTAAAATAGCAAGTATGCTTTTATAAAATAAGGAAAAATCTTGTAAGTGCCGAAAGATAGTAATAAAAAAGCCCGCTGTTTAACAGCAGGCTTTAAAAATATTCAAATTACATCTGCGCGCTTCCCCGGTGTATCACGCCGCCCGCTATCACATCATCACCGTCGTAAAAAACAGCACTTTGGCCCGGTGCGATTCCCTTTACATCTTCGTAAAAACGAACCTTTACCGTATTGCCCGCCGGATACAGGTTACTGATGCTGCCGCTGTCCTTATAACGTATTTTAGTAATTGCTTCCATACCTGGCGTTATGGTGTCGTACTTTATCATGTTCAGTTTGCTTACTTCCATATTGTTTTCAAGCAGATCAACTTCATCGCCCAAAACCACGGTATTACTCTCCGGAATAATTTTAGTTACATAAACCGGTCTGCCCATAGCAATTTCCAATCCTTTCCGCTGCCCAATGGTGTAAAAAGGATAACCTTTATGTTTGCCTAACACTTTTCCTGTAATATCTACAAAGTTTCCGCCATCAACCCTTTCCTCTAATCCTTCCACCTTACGCCTTAGAAACCCGCGATAGTCATTATCGGGCACAAAGCAAATTTCGTAACTCTCGCTTTTCTTTGCCAGTTCAGGATAGCCCATATCGTGGGCCATCCGCCGTATTTCCGTCTTATGATAAATGCCCAATGGCATAATAGTACGGCTTAATAATTCCTGGTCAAGGCCCCACAATACATAGCTCTGGTCTTTGGTTTCATCTTTCCCCTTGCTAATTACATACCGGTCGTTATCGTGCAGCCGAACGTTGGCATAGTGACCGGTAGCTATAAAATCGCAGCTCATAGCATTTGCCCTTTTTAATAAGGCCCGCCATTTTATGTGCGTGTTGCACATAACGCACGGGTTAGGGGTGCGGCCTGCAATGTATTCGTCCACAAAATTTTCGATCACAAAATCGCCGAATTCTTCGCGTATGTCCAGTACAAAATGCGGAAATCCATGATGTACAGCTGCTGCCCGGGCATCGTTAAAACTGTCAAGGTTGCAGCAGCCCGTTTCTTTTTTACTACTGCCGGCGCTGGCATAATCCCACGTTTTCATGGTAATTCCTACAACTTCGTACCCCTCGTTATGTAGCATTAACGCGGTGACCGTACTATCAATACCGCCGCTCATTGCCACCAAAACTTTTCCTTTCCGGCTCATTATCAATTTTTATTAAGCGGCAAATTTACGAAAATGGCTCCCAAAAACGCCTTTTCGTGTGGGATAAGCTGTTATTAACATTTCTATTTAGGTAATAATTTTACTATGCCGTAAGAAAGTTTCCCGCAGATATCCGCAGAATTTGACCGCAGATGTTCGCAGAGATGACAATAAAGATCAGTGTAAATCAGCCTAAATCAGCGGGTGAAAGGTTCGTAAACGTCCGCAGAATTTGTCCGGGATATTATCAGAGACACCAATATAAATCAGTATAAATCAGCGAAACGATCAGCGTAAATCAGCGGGAGAAAAGTGGTCCGCAAATGTTCGTAGAATTTGTCCGGGGATATTGGCAGAGATATCACCAAAAATCAGCGTGAATCAACGAAACAATCAGCGTAAATCAGCGGGAGGAAAATAAACGGCCTTGATGCCGCTTTGTAAATGGGCGAATTGCTGGCGGGACTCTATTTGTTTAAATTAACTGATCCCCTGGAAGAGATTTGAAACAATTGTCTTTTAAAGCGTGATACAATTTCTATTTTGTTTGACGTATTTTCATTACTATAAAAACTTTTGTGCTTTGTTATATTGCACATCACGGCTGTTACGGTCCATTTTTTAAATGTTTGCTTTATGATTTTATTTTATCCTTTTCGGCTAGTATTTCTTTTCGTTTTGTTTGGGGTGATGTTTACAACGTCGGTCAGGGGTCAGCAATCCATTATTCAATACCTGTCAGGCACCGATAAAGACCACACAATACAATGGGATTTTATGTGCACCACGGGGATGAACGCCGGTAAATGGAGCAAGATCGCCGTTCCATCCTGCTGGGAACAACAGGGTTTTGGCACCTACAATTATGGCACCGACCGTATCAATCCCGAAGAACAAGGGGATTATAAATACGAATTTTCGACAAAGCGGTCTTGGAAAAATAATACGGTGTTTTTAGTTTTTGACGGGGTGATGACGGATGCCGAAATCAAAATAAATGGCATTTCTGCAGGTCCTGTTCACCAGGGAGCTTTCAATCAATTCAGGTACGACATTACCGATCTCATAAAAAATAGAACGAATCACCAGCTGGAAGTGAAGGTGAGCAAGAAATCGGCCAATGAGTCGGTAAACCGTGCGGAGCGGCAATCCGATTTCTGGCTTTTCGGCGGTATCTACAGGCCGGTATTTTTAGAAGTGGTGCCTAATACCTTTATCGAAAGAGTGGTTGTAAACGCAAAAGCCAACGGTAGATTTGGCATGCAGGTATTCTCTAAAAACACCCAAAAAAACCAGGTGGTAGAAATTCAAGTGCAGCAATTAAACGGAACACCGGTAGGCAAGCCTTTTAATGTTTCGGCGGCCGACAGCAATTGGCTTACACAAACTTTTAAGGGTGTAAAGACCTGGAACCCTGAGCAGCCCAATTTATACAATGCGGTTATTTCAATAAAGCAAGGCAAAAAAACCATACATACCATTCAACAGCGTTTCGGGTTTAGAACGGTCGAATTCAGGCCACAGGATGGATTTTATGTAAATGATGTAAGGATTGTTATGAAAGGCGTTTGTCGCCACAGCGAATGGCCCGAAAGCGGGCGAACCCTTAGCCGCGCGGTGCATTTAATGGATATTGGCCTTATAAAAGACATGAACATGAACGCCGTCCGCATGTCGCATTACCCGCCCGACCGCGAGTTTTTGGACCTGTGCGATAGCCTGGGATTGTTTGTGATTGATGAACTGACGGGCTGGCAAAAGACTTATGATACCACCGCTGGCAGAAAGCTATTAAAGGAAATGGTGCTGCGCGATGTAAACCATCCTTCAATTATTATTTGGGCCAATGGAAACGAGGGCGGCTGGAATCGGGCGCTGGATGGCGATTTTGATTGGTACGATCCGCAGAAACGTTTTGTAATGCATCCGTGGGAGAAATTTAGGGGTACCGATACCAAGCATTATCCTGATTATAATTATGTGGTCAATTCAGTACTGTTTGGTAATGAAGTGTTTTATCCTACCGAATTTATGCACGGCTTGTTTGATGGAGGCCATGGCGCGGGGCTGGATGATTTTTGGGATGAGATGAGAAAACACCGATACTTCGCCGGCGGATTTTTATGGGCGCTGCACGACGAAGGTGTAATGCGCAGCGACAGGGACGGCGAAATGGATGTAGCCGGAAACCTGGCGCCCGATGGCATTGTGGGACCTCACCGCGAAAAGGAGGCGAGTTATTTTACCATTAAAGAGATATGGTCGCCGGTATATGTTGGCACCAAAACCATCCCGCAAAATTTTAGTGGAAAAATAGACGTGGAGAACCGCTACCTCTATACCAATTTAAAAGCCTGCCGGTTTAAATGGCAGCTGGTTAATTTTCCAAAAGCTACAGCCAAAGGAACCGCGCCATTTGTAGTGGCAAATGGAACCACGCTTTCGCCAGATCTTCCACCGGGCACAAGCGGATTTTTGCAGCTCGGTGGCCAAATGATAAAAGCCATGCCTATGGCCGATGCATTATACCTGGATGCATTTGACGCAAAAGGCAATAAAATATTTACCTGGAGCTGGCCCTTGCATCAGCCGGAACAATTTGCCGCAAAGGCCATCAGTATGGATAAGACGAACGGGGTTGCGGTTTCGGATATTAACAACACATTGCAGGTTAGTTGCGATGGTATTGTGTATTCGTTCGACAAATTAACCGGCTTTCTGCAAATGGTATATAGTGGAAAGAAGTATATCACCTTAAGCGGCGGCCCTGCATTAGCGGGTATTCCTGTAACGCTAAAAGACTTTACTTTTTTGCAGCAGGGCGATAGCCTGGTAGTGCAATCAGCCTATACAACCACAGGAATGTACCAGGCTAAATGGGTTTTTATTTCGGGAAAATTACCGAGGCTCGATTATACTTATTCCGTTAAAGGCCCGGTAGATTTTATGGGCATTACGTTTGATTATCCGGAACAAAATATTACCGGTATGCGCTGGCTGGGGCAGGGGCCTTACCGTGTTTGGAAAAACCGTTTAAAGGGGCAGCAGTTGGGCGTATGGCAAAAGGAGTACAACAATACCATAACCGGCGAAAGCTGGGTCTATCCCGAGTTTAAAGGATGGCATGCTAACCTGAACTGGGTTACGGTGCAAAACAG
>JBBRCW010000400.1:0-5640 GCA_038204535.1 Chitinophagales bacterium | reverse complement strand
CGTTTCTTCCAGTTGTTTACCGTAGATATAGCAACCGGTGCCGAAGAGCAATTGCCGATACCCAATGCGTTTTGGGCATCGTATAGTGCCGATGGAAACAGTATTGCTTATACCACCATAGCTGATAGGTTTGAACAATGGAAAAACTACAGGGGAGGTACCCAGAGCCGCATTTGGCTTTACGATACCAAAAGCCATAAAGTGACCGAAATACCCAAACCAAATGGCGGCAGCAACGACAGCAAGCCGGTGTGGAAGGGCGGTAAAGTTTTCTTTAGAAGCGACCGTAATGGAGAGTTCAATATTTACAGTTATGATCCATCAACCAAAGCGGTAAACCAGGTCAGCAAATTTTCGGGCTTTCCGGTTTCAAGCCTTGAAGGCAATGCAAACGAACTCATTTTTTCGCAGGCAGGATACCTGCACGTGTACAACATTGCCAAAAATGAAACTTCAAAATTAAAGGTTGGCATTGCGGCCGATCTGCTCGATTTACGATCCCGTTTTGTAAAAGGCGACCAGCACATACGCAGCGGCGATATATCGCCGTCGGGTGCCAGGGTGGTGGTTGACTACCGCGGCGAGATCATTACGCTGCCTGCTGAAAAAGGGGATGCATTCAATCTTACCAATACCCCGGGTGTACATGAAAAATATCCTGCATGGTCGCCCGACGGTAAGCGCATTGCCTATTTCAGCGATGCCTCTGGTGAGTACGCGTTGTACATACAAAGCCAGGAGGGTATAGGGGAACCTAAAATTATTCCGCTGCAGGGTGCTGGTTTTTATGCAAACATTCATTGGTCGCCCGATAGTAAAAAACTGGTGTTTGTTGACAATGGGCGGCGCTTTTACCTGGCGGATGTAACCACAGGGAAGGTCCAGAAAATTGCGGAAGATGATGTCTATGTTCCCGGGCCGTTTCGTGAGCTGTTTGGCAGCTGGTCATCAAATAGTAACCATATAGCCTATACCACCATTTCCGAAACAAATTTTGAGAGAGCGTGGATTTACACTGTTGATGAGAATAAATCTTTACCGGTTAGCGATGGCTTGTCTAACGTAACAGAACCGGTTTTCGATCCATCAGGTAAATACTTATACCTGCTTGCCAGCACCGATGCAGGCCCGGTAGTTAACTGGTTCGATCAGTCGGGCCAGGATATGGAATCTGCCAATTCCATTTACCTTGTCACCCTTCAAAAAAAGGTACAGTCGCCTTTTGCCAGGGAAAACGATATTGAGGAGCTAAAGGATTCCGCCACTGCAAAGGCGGCCGCAAAAGCTGATTCCTCCAAAGACAAACTGAAGATTGATTGGGATGGTATTCAAAGCAGGATAGTTCCTTTTCCTCTACCCAAAGGCATCTACAGTTCATTGGCGGTTTCAAAAGAAGGGGAGTTGTTTTATCTCTCCCGTTCGCCCCACGGCGCAACCCCCACTATGCTGCACAACTATAGCCTGAAGAAAAGAAAGGATGAAGCCATTATGCCGGCAGATGGATTTAGCATAGCGGCAAAAGGGGAGAAGATGTTGTTTGTAAGCAAGGGTAAATGGGGTGTAACCGAAACCGGCAAAAAACCTGGTACGGATGCAATGATCAATACGGGTTTATTGCAGGTAAAAATTTCTCCAAGGCAAGAATGGCAAAACATTTTTGATGAAGCCTGGCGGGTAAACCGCGATTATTTCTACGATCCCAACATGCATGGGGTGGATTGGATCGCCATGAAAAAAAAGTATGAAACAATGCTGCCGGATGTTGCCAGCAACAACGATCTGTACCGCGTAATGCAATGGATGTTTAGCGAACTGTCGGTAGGTCACCACCGGTTTGGTGCTACCGGCGACCAGCGGATGAGTCCTGATGTTGTGCCGGGGGGATTGCTTGGTGCCGATTACGAGGTGAGCAACAACCGGTATAAAATCAAAAAGATTTATGGCGGATTGAACTGGACCCCAGACCTGCGTTCTCCATTGACTGAGCCTGGTGTTGATGTGCAGACCGGCGATTACATACTGGCCGTAAATGGAAATGATGTAATGGCTGATAAAAACTTTTACAGTTATTTCGAAAATACGGCCGATAAGATCACCTTGCTAACCGTTGCATCCGCTGCAGATGGAAAAAACAAGCGTACCGTTAAAGTGGTTCCTATAGCCAGCGAAGGCGCCTTACGTAACAGGGATTGGGTAGAGGGGAATATGAGAAAAGTACATGAAGCTACCAACGGACAGGTGGCATATGTGTACGTACCCAATACCGCAAACGAAGGCCACGAATATTTTAAACGGTACTTTTTTCCACAGGCTGATAAAAAAGCTATCATTATTGACGAGCGATTTAACGGGGGCGGGCAATTGGCCGATTACTACATAGATCTTTTAAAAAGGCCGGTACAGTCGTATTGGAAATACCGCTATGGTAAAGATCAGAAAGCGCCTAATGCTTCTATACAAGGCCCTAAAGTAATGCTGATAGATGAAACAGCGGGTTCGGGTGGCGATTACCTGCCATTTTTATTCAGGCAGGCAAAGCTGGGCACACTCGTAGGCAAAACAACCTGGGGAGGCCTTGTGGGCATATTGGGTTATCCTGAGTTTATTGATGGCGGTAGCGTTACTGCACCAAACCTGGCGTTTTTTAATGAGAATGGATTTGGAATTGAAAATGTAGGTACGCCACCCGATGTGGAAGTAGAGCAATGGCCTTCGGAGGTGATCAATGGCCATGATCCGCAATTGGAAAAAGCAATTGAAATTGTTATGGACGAATTGAAAAAGAATCCACCAAAGCAAATGCCCGGGCCAGCATTCCCCAACAAGGTGAAGAAATAAGTTGGATAGGTGTCAAAATAAAATGCCTCCGGTTTTCTCTGGAGGCATTTCTATTAAAATTTGTTTTTAATCACCCGGCTTTGTAAGGAAATTTCTTTGAAGCATTACGCATTAATGCGTCTATAAGTCTGGTAGTGGATGAGCCAACGGAACCCGACGCCGAAAAATCATATTTCCATAAAAGATCGCCCGACTTGCCGTCGTTAATGTTGATGGTTGTTTCAACATTATTTGTATTTCCCCATGCGCCAATCAAAACACCCACTGCAAGGGCCGCCCCTTCCGACATAGGTTTGTCCATCTTTATCCTGTTTTGAATGACCGCGTCCACGCCTAAAATCTTTGCCAGATCGGCCCTGTCCTTGGTGGCCAGATCACCATAATTAATTCCTGCATCTTTCAGCTTTGCATTGGTTTTATTGATGTCCTGAAAAGTAACCGTGTAATTCAATTTGTCTGAACGCCTTAAAAACCAGCTGATCATTTTGTCCTGGATGTCGTAGGCAGTTTTTTTTGTAATCTCTTCCATTTGCTCGGGCGTCATTTTCCTGGCTTCATTGGGCCTCAAAGAAATATTTACTTCGGCAGGAAGAATGGCTACCGTTTTATGCCTGGCCAAAGCATTGTCGAAACTGGCAGACTGGTAAATTCTCGGTCCGCACGAGGTGGCCAGCACACAGGCAACAGCTATTAAAATGAAATTTTTCATTTTTATGGGGTTTAATAAATTAGAACACAAATATATTTATCAAAACACATATAAAGTTTACCATTAAAACCGTGCATTTTCCTTTTGGATAAAAAGTAGGAGTGATAGCGTTTTTTTTACGGTGCCTTATTGGGCGTAACGGATATCAATTGTTTCGGGGAAGTATGGATTCCCCCCGCCAACCATCAAAATTCAATTACTTACATTTAAAAATGCCGCTCGCCGATTTTTTCATGTCTTTTCATTAAGCGAACAGGTATTAATATAAAGGAGACCCCGGCAGGACCTGGAAAATAGCTGGTGCCGAAAGTTATGCAATGTTGTTTCAGTTCCACTGGAACGAATGGTTGGTAGGTACACAAATTCCATGAAATGTTTTCATTCCAGCGGAATGAAAGGTGGGTCTGGATCGGCAGCATCAACAATTTCGAAAATTATTCAACCACGCAAACAATCACATTCTATATAGTAATATTTCTATGTGTCGTCGTTGAAAACTGAAATGTGCTATTTTGATTTCAAACCATGGATCGGTTTCATTCATCTTCCGTTCCTCCGGAACGGGAAAACAATTTTTGACCTTTATTTCTACCCACATTACGTTCCTCCGGAACGGGATATTTTCCGACTTTTTTTGCCCGAGTTGTTATTGCAGCGAGTGCCGGGGACATGATAACGGTGCATTTCAAAATGTCGCTTTTTATTTGTTGGAAGGTGGTTTCAAATCTCATCGTCATAGCGCCGTCCGTCAAAAGGCGGAGGAGGCACAGCCTGTCCAGATTTCTTTTCGGGAATGCAATCCCCTGCATAATCAGGTTGACAAAATACCGGGGATTGCTTCGCCAAGCTACGCAAGGCTCGCATTGACGAACGCTTGTTTGATGCGACAGTTTGTAATGCACCTTAAAAACAATTACTGCGGCAATAGTTACGCGTTTTCCCTATTTTGCAACCTTATACTATCTTTTTTAATCATTTGTTTTAATGAAAAATATTGCATTCGCTTTTGTAGCCGGCATGGTGTTGTTTTTTGTTTCGTGCCAAAAAGAAATAACCTTTGATGTGGGATCTACTGTTGACAGTACTGGCACGCCGGGTACGGGATCGTCGTTTTTGGTAAAGACATATACCGAAAAGATAAGCTCTGCTGCTGGTACGGACAGTACAACTTTCAATCTTACCTACGATGCGAATAACAGGGTTACCAGCGTCATTTCAACTTCTAATGCCGGCGACAAATTTGTGTATCAGTATAATACAAATAATACGTTTACCTTGGATTTGTATAATTCCAATGCCCTGAGCATTTCTGGAACGTTTTTTATCAATAGTTTCAATTTGGTGGATAGCCTGTTGCAGATAAATGACACGCAGGATACTACAACCGAAAAAATTTTATATGATAGCAATAAAAGGCCGGTACAGATGCGGGAATACGACCGGGTAGCGGGCGCCAATGTGCTTTATAATACCGTTTTTTACGATTACGACAGCAATGGCAACATTATTTCTGAAACAAGCGGCTCTGATAGAACCACCTATACCTATGGCAGCTTGCTGAACAACCTTAACAGGGGAGAAATTTTTTTTTACAGTAACAAAAACCTGGTACAAACTACTACTACCAATGCAGGCGGTTCAAATCTTACCTTGAGCCACACCTATACATTTGATAGCCAGAACAGGCAAACCTCAGAAAAAATAACGTCATCAAACGGAGAGACGGGGACCAAGACCTATACTTATTGATTCTGACAGAAGCTTAAAATAATTGAAAAAGTTAGCAATGTTCGGCAGAAGCTGGCACAGTGTAGACTAATTGTTACCACATCTTTAATCTTTGATTTCCAGGTGCAGCGCACCTAAATATTTGTAGAACCTCATCAGCACAGGGCTCATGAGGTGCAGCGCACCGCAATATTTTTATAAATTCGCATTCGCAAATTGCTAAGCTTTTTTAGTTGATATTCCGGTGCGCTGCACCTTTGATTGTAGCGTAATTTTATTTGCTACAAATATTTGGGTGCGCTGCACCATAAAGTAAATTTAGAGTCCATCATTGCCTAATCTGTACAAGCCAGAACCAAAACGGT
>JBBRCW010000399.1:0-5648 GCA_038204535.1 Chitinophagales bacterium | reverse complement strand
AAAAAATATAATAGCCAGTTGAATGCATTGGTAACCATTTTTGAAGAAGACGCGTTGCATGAAGCTGCACTTTGCGATCAGGAGGCCGGCGAGGGCAATTTTCGGGGGCCATTGCATGGGGTGCCGATAACAATTAAAGAGGCTTTCTGGATAAAAGGGCAAAAGAGCACAATGAATTTTAAATTGATGAAAAACTTTGTTGCGCCCGAAGATGCTGTTGTAGTAGAGAGAATAAAAAGGAGTGGGGCTGTTATTATCGGCAAAACCAATGTTCCAAAAAATCTGCTGGACTTCCAGGTAAATGGCGATATTTTTCCTGAAGGCAAAAATCCCTTTAATACCGATTATTCTCCGGGTGGAAGTACGGGCGGGGGAGCGGCTGCCCTGGCTGCAGGTTTTACACCCTTAGAACTGGGCAGCGATTTGGGTGGTTCCGTGCGGGTGCCCGCCAATTTCTGCGGATTGTATAGTTTAAAACCTACCGATAAAACAGTGCCATTACATGGAAATTCACCCCTGCCAAAAAATAGTCACACGTTTTTATATCACATGATGCAGGCTGGCCCGCTTGCCCGTAACCTGGATGATCTTGAATTGTTGTGGAAGATTATCGTGGGGCCGCACGAAAGCGACCGAAATATTCCCGATATAAACTGGCAGCCCCCATCGGGCAAAACCATCAACCAATATAAAGTTGCATGGACCGATGGCTGGCCGGGGTTTGAGGCCAGCACACAGGTAAGTGAAGCCATCCAAAAGCTGTCCGAAAAAATTGCCGCAGCCGGTGGTAAAATACAAAAACGGATACCAGATAAGACGCTGCACCATAAATCGCTGGAAACCTATGTTGGGCTTTTTCCTTATGTAATAGCGCAAGGAACGCCGTGGTACATACGAAAGGTCATTAAAATGCAATTGTTCAGGAGCTTGTTAAAGGGAATGGGGAAAGCAGATCCTTTTTTATTAGCGCCTTTAGACAAAGCATTTAAAATGGATGCAAACCATTATGCTGAGGTCATGCTGCAACGGAGCCAGATGACAATGCGATGGGAGCAATTTTTTATGGAATATGATTTTTTGATTTGCCCGGTGGCTTTTGGTCCGGCCTTTAAGCGTTGCAAAATTGGTACGCCATTAAAATACGAGGGTAAAGAAATGATCTATTTAAACTATGTCTGGCCTTATGTGGGATGTTTTAATGCATCGGGCAACCCGTCGCTGGCGATACCTTTAGGGCTGGGGAAAGAAGGCTTGCCGCTGGGCATACAAATCGTAGGCAAATACTGGAGCGAACCAGAATTGATACATTTCGCCAAACAGATTGCCGTGTTAACCGAAGGATTTGTGCCGCCGGCCGGTTACCAGTAAACTGAAATTCTTCTGTATATTTCAATGATTGCGCCGCACAGAAAGAACACCTGCGATGATCTCAATTTCAAAAAAGCCTTGGTTATTGACGCTGATTGTTATTTAAATATTCGGTTGCGAACTAATATTTTCTTGCAGGGCATCGGGCTGGTGGTTAATTACGGTCAATGGTTCTTTGCTAATTCAATATCTTGTTGCTGTTGGTCAAGGCGACCAACAGCGGCTGCGCAGATCGTTGGCGGTCGCCTGATCGCCAACTGGTCCCCATTAAGGTGCGACAATTGGGTATTCACTCAATTTCAACCAATGGTTCTTCGCCAATTCAATATCTTTAAACTTCTACTTATTTAGCAGATTTATATTTAGGAATAATAGTCAAGTAAATGTTTCGACACAAGGGCAAAACCCGCACACTTCAACACAATATTAAAATTGCCTCCTTATTATCTTTCATTGCCGGCCTGGTAAACGTTGCCGGATTTTTTGCCGTCAAGCGGCTTACCACGAATGTTACAGGTCATTTTGCCTATTTTATGGATGAGGTGTACAAGCTCCAGTTTTGGAGCGGCATGGTGTATTTCTTATACATTTTTTCATTCTTCATCGGTTCTTTTGTCTCCAATTTCCTTTTGGAGATTGTAGCAAGAAAAGATGAACAATACTTGTATATAGTACCCGCGTCAATTGAATGTTTGTTGTTGATTGTTATTGGTGCCTGGGGGCAGCCCCTGGTAAATTCGTATCCTGATGTGCTGGCTTGCTGCCTGTTGTTTGGCATGGGTTTGCAAAATTCGCTGGTAACCACAATTTCAAATTCAATTGTACGAACCACCCATCTTACCGGTCTTGTTACTGACCTGGGTATCGACCTTTCACAGCTCTTTTTTTATCGGCTAAAAGAACAAAAAGCCAGGCTCCATGCTTCCATCAGGCTTCGCTTTATCATCATCGTTTTCTTTTTTCTCGGCGGGATAGCCGGGGGTATTTTATATGCCCGGTTTAAATTGATGGCAATCTTGTTTGCAGGCCTGGTTTTAATGCTCGGATTAATATACGATAGCGTAAAATTCAGGATCATTGTAATGCGGAGAAAACTTAAAAATATGCGGCACCCATAAAAAATGCAAGGCATCAATATTTTATAGAATAAGAGCCGGTAAATTTTCTTACTTTGTACATACATATTGTTCATCAGCATATTTGGCCTGTCAAAAGAAAAAGTCAGAAAGGAAATTACACGATTCAGCCTTAAGGAAATACAGGAAACCGGACTTCCATATTTCATTAGCCATTAGTAAAAATCTCTTTTTAGTGTGCAGAGGCTCATGAAATCAACTTTTTTGTAACTGATTGCCTTCATCTATAAAAATATATTGCCATGCCTGAATTTGATACTGCTCACGTAAAAAATATTGTGCTGCTCGGCCACGCCGGCAGCGGAAAAACAACGCTTGCCGAAAGTATTTTATTTGAAGCCGGCCAAATACACCGGCGCGGAACGATTGAAGAGAAAAATACGGTGAGCGATTACACCGACCTGGAGAAAGAAAGAGGCAATTCGGTCTTCTCCACTCTAATGCATGCCCCCTACAAAGGCTATAAAATAAATATACTGGATACGCCGGGCTACGATGATTTTGTGGGCGAGGTGCTGACCGCCCTTCGTGTTGCAGACACCGGGCTAATGGTGTTAAATGCCAGCGCGGGCGTAGAAGTTGGCACCGATATAATCTGGGAATACACCGAGCAATTTAAAACGCCCATGATCTTTGTGGTCAATCAGCTCGATCATCCAAAGGCCGAATTCAATAAGACGGTTTTGGAGGCCAAAAGCCATTTTGGAAACAACGTGGTTTTGGTGCAATATCCCTTAAACCCCGGCCTGGGTTTTAATGCTATAATTGATGTATTGAATATGGTAATGTATGAGTATTCGGGTGAGGGCGAAAAGCCTGAGAAAAAAGCCATTCCGGCCAGCGAACAAGCAAGGGCCGAAGAACTGCATAAAGAACTGATAGAAGCCATAGCCAGTAACGACGAAACCCTGATGGAACTGTATTTTGATAAAGGCGAACTAACCGAAGATGAAATGAAGAAGGGGCTGCACCTGGCCATGGCGCACCACGACCTGTTTCCGGTTTTTTGTGTTTCGGGCAAACAAAACAGGGGTGTAGTTAGGTTGATGGGCTATATAGACAATGTTTGTCCGCCCTACAGCGAAATGCCGCCGCAACAGACACTTACCAACGGGCAGCTAAAAGCCGATGCAAATGGGCCCGCCTGCATTTTTATTTATAAAACCGTAAGCGAACCGCATATTGGGGATCTAAGCTTTTTTAAGGTGTATAGCGGTACGATCAACAGCGGTATGGAGCTGGTGAATGAAAATACCGGTGTAACCGAAAAGATAAGCCAGGTATTTTTGGTGGAAGGAAATAAACGGGTAAACACCAATCAGCTGGTTGCCGGCGATATTGGGGCTACGCTGAAATTGCGGAATACGCATACCAACAATACGCTTCATCAAAAAGGGAAACAAATTGAATTGCACCCAATACAGTTTCCCCAGCCGGTTATGAGCGTAGCGCTGGCCAATACCCGCAGGGGCGAAGAAGAAAAACTTGCTTCGGCCTTGCATCAGTTAAAAGAAGAGGACCCGACCGTTCAGGTAGAGGTGAGCGCCGAACTTGGCCAAACCATTTTGCATTGCCAGGGCGATATGCATCTGTCGGTCATTAAATGGAAACTTCAGAATGCTTACAAGCTGGAAGTGGAGTATTCAAAAACCAAAATAGCCTATCGTGAAACGATCCGCCGAAGGGCCGATGCTACTTACCGGCATAAAAAGCAATCAGGCGGCGCCGGCCAGTTTGGCGAGGTGACCTTGCGCATAGAGCCGTGGGTTGAGGGCATGCCTGAACCAGAAGGATTGCATGTGCGTTCTACTGAAAAAATAGATCTGCCATGGGGAGGCGTGTTTGTTTATGTTAATTGTATAGTTGGCGGGGTAATAGACAACCGGTTCTTGCCTTCCATTCAAAAAGGCATTATGGAAAAAATGCATGAAGGGCCCCTGGTAGGTTCGTATGTGCGTGATATAAGGGTTTGTGTTTATGAGGGTAAAATGCACGCTGTCGATAGTAACGATATGGCCTTTAAACTGGCCGGGATGATGGCTTTTAAGCAGGCATTTCAACTGGCGGATCCGCAATTGCTCGAGCCCATATATGCGGTTGAAGTTCGATGCCCCGATGAAATAACAGGAAATATCATGGGCGATATTCAATCCCGGCGGGGTATGGTATTGGGCATGAACACCGATGGCCATTTTACGGTGGTAAAAGCGCAAATTCCCCATTCCGAAATGCACCAGTATTCTTCGTCGCTCCGAAGCTTAAGCCAGGGCCGGGCACGGTTTACTATGAAATTCGATCACTATGCCGCGGTTTCTGGCGAACAGCAACGTAAGCTTATTGACGAATATAAAAAGGAGGTGCTGGAAGAAGCGGAAGCGTAGTGGTGGATTAACCTGACGGTATGCATAAAAAGTATTCAAGTGATTCTCAGATCCCTGTTTATATTCGCCCAAATTTTTCAGGGGCATGTTTTTCGTCGTTTCTAAAATAATTTATTTTTTTATTGTTCCATTTAATTGGCTGGTGGCTTTATTAATTGGCTGGCTGTTTGTAAAGAACCCCATCTTAAAAAAACGGTTAGGTATTACAGCTATGGTTTTGCTATTCATATTTGGCAACCAGTTTCTTTTAAATAAACTTGTTACAGTGTATCAGCCCAGCCCTGTTACTTTATCCGCATCGCAAAAATACAGCGCCGGTATAATCTTAGGCGGATATGAGTCGTACGAACGTAATGGGAACGGATTTTTTAATTCTGCCTCTGACCGTTTCATACAAATTGTAAAATTGTACAAACAAGGGCACCTACAAAAGATAGTTGTAAGCGGCAGCAGGGTTGAGGGCCTGAAGGTTGTCGCCGCAAACTTTGTGCAAAAACAATTGATTGAAATTGGTATTCCTCCTGCTGATATTATTGTTGACGGCAATTCAAGAAATACCTTTGAAAATGCAGTGTTCAGCAAAAGATTGATCGATTCGGCAGGCCTTCAGCCTCCCTATATACTGGTTACTTCAGCTATGCACATGCCACGAGCTAAAAAAGCTTATGAAAAAGCAGGTTTGCAGGTAGTGGGTTTTCCTTGTAATTATGTTTTTGCGGATACGCCTTTCCATTGGGATGATTACCTTCTTCCAAAGGCAAAT
>JBBRCW010000398.1:0-5667 GCA_038204535.1 Chitinophagales bacterium | reverse complement strand
GCCAGCGATTAATTACAGTTTAGTTTCATTTTAAAGGGGGAAGGGAAATTCCCGATCCGTAAAATAGGAACGACTGGTTGGTAGTTGATACCTGCGAATTGTTGAAAGCGTTCCAGCGGAACGCCTGGTGCTTATCAAGAGAAATTCAACTGATTGTGCCCAAAAGCAATTCCTGACTTGAAGCCTACTCGTTCTGATACGGGCTTCTCATTAAAGAATTGAATAGTTGAAGTTTTGTTAAAGCAAGAAATGCAGGCAACACATTTTTCGCTCGTTTTGTCACTTGCGAAAACGTTTACATGCAAAAAAATATCTACTTATTAGCAGTCGTTCTTCTGCTTGCTCAAATTGGAATAGCGCAGTTTATACCGGGCCAAAAAGTATTGGGTGGTAACATAGGTTTTAACAATAGTAAGATTGTTGATCAGGGTAACTCCGTCAATACATCGTGGCAAACCAATTTTTCGTTTAATCCAACGTTTGCCAAATTCACCAAGGCAAATACACTTTGCGGCTTTGGTTTAAACTATGGATATTATCAGCAAAAAGCAGCAATTGCATCAAGCAGTCAGTATCAAACTTCTACTAACCAAACATTGGGGGCCAGCGCATTTTCGCAACGCTTTTTTACACTCAGGCACAAATTATTTTTCACCATCAATACTTCGGCTGTTGCCAATTATGGTTTTGGTGAAAATAGAAATCCGGTCAATACCACAAATCTGGGTAAGACCAGCGGGTATGGAATTAGTATCAACCTGGCGCCGGGGCTTAGTTACCGGCTGGCCGATCGCTGGATATTCGATGCTTATTTAAGCAATTTTGCCAGTATAGGTTTTAGCCACAACGTAGTTAAAATGACCAATACGCCACAAAAGAATACCAATAATAGTTTTAGTATTTCATCCAGCCTTAGTAATACCAACCTGGGCAATATCGGGCTGGGTTTTAGGTATTTAATTAAGAAATAGGCCTTTCATTTTTAAAGTTAAATGGATTTAGCTGCGTAACGGTATACTGGTAAAACGGAGCGTCGCAACGGCAGCATCATCAAAGTTCGAATGTCCTGGTCCAAAACGTCTTTAAAACTCAATCAACTAAAAAAGGTTACCCCGTTTGCCGGAGTAACCTTTTATTAATTTTTCATCTTTGTTTCTTAAATATCAATTGCTTCGCCGTAGGCAACCGCTGTTGACTCTTTCAAAGCTTCGCTCATTGTTGGGTGTGGGTGTACGGAATTTAGAATTTCATGCGCGGTAGTTTCCAGCTTGCGGGCGGTTACTACTTCTGCAATCATTTCGGTAACATTATTGCCAATCATATGCGCACCCAGGAACTCGCCATATTTTGCATCGTAAATAACTTTTACAAAGCCTTCGGTTGCTCCGCTGGCGCTTGCTTTACCACTGGCTATAAATGGAAATTTGCCCACTTTAATTTCGAAGCCGGCATCTTTAGCGGCCTTTTCGGTATAACCAACGCTGGCTATTTCGGGCGAGCAGTAGGTACAACCCGGAATGTTGTTGTAGTCCATAGCTTCGGGCAAATGGGCAAACTTTTTTTCGTTGTAACCAATGTGCTCGGCTACATTTGTTCCTTCTTTGCTTGCTACGTGTGCCAATGCCTGGCCGGGCGTACAATCGCCGATGGCGTAAATACCGGCAACATTTGTCTGGCCGTATTTATCCACTATTACTTTGCCTTTTTCGGTTTTGATACCCAATTCTTCCAGACCGATATTTTCAATGTTCGCAACCACGCCAACAGCACTTAAAACAATGTCTGCCTCAAGGGTAACTTCACCGCTTTGGGTTTTAACCTTTGCTTTCAGCGGGCTGCCCGATGTATCCACCGACTCAACTGAAGCATTGGTCATAATGGTAATGCCTTGCTTTTTAAACTGCTTTTCAAGCTCTTTCGAAATCTCTTCATCTTCTACCGGCACCATGCGCGGCATAAATTCTACTATGGTTACCTTAGTACCCATGCTATTGTAGAAATAAGCGAACTCAACACCGATGGCGCCGCTGCCTACCACGATCATCGATTTTGGCTGCTCCGCCAGATTCATAGCTTCGCGGTATCCGATGATTTTTTTGCCATCGATGGGCAGGTTAGGTAATTGCTTACCCCTTCCGCCGGTTGCTATCACAATATATTTTGCTTCAACTATCTGCTTACTGTTATCGGCGGCGGTAACCTCTATCTGCCCTTTGGCCTTTAGTTTACCATAACCCATTATTACGTCAATTTTGTTCTTGCGCATTAAAAACTGCACGCCCTTGCTCATTTTGTCGGCTACGCCGCGGCTGCGCTTTATTACAGCCGGAAAGTTGTGCTGAACGCCACTTGATTCAATGCCATAATCGCTTGAATGTTTCAGGTATTCATACACCTGCGAACTCTTTAGAAGCGCTTTGGTAGGTATGCAACCCCAGTTGAGGCAAACACCACCAAGACTTTCTTTTTCTATAATGGCAACTTTTAGTCCCAGTTGCGAGGCACGAATTGCAGCCGGGTATCCGCCGGGGCCACTTCCTAAAACAATAACATCGTAAGCCATTTAATTTGTTGTTTTTTTTTAGTAAGGAAAATTATCTGTGATTAACTTATACATTAACAAGCAGCATTTTTGCAGGTTAATCAAAAAAACGTTGTGCGAAAATACTGGTTAACCTTCAAATTGCAAAGGTGTTGCCCATGATGTTTGGCCAAAAGGGAAATATTAAGATTGATTAGGTAAATATCATTTTATTTCTATTTTTGAAAAAAAGTAAAAAGATTATTGATGAGAGGATATTACATTGTTGTTTTTTTAATGTTATTTGGTTTAAATGCGGGAGCTCAGGATTTGAAAGTAAAAAAACTGGCCACAGAGTTAAATCGCAGTGTAAAAAAAGAAGTTTCAGACACTTTGCCATGGACATGGAAACGCGGCGGGTTAGTAAACATAAATATCAACCAGGGCTCTTTGAGTAACTGGGCATCGGGAGGCGATAAATTTTCGCTGGCAGTAAATAGCTACGTCAATTATTTTGTTTTATACAAATATGAAAAGCATAGCTGGGACAATAATCTTGATTTTAATTTTGGCTATGTTCAAAGTACCAGCCTGGGAAGTCGAAAGAACGATGACAGGTTAGATATGTTATCGAAATATGGGTACAATTTTGATGGAAAGCTATTTGCCACTGGTCTGGTTAACTTTAGAACCCAGTTTTTTGATGGTTATACCTATGCAAGTAATAAAGGCACTTTTTCATCCACTTTTCTTTCGCCGGCTTATATGTTAACTTCTGCCGGTATTGATTATAAGCCCAACCAGAATTTTTCGGCTTTTGTGTCGCCATTAACCAGCCGGGTTGTAGTGGTAGCCAGCAAATTTTTGGCGAATAAAAGGGCATATGGCGTTGATTCAGGCAAACATGTTGTGAGTGATTTTGGCGCCTTTGCAACCATCAACTATCGGCAGGTATTACCCAGAAATGTGTCTTACAAAGGCCGTTTAGACCTTTTTAGCAATTACCTGGACAACCCTGAAAATATTGACCTCTTTATGACCAACTATTTTGGCTTTAAGGTGGGAAGGTATTTTTCGTTTAACTATAACCTGGACCTGATTTATGACGACAATATAAAATTATTCGGAAAAAATGGAAACAGCCCGGCTTTGCAGGTTAAAAGTTTGATTGGTGTGGGATTTACTATGCGGTTTTAAGAAATGCCGAAAAAATGATGCTTTTAGTGGATCAGGCAGATTGTGCAGGAGTTAGCTTTTTTACCAGCCAACTATCTTTAACCGGTATCATCCATTTATTTTCAAGTTCTTGTTTTGATAAAACCAGGTTGTTAAAATAAGTAGTTTCCATTGATATAAAACCATTTTGGAAGGCATAGTTTAATTGCGCCAACGGCAGTAATTGAATCCTTTCGTTTATCAGGAAGGCCATGTTTTGCCGGTTAAACATGTCAACATTAAATTGCTGTTCTATCGATTTTATTAATCGAACAGAGCTATCAGTGCTGCATCCGCTTACACCAGACTGGCTTTCGTCGGCCATAATAATAACAAATTGACCAAAGAAAAGATTGGCATAACCTTTTACTTTATCGCCATGCGAATGCCAGCCCGCTACAAAGTCATTCATCATTCCTTCAATTTCAATTGCTTCGCTGATAGAAAATAAGCGGCTCGACTGGTAGATCCAAACCCTGGAAGCCGGGGAAAAATTGGCTGGTATATGCTCCTGTATTGAAAAATTCATGGTACTTTAATTTTTATGGGCAAAAGATGATTAATGGCGCCGTAAAATTACAAGGTAATTTACAAACCCTGGGTAAATTGAAAAATGAGGTAATGAAAGGCGAGGCCATAGCCAGGTAAATCGTTACCGGCTATTTTTGCAGCGCATGCTATCTTTATTGTAAATTATTGAATAGACTGCCAGCGAGCAAGACCGCTTTATTAGTTGTCAGTATCATTTTACCTGTCATTTTATGTTAAAGGCTGAAGTAATCAAGCAGGCGCAACGGTATAATATGATCATCGAAAATTCGATGGATGGATGTCTATTGCTTGAATGTGTAAGGGATGATCAGAACAGTATTATCGATTTCAAGATTGCCTATTGTAATGCAGTTGGGCGCCAATTAGCCAGGTTTCCTGATGACGCCACAGGATCAACTCTTTTGAATATTTTGCCTCATTTGTCGGGGGCACAGCAGTATGAATTGCATAAAAAGGTAGTAGAAACCGGTGAGCCGGAACAATTTGAAACGACTTTTAGAAATGAGACAGGAGAAGAATACGGCTGGTTTATAGTATCGCTGCAAAAAATGGATGACGGCGTTCTGTCTCGCTTCATAGACATAACCGAAAAAAAACGAAATGAGGAGAAGATTGAAAAACAGGCAAATCTCTTAAGAAGCATATTAAATGCCAGTCAGCACAGCGTTGTGGCACTAACGGCTGTCAAAAATGAGAACGGCGAAATAATAGACTTTAGGTTTTTGAAAATGAATGATCGTTATGCCAGGCTAATGAATAAAACGGAAGCGGAATTGACAGGCAGCAGCTATCTTAAGGTATTTCAGTCGTCTATGAATTATGAAATGTTCATTATAAAAAAGAAAGTTTTAGTTACAGGCAGGCCATATTCAAAAGAATTTTATTATGACGCAAACAGTATTAAAGGTTGGTTTAGTGTGTCTATAGCGCCTTTAGGTGTAGATGGTGTTGTACAAACGATTGTTGATATTTCGGAAAGTAAGAAAGACAAAGACAGGCTCAGAAAAATAATAAATACCTCCAAAGCCGGAATTGTTACATTGTTGCCTTTGAAAAATGAAGAAGGAGAAATTGTTGATTTTAAGATTGCCATGGTTAATAAAGCTGTTGAAAATTTTTTAAAGATCAAGGGTGATGACATCAGGCAGCAATCAATCGGTCAAATCCTTACTAAATATGATCTGAGTGGTAAGTTTGAACATCTTAAAACGACCTTTAAAAACAATCAGCCCCAAAATTTCGATGTTCACTTAACTAACGGATTTGACCATTATTTTAATGTTACGATCGATAAGCTGGATAATGAACTTTTGATAACCCTTACAGATTTTACAGAAATAAAAAAACTGCAGATAAGTTTACACAAGACCATTGAGGAG
>JBBRCW010000397.1:0-5698 GCA_038204535.1 Chitinophagales bacterium | reverse complement strand
ACCAGCCAGCAATAACACGTTGCTTTTCATGATGGGCTCAAAATGCTCCTGCCTGTAAAGACCCTGTAAAAGGTGTTGATTTGCGGGGCTGACATCGTCGTAGTAAGGGCCTATCTGCGGTTTATTAAATGCGCTTCCATCAACCGTCATGGTTGAACATAAATTAATATGCACATCGGTATATGACAAAGTTGAACACAGCTTTACTATGTCGTCGCGGGTTATATTTGCATTCTGCAATTTTTCCTTACCCGCCCACGATGAATCATATACCAGGTTGGGATGCACACCAATATAATTTTGCCATTTTTCCAACTTATCAACCGGGTGGCACCTGAAAAGCACCAAGGGATTACCTTTTATTTTGCCGGCATCAATGGCCTCTAAAATGTGGGCGACATATTGAGGTTCGTTGGGAAACAACGTTCCAGGTCCGCCGGAGTATAGAATAACTTTTCTGCCGGTGTCTGGCAGACCCACGAGCGTTTGCCATTCGTGTTTTGGTAAAAGATATTCAGGCTTGTAATAAAAATCAAATTGGGCGGCACCTACTACCTGAACAATGTCTTTATTCTCAATTTCCTTATAAATCCGCAAGGCCTGTTCGCGGTTATGGTGGTTCCAAACCAGGTAAGCATCATAAATAATTGGCATCCATCCGCGTTTGGTAATATTGTCGAACGACAATATGGACGCGATCATTTTCTTGTTTCGGTGATAGCAGGCCCTTAACAAAATATCTTCCTGGGCATGAAAAGGTGTAACGGAAAGTACTGCATCGATCTTTAGGCTATCAACCAGTTTCAGCATCTCTTTAAAATTGGTGTCTGAAATAAGCATTGCCTGTTCCTTTAAAAAAATTCTCTTCTTATAACCAGGCACAATAAACCGCAAATAATTGTATTTACTGCGGGTGTAATTCAGCAGCACCGCTTTTTTACTATTAAACTGATTCAAATATTTTTCCTGCGTTCTTCTTGAATTTTTGAGTCTGAAAAACGTAAACCAATAGTTTATTTTTTTACGGGCCGTTTCATACTCCACCCCCTTTCTGGATTCTGGCACCAAGTGCACTTCAAAACCATCGGCCCTTAACTGCTTTATCAAACTCTCCTCATTCCAGGTAATAGCTATGACTACATCGGCAAAGTCGCGCAACTTATGCAACATACTTGTCTGATATAAATACCTAATAGAAAAACTAAAACTTATGGTAACGAGTAATCTTTTTTTCGTCATAAAAATATTTAAGAAATCTGCCAGCAATGATCTACCAATATGCCATCCTTCATAGCGTCCTGCACTTTACCCGTACCATAAAAGTCGCCCTTCTCCACTTCCATAACCGTAAGCCCTTCTAAATGGTCGGTAACATCATAATCATATTTCAACAGCACATCAATAGAATACCGGCCTGGCATAAAGGGTAATTTGGGGATGTTGCATAATATTTCGCCTTCGCCTTTTAGTCGTAACACTTCAGGATGCGAAATACGGGTTAACAGGTTGCCAATAATTTGCTGGTAACTGTTTCTTATTAAAATATTCACTACCGGGTTTGGGTTAGCCTCACTGGTCTTATAAGAAATACGGATAAAGGCATCCATGCCGGTTTCAAGTACTGCAACCGGCAGTAATGAACTATTGAGAAACTCAAAGTTTGTAACCATGAACTTGCCGCTGCCTCTTCGGTTTGCAAAAGATAAACCTTCGGTATCCGGATTTAAACTAGCCGCATTCTTTAAATAATAATCAACCACATCGTTGGGATGGCCCTCGTAGGTTATGCCACCATGCTGCAATAAAATGGCCCTGGTGCATAAATTTTTCACGGCGGCCATATCGTGGCTTACAAACAAAACCGTTCTGCCGGTCTTGCCTGCCACCTCCTGCATTTTGCCCAAACACTTTTTCTGAAACTCGGCATCGCCTACCGCCAACACTTCGTCAATAATTAATATTTCCGGATCAAGATGCGCCGCCACTGCAAAAGCAAGCCTCACCTTCATACCGCTTGAATAACGCTTTACAGGTGTTTCAATAAATTTTTCTATACCAGAAAATTCTATAATATCGTCGTAGCGGGCATCAATCTCTTTTCGTGTAAGGCCCAGGATGGTGCCGTTTAAATATATATTCTCACTGCCGGTCAGCTCGGGATTAAAGCCAGTACCAACTTCTAACAGGCTGGCCACTTTGCCATGTATCTCTATGCGTCCTTCAGTGGGTGGCGTAATGCGGCTCAGCAGTTTTAACAAGGTGCTTTTGCCTGCTCCGTTTTTTCCAATGATACCTAATACTTCGCCGCTATGAACTTCAAAATTGATATGGCGGTTTGCCCAAAAAATATCAGCAGCTGGCTGCTGATTACTTAATTTTCGAAGGTTGCTAATTTTTCTATAGTTCTTAATGGGCGCTTTTATGGCTGCCAATATAGAACCAGCCAGGGTCTCTTGTTTTTTTTCTTTTAAACCAATACGGTAGGCTTTTCCCAGGTCAGTAACTTTTATAGCCAGGCTTTGCATCATAGATCAGAAACGGGAGCGGTTGGGGTTTATTGTATTAGCTATTTCTTTCAGTAAAATGTTCATCTGTTTGCAAAAAATGCCTTTGTATTAGTAAATGGCAATGATCATATATTAATCAATGTTGTTCACTTAACTGGAAATTACTTATTACCGATGCAGGGTGAAGCCGTCATGCTGAATTTATTTCAGCATCCCCTGGAAAATTTTATTATAGAATCCAGGGGATCCGAAACAAGTTCGGAATGGTACACCATTAAATAAACGACATCAGTAGGTGTGCAGGTTTCTCAACCATTCATTAAGCGAGATCAGCAAAATGCCGTTCCATCTTTTTAAAGTACCATACACCGCTAATAAAAATCACCATTGCACTGCACCAACTAATGGCTATAAGATCCCACGGCATCACTTTGCCCACAGCGAAACTGGTTCTAAATCCCTCTATGGCGCCTACCATAGGGTAAAGTGCATACAAATGAAATGCGAAGTCCCCAATTTTTTGCTGCACCAAAACGGCCGGAAAAGCAACCGGCGCCACATACATTAATATGGGCAGCATAAAAGACAGGGCAAACTTAAAATCGCGGTATTGTACTGATAAAGCAGATATCCAAAAGCCCATACCTGCAGCGGTCACCACTACCAATAACAAAGGGATCAATACAAAATAAATATTGCTGCCGGGCTGATAACGGTACCAAAACATTATACCTACCAAAATAACAAATGAAATACAAAAATCTACCAGCTTTGAAAATACCGGGGTAAGCGGAATAATGATCCGCGGAAAATATACTTTGGTAAAAATTGCCGAAGCACTAATTAAACTTGATCCGGCCAGGTTTAATGAATTTGAAAAATAGGTCCACGGTATAACCGCCAGCGATGAAAAGACCGGGTAAGGCATTTGATTGATATCAGGGCGTACCCCCGCCAGTGTTCCGAAAACCAGGCTAAAAATAACAATCTGAAATAAGGGGTTGATGATGGCCCAGGCAAAACCCAAAACCGTTTGTTTGTATAAAACGGTCACATCGCGTAAAACCATAAAATACAATAAGTCTTTAAAGCGCCATATTTCCTTAAAGCTCGTGCCCCCAATTCCATTTCCGGGTTCTATAATTACAACGGGTTCTTTACTGCTCATGCTTTTGAATCTGTAAAAACTTTTTGCTTAGGTATTTTCCAAAACGCTTGCTGACTAATGATGTTTATGAATTTATCGTCGCTCTTTCCATCACCAAACAGAACCTTCGGAGAAATTTTCTGGTGTTGCGCTTTTCTTATTGCCTCAACAATTTCGTGTTTGCAATAACTGGTATGTATTATATCGGGATTATTGGTTCTTCCAGATTGCCTTGTACCAACATTTACCGTGGGTATTCCATAAAAAGGGGCTTCACGAATACCGGCGCTCGAATTACCTACCAGCGCTTTTGAATTTTTCATCAACACCAAAAAGGCTTCGAATCTTAAAGATGGATACACTTTAAAGCGGGGGTTCTTTGAAAGGCGTTTCAACTTGCTCAATATAAAGTCTGAACCTTTGTCGTTGTTGGGATAGATGCCCACAAAGTTTACGTCACTTTCTTCGAGGGCGGTAATGTAACTATCGGCGTATTCATCCATTTGATCGAACTCGGTTGTTACCGGGTGAAACATAGAAACGAAGAAGTCATCGAATGGTATTTCATACTTCTCCTTTACATCTTGCCATGTGGGTAACGTTTCGTTTAACATAGCGTCCATATCTGGAGAGCCTATAATAAAAATACTTTCATCGTTTTCGCCCATTTGCTTCAATCTTGTCTTGGCTTCGCTGTTTGCGACAAAATGTACATGACTCAATTTGCTAACGGCATGGCGTATCAATTCATCAATGGTTCCCGATAATTCTCCGCCTTCAATATGAGCTACCAAAATGTTATTCAGTGCACCAACGGTTGCACCAGCCAGCGCCTCTATTCTATCGCCATGCACAACAATCACATCGGGTTCAATCAGGCGTATATAATTCGCAAAGCCCTCAATGGTTCTTGACAGCGTTATATCCATGGAAGACTCGCTGTCGTGATTGATGTACTTGTAAATATTATCGTACCCGTATTTTTCAAGCTCAATAACGGTAAACCCGTATTTTTTGTCCATGTGCATGCCTGTGGCAAAAATGTGCACTTCAAATAAGGAACTTGCCCTGGCTATCTCGATCAGCGATTTTATTTTGCCAAAATCAGCACGGGTGCCAGTTAAAAAAACTATTTTCTTTAAAGAATTCATGGTTTGGAATGGACCTTAAAATTTAAACCTTGTAATGGCCAGTTATCTATCAATCGTCATTTATCCGCAGGCATTAATTTACCAACAATTAAAAAGTAATCCAATCATTTACTTGGTGCCATAAAAAATGACTTCCTTTTTTTTAAGCCCAAATCTGAACCGTTCGTTGTGGCTGAATTTTGAAACATAGTCGATCACTTCCATCTTAAATCCGGCATTGGCTAATCTGGTCAAAAAGTCCCGCCCGTAAATTCGTACATGATCGGGCTGTCCAAACAACTCTAATTGTTTTTGCGGGTCGTCCAGTTCAAGATCCTCAACGGTCGCTTCCTGCTCCATATCAACCGGCGTATTTAAGATAGCCCAGCCGCCCGGTTTAAGCACCCTGAACATTTCTTTCATGGCTTTACCGTCTCCTTTTATATGCTCCAGCACATGATTACACATGACAGCGTCAAAATGATTGTCGGGATAAGTCATTTCTGTTACATTCATAACTACTGTCTTATTGCCGTAATCGTATTTGTCGGGCATCAGGTCTATTGGATGGTAGTCCAAATTAGGTAAAGAACAAAAGTGGTTATAGAAGATTTTTTCGGGCGCTACATGTAACAATTTTACCGGTTTGTCAAACAATTCGTTCCGCTCTTTTAAAAACAGCCAAAGGGTTCTATGCCTTTCGAGCGAACTGCAGTTAATACATTTGGCATTAGCCCGCTTTTGAATTCCGGCTGGTAAAAAAGTGATGTATTTCGATTTACAGCATGGGCATTCAACATTATTGCCTTTTAAAGCATAATGCAGAAAGTTCTTTTTAAGTGTGCCGGGGTGTATGGCCAGTTTAATTTGCTTGAACGAAAGGGACATTTAAAAGGTAATTGACAATTATTTAA
>JBBRCW010000396.1:0-5709 GCA_038204535.1 Chitinophagales bacterium | reverse complement strand
CATTACCTGGAAAAAACAAAACC
This sequence comes from Chitinophagales bacterium, assembly GCA_038204535.1. GTDB lineage: Bacteria > Bacteroidota > Bacteroidia > Chitinophagales > Chitinophagaceae > Segetibacter. The sequence continues at coordinate 5,686 of JBBRCW010000396.1, read as the reverse complement.
GCGCATTAATCGACCCTGGATCATTTGGCAGCATAATGAGCGTGGCCGGGTAAATGGTATAAAAAGCCGGGTAGATTTTAATGTGTTTAATGGCGATAGCGCGGATTTTCAGAAGCTGTTGATACCGGCGAATTGAGCCGCTAAGGCACCAAGCCGCAAAGAAGCGCAAAGATTTTTTTAACCCCTCTTCAATCGGCGAACTCGCTCCTTCCTTTTGCCTTCCACCTTTTGCCTCCTGCCTTCTCCCTTCTGCCAATTGCCCATTGCCTCCCCTCCCACGTTTTTTCAACAATGCCGGGTTAATTTTGTATTCATTTGTTATTAAACCGAGTATATGGAACCCGAAGCCATTGCATTTTTAAAAAGAGTGGCAAAGTCAATCATGGCCGGTTTTCTCTGGCTGGCTGTTAATGCTATTGCGGCTATCTGGGGCGACAACGCCTTTATCGGTGATCATATATTGTTTAGCAACGTTGTCTTTTACATTTGGTTCGTTATAAGCGTTTTTTTATTGGTTTATTATTTAAAGGGTCTTTGGAACCTCAACCCCCTTCCCCTTCTCCACGCAGTGGAGAAGGGGCGGCTCTGTAGATCATTTCCAGGCAGCGGAGCTTCCATTTCAGCGCCTTCACACGCTCCTTCTTATGAAAAGGGGCGGTGCTGTAGATCATTTCCAGGCATTTCTACTTCCATCATCAATTTTTTACCTAAATCTTACCTATCAACCTCCTTTTCACTTCCGAACTTCTGACTAAAATCTACTATTTATTAAAAAGGATTCTTGAATCCCCCCTTCGGGGGGCGGGGGGGGCTTTATCTTCGCACCCATGAACCCCGATCCGTCAAATACCATATTTCAGCAGGCGGTTGCCTTTGTAAACCAGACCAGCAAACACCTGTTTTTAACCGGCAAAGCGGGTACGGGTAAGACTACTTTTTTAAAGTACATTAAAGAAAATACTTTTAAGCGGCTGGCAGTGGTGGCGCCGACCGGGGTGGCAGCGATTAATGCCGGGGGCGTAACCATTCATTCGTTTTTTCAGTTGCCGCTAGGGCCATTTATTCCTTCGCATAAAAATTATTGGGACAGTTACCAGGGCGAACTGAACAACCCTTCTACCCTTATCAGGAATTTACGATTACCATCCGCCAAACGAGATGTGATCCGCGAACTGGACCTGCTGATCATTGATGAAGTTTCGATGGTACGGGCCGATCTGCTGGATGCTGTAGATACTGTTTTACGGCATGTGCGCCGTCAGCCGTTAATCCCTTTCGGCGGGGTGCAGATGGTATACATTGGCGACCTTTTTCAATTGCCACCGGTCGTAAGAAACGAGGAGTGGCAATTGATGAAGGAGTTTTATGCCAGCCCATTCTTTTTTCAAGCCGAAGCTATCAAACTGGCTTTTCCGCTGTACATCGAGCTAAAAAAAATCTACCGGCAAAAAGACGATTCATTTATCCATATCCTCAATAACATCCGCAACAACTGCTGCACGGCCGACGACCTGGAGTATCTTCATCAATATTACAAACCCGGATATTCGCCCGAAAAAGATGAACACTATATTACCCTTACCTCGCACAATGGCAAGGCCGATGGCATGAACCAGACGGAACTGCAAAAGCTCGCCACGAGGCAATTTACCTATGAGGCCACCATAACCGGCGAGTTTAACGAACGGGCTAATCCTGCCGAAAAAACGCTCTACCTGAAAGAAGGCGCACAGGTCATGTTTATAAAAAACGATAAGGGAGAGGCGCGCCGGTATTACAACGGAAAGATCGCCACCATTAAAAAACTGGAAGCCGAAAAGGTGACCGTAACCTTTGCCAACGAGCCGGGCGAAATGGAACTGGAACGCGAAACATGGAAGAACATAAGGTATAAATATCTGCAGGAAAATGATCATGTGGATGAAGAAGAGCTGGGCACCTTTACGCAATATCCCATAAGGTTGGCATGGGCCATCACCATCCACAAAAGCCAGGGATTAACGTTTGAAAAAGCCATTATTGATGCAGGTGCATCGTTTGCGCCGGGCCAGGTGTATGTATCGCTCAGCCGCCTAACCAGTTTAAAAGGATTGATTTTGTACAGCCGAATTCTGCCGCATACCATCAGCACCGACCAGCGGGTCGTCGATTTTGTACAGCACGAAATGGGCGAAGAACAATTACAGCTAACGCTGCAGGAAGAGCAGAAGGTCTTTGCCCGTCACTCGCTCATGAATGGTTTTGCCTGGGAAAAGGTGCTGGATATCGTAAACACGCATTATGAAGCATATGAACATCGCAAGGTGCCCGAACAAAACCGGAGTATCGAGTGGTGCCGCCGGTTACTGGATGACGTGACAGCACAGCATGAAGTGGCCATAAAGTTCAGGAAAGTATTGGAGCGGTTATTTGCCGATTGCGAAGCCGATGGCTACTCGCAACTCTATACGCGAACCAAAGCCGCGTCAGAATATTTTTTAAAAGAGATAGATGACAAACTGCTCACTTCCACCAAAGAGCACCTTAAACGGGTGCAAACCTTACAAAAAGTAAAAAAATATTTAAAGGAATTAAAAAACCTTCATCTCGTATTTGAACGCAAAAAACAGCAGGTGCAGCACGCCCTGCAGCTGGCAGAGGCCATGCATCAATCCGTTCAATTAAAAGACGTGCTGCAACTGGTGAACGAACATCAAAAACCGGCAACAATTGAACCTGCCGAAACGGAAGACATACTTACAAAACATGCAAAACCTGAGAAAGGTGAGAGCCAACGTTTAAGCCTTCGGTTATTTAAAGAAGGAAAAAGTATCGCCGATATTGCCATTGAACGCAGCCTTGCTCCCGGCACCATAGAAAGTCATCTTGCAGGGTTTATACCAACAGGCGAAATGGATATACTTGACCTGGTTACACCTGATAAACTTGACAAAATTATTTTGGTCATTCAGGAGTTGAATAAAACCATCCACGATCAACCATTGACTTCTTCACTTGTAAAAGAAAAACTACCCGACGATTATACCTATGGCGAAATAAGGGCCACCATGAAATTTATGGAGATGGAAAAAGTGGGTTTGAAGGATGTTAAATAAGAATACAGGCCCTATCTAATTATTTTTTTCGCATATTCGAAACTTCTCACTTTTTGCGTTTCGTATGGCTGGCATTTTAGTTTTTTTTGAGCCCGGCATTATAGTTCAATTAGACTTCAGTGGCGTCGCACTCTTTTACAGCATTAGTCGGTTCATCATCAATCTCCTTTTTTTTTATAAATGCGCAGCCAATCAATTCATTTAAAACATCCCGTCATGCTGAATGTACTTCAGCATCCCCTGTACCTCATCTAATACTTTCCAGGATATCCTGAAACAAGTTCAGGATGACGATTAAAATAGGTTTCTGACATTGTGCAATAAATTTTATTGTTTAGTTGGATTCATTTAAAACATGCCGTCATGCTGAATTTATTTCAGCATCCCCTGTATCTCACCTGATATTTTCAAGAAAACATTGTAACAAGTTGCCAAAGACACATTTTGAAACTATTTTATTAATGGTCTTATGCAAAGAAAGACTACGTGATAATGGTTTCCCCTCCTTTTCAAGGAGGGGACGATTTTATGCTGCGCATAAAATCAGGGGTGGTTAAACTCGGCATTAATTTTTTCTAACACCCAGGCGATATTTTCAAACGCTAGGCTCAGTAGTAGTCCTGAATTTTTTTATAACAAGTTATAAAAACATTCTGTCCCCTCCTTGAAAAGGCGGGGAAACATTTGCTGGCAGGTTTATGGGCTGGTAAAAGTTCAATTTTCGGGAAAATGGCATTTCGAAATTAGACACTTTCTGTTGTGTCATTTTCAAAGAATTTTTATGGAAACCAAAATTAATCCCTCAGGATGACGATTACACCAGGTTGAGTACATTGGGCAAAAAATTATATCGTTTAATGGTATTCATTTTTAACGAGCCGTCATGCTGAATTTATTTCAGCATCCCTTGTAACTCACCTGCTACTTTCCAGGAGATCCTGAAACAAGTTCAGGATGACGATTACAACAGGTTTCTGACATTGAGCAAATAATTATATTGTTTAGTGAGATTCATTTAAAACGAGCCGTCATGCTGAATGTACTTCAGCATCCCTTGTATCTCACCTGCTACTTTCCAGGAGATCCTGAAACAAGTTCAGGATGACGATTACAACAGGTTTATGACATTGGCTAAATGGCATTGAATTTTCAAAGTATTTCATCGCTTCAACCACAGGCTAAACCGGTCAAACAGGCTGACTTTTTCTTTTGCAAAATCGGCCACATGTGGTATGGTATAATATTCAAGGGATAGTTCCAGCCCTTCGGTCTTTTTCTCAATTTCCACCTTTAAAAACCCATGTTTGTCATCGCAATAGGTATCTAAATGCACGTTCTCCAAAAGCGCGTCATCAGCGGTATAGTCAGTAGCATTTCCACTAATCAAAGGAAACAACGTTACGTATCCACCCGCCCCGGCTACAATGTAAGGCAGCGTGGTGCCGTCATCGTATTGTTTGCTGAACCGCTGGTAATTATGCACGTGGCCGCTAAAAACAATATCCGGCCTAACACCGGCTTCGTTGTAGGCAGCTTCTAAAAATTCAATCATCGGCCTGCTCGATCCATGGTTAAAATCAGCCGAAAACGGGGCATGGTGGATGCATAGAATGATGGCCTTTTCGGATCGGTTCAAAGCGGAGGCTTTCAGTTCTTCAACAAACCATTCTTTTTGTTCTTCTTCAACAATACCAAATTTTGGCACGTTGCTATAAAGGCAAATAAAATCGGCTAGCGGCGTCTGTAGGGTGTAATAAATGTTGGGCTGAATATTGGTTTTACGTCCGCTATCCTGCGCCAGTTTTATATCCCTGCTTTTAGAATCACAGAACACCTCCACAAATGCATCCAGGCTTTTATAGGGATGGGCCGCATGCGGATTGACATCGCTGTCGTGGTTGCCTGCTATGGCGAATATGGGGGCGGGATAGTCTTTATAAGGCTGAAAGAATTGGCGGTAATACTCTTCGGCTTCGCCAAAATGATAGACCACATCGCCCAGGTGAAAAAGAAACTGCGGCTGTTCTTCCGGGCGATCAGTTACGAATTGGGATGTCATCTCGGCCGACACTTTTTTCTGAAAATGCGGTTGTTTGGCGCTGCCCGTATCCCCCACCATATGAAAAACCATTTTTTTGTTTAAAGGCATAGTCAATATAGAATCCAGCTGTAGCCTGTAAGGTGGTGTACCAGTTGGCGTCGGCAATGGTTGAAACTTGAAACGGTCGTCGGGGGTATTTAATTTAAAAACCGGTGTAGTATATATCTGCGCATTCTTGTTTATCATATCAATACAAAAATAAAACTAATAGCCAAAGGAATAATTAATCAATCGGACAAGCCCCTATGTCATCCCGAGGAACGAGGGATCCCTTGTTGATCTGGAGGGGATTCCTCCCCGATCAAAATCGGGATCGGAATGACAGGAGAAATCGGAAGGACATGAGAAGTTTGAATGACACCCCAAATGTCATCCCGAGGCACGAGGGATCCTTTCTTGTTCCAGGCGGGATTCCTTCCCGATCAAAATCGGGATCGGAATGACAGCACGTTACGGAAGGACAACCTGTTTCGAAACAACAAACCCAATG
>JBBRCW010000395.1:0-5716 GCA_038204535.1 Chitinophagales bacterium | reverse complement strand
TCTGGTCAATAAAATATTGGGGATCTTGTTAATTCCTTTTGTTTTTATCCTGGCATTTTCAAAGCGGGATATTATGGATGTGGCAGTTACGGTTTCATATATCGTAATCGGCTTGCTGCTTATGTATCGTTATTTCATTTCGTATAGTGCCGTAACCCGCGATTTAAAAGTGAATCCTTTTCATTTTTTCCTCTACATATTGTCGTTTGAAGTGTTACCTCTTTTATTCATTTGCAAGTCCTTAATACTTTATATCAATAGAACCCTTTAATTTTGCACAAACATTAGGAAATTTAGCATGGTAAAAAACGGGACAAAAACAGGTACAGAGGTTACATCTGTAAAGAAAATCCTAATCACCCAGCCTAAACCTGACAACGATCGCTCGCCATATTTCGAGTTGGCACGTAAATATGGTATTGACCTTGTATTTCATCCCTTTATTAAACTGGAGGGTATACCCGCCAAAGAGTTCAGAAAGCAGAAAGTTGACATTACGTATTATACGGCGGTAATTTTTACAAGCAGAAACGCAATCGATCATTTTTTTAGGATTTGCGACGAAATGAAGGTGACCATTGGCCAGGATACAAAATATTTTTGCATAACAGAAGCGGTTGCATTATACCTGCAAAAATTTATTTTGTATAGAAAGAGAAAGGTATTTTATGGCACAGACGGTACAAATAAGAGCATGTTTGATGTGGTAAATAAACACAAGGAAAACGAAAAATTTCTTTATGTGTGCAGCGAAAACCAACAAGACAATGAAATTGTGGGTTGGATGAAGAATAATAAGTGTGATTACGCGCTGGGATTTATGTATCGTACCATCAGTAACGACTTATCGGGCGTTATGGATAAGACATATTACGATGTAATATGCTTTTTTACCCCGAGTGGCGTTAAAAGCTTATTTGACTATTTTCCATTGTTTCAGCAAAATGGGACACACATAGGCGCATTTGGAGGTAATACGTTTAAAGCTGTTGAAAAGGCGGGATTGACCATTGAGATAAAAGCGCCTCTCCCTCAAACGCCGAGTATGGTAGCAGCTCTTGAGCAATTTTTATCTTCGGTAGTTAAACAATAATCCAGACACAAAAAATAGAGTAAAAGCAGGTGAAAGCCTGTTTTTTGCATTTTACCAAAATTGGGTTTCTGTCCAGGAATTTGAATTTGGTATCAAAACACTTTATTTCACAAGTAAATTATTTAATGAAGTAAGTGTTTAATAAACGCAGTTGATGATGGAGCCACACCGTTCGGTAAATCTGTTAAGGCCTTAAACCGATTAAATCTACCAAAAATGTTAAATCGCAATGATAGGTAGTGAAGAATTCGTCTGGTGATTCCGCCTTTGAAAAGGCGATAGCGATGTATCCTGCTTAATTCAGGGAGCAGCCCGGCGATCATGATGTCTGTCAGAGCCTTTAAACGTAAGTGGAGGCGCAGAAAAATATGGGAGGATAGACCTTTTAAGAGATGAAGCTTTGCAGCGTACCCGATCTGGTAATTGTAAACGTCTAAAAGAAAAAAGGATGCATTATGCTGATGCTTGAAATAATAAATAGTTAATCTATATGAATTGCTGATATTAACAAATCAGCTTTGTTTAGAAAATGCAAACAATATGCTAAAATAGCCGTTATACATCTCCTTAACGGGGACAGAACCCGGGAGAAAAATCGTAAATATTATCCTTTTAAATCCTTTAAGATCAATAGGTTACACTTTTTAATCGTCAATATCTATTTTTTGTATTTTATTTGGTCCATTATTAAAAATATAAAGTTTCAATTGATGGCTTTTTTGTTACTTAAATAATCATAAATTACTTATTATTGTTGTTTCTAGAACTTTTGTGGCAAAATTTATTGTAACACTTTTTTAAATTTCATCTTATTGATCTTCAACTTTACTCTTTATTATTTTAATAGTATTTGCCACATCAAAAATCAGTTTACTATTAAATAATAAATTTTTACATTAATTATTTTTAAGTTATAAAACAACGCTTTTTGCACAATAAAAAAAAAGCACCATCGTTTTTTATATCCTTAGACCCTGTACACCATTGGTTGTATGGCGTTTTAGGATCAAATTGGTGAATAATTTATTTTGTTACATTTGCTTAATACCTTTTAATCGTTACAATAGAATGAGAAGTCAACTGTTTGCATTAGCGGCAATAACAACAATGGCATTTGGATTTGCCAGTTGCGGAATCGGCAAAAAAGGAAAGGCGAAAGGTTTGCCTGATAATGGGCAGTTAGTTGGTGCAACTACTGGTACCCGAATGGGAATGGGGAAACCCCTCGGCATGGTTTATGTCCCGCCGGGAACATTTCACATGGGGCCCAGCGACGAAGATGTCAATTACAACTTTACTGCACGAAACAAGCAGGTATCTATCAATGGTTTTTGGATGGATGCAACAGAAATTACGAATAACGAATATCGGCAATTTGTATGGTGGGTAAGAGATTCTCTTGCAGCCAAAGAGTTGGGTTTTGGCAAAGAAACCGATGGCAATTTTGCAGTTGATTGGAAAAAAGCGCAAACCATCAAATACGGCGACAAATCTGTTTTAGAAAAGATATCTAAATTAACGCTTACTCCCGATAACCGGTTATATGGCAAAAACGAAATCGATCCTGACAAATTAAAATACAGGGTTGAGTATTTTGACCTTAAAGAAGCGGCAAAGCGCGAAAACAAAGGAAAGGCTCGTTCAAATTACATTATTAAATACGACGAAGCAATTTATCCCGACACTTTGGTTTGGATGAGAGATTTCTCGTACTCGTACAACGAGCCAATGGCCAAGAGATATTTTGCCCATCCATCATTTGGCAACTACCCTGTAGTTGGTGTAAACTGGAAACAAGCCTCTGCATTTTGTAGCTGGAGAACGCATTATATGAACAGTTTTCTTGAAAGAAAAAAGAAGAATGTTGAAAGCGATTTTCGTTTGCCTACAGAAGCAGAGTGGGAATATTCGGCACGTGGTGGCCGTACCCAATCTATGTTTCCCTGGGGTAACTATTACCTGAGAAACAAGAAAGGCTGTTTATTGGCTAATTTTAAACCTGGTCGTGGTAATTACGCCGAAGACGGTGGATTTTACACTGTACGTGCCGATGCATATTGGCCAAATGATTATGGTCTTTACAATATGGCTGGTAACGTTGCCGAATGGACTTCTTCTTTGTACTACGAAGGCGGATACAATTTTCAACACGATATGAACCCGGATATTCGCTACAGCGCTCAAGATTCAGATCCTCCCCGCATGAAACGTAAAGTTGTACGTGGCGGCAGTTGGAAAGATGTTGGATATTTTCTACAAACCGGAACAAGATCTTACGAATACCAGGATACAACCAAATCATATATTGGTTTCCGTTGTGTAATTGACCTTCCTGCAATGATGAAAAAATAACTTGTCTATTGGCATAATTCTAGCAAACATTTTACGTTTATATATTATTGAGGGGGGACGGTGAACCTCCCCCTTCCTTATGTACTTCTAATCAATTCTATAAAATTTCCGTAACCAATTAAAAAAAAAATCATGTCTTCAGGTGTTTCTCCCGCTACAAACCGATTAGTAAACATTGTTGTTTGTGTTGGCGCTGCTGTTGTAATTTTTGGCGCATGGGCCAAAATCCTTCACAAATCTTTTGCTGACATAATGTTAACAGTAGGTCTGTTAACAGAAGCAGTAATTTTCTTGATCTATGCAATATTACCTCCTCCGGACCAAGGTGCTCCAAGCCATGCGCCTGTTGATACCGATAAAGGAAACCCTGCATTGAAATCAATGGAAAAAATGTTAGTTGAAGCCGACATTACGCCAACTAATCTATCTAAGCTGAGTGCCGGCTTTCAAAAATTGGGTACAACTGTAACAAGTATGACCGACTTGGGCGATGTGGTAAAAGCTACAGGCGATTACACACAAAAAACCAAAGCCGCTTCTGTTGCGCTTGAATCCGTAACCAATGCTTACACACATGCAGCTTCTTCTATGTCTTCTTTTAACGAAGCCTCCGAAAGCAGCAAGCAGTTTCACAGCCAGGTACAGGTGTTAACCAAAAACCTGTCATCATTAAATACTATTTACGAACTGGAGTTACAGGAAAGTAACAACCACCTAAAAGCCCTCAACCAGTTTTATGGAAAGCTGGCCGAAACATCATCTGCAATGGCCGGTAGCGTGGAAGATGCAAAAAAGGCGAAAGAGCAGATCAATTTGCTGGCCTCTAACTTAGGAAACCTTAACAAAGTATATGGCAACATGTTGACAGCCATGCAGGGAAGATAATTGTTAAGAAATATTTTAATTCGTAAATAACCTATAAAAAGTCATGTCTTTACCTAAAGAACCCAGGCAGAAGATGATCAATATGATGTATTTGGTGTTAACTGCATTGTTAGCACTGAATGTATCATCCGAGATCCTCAACGCCTTTAAAACGGTTAACAATAGCCTCGTTACGGCTAACGGTATTATTACCGAAAAGAATAGTACGGTTTATTCAAGCTTTCAGAAGAAAATGGAAGATGAAAAAACTGCAGCAAAGGCGGCCATTTGGCAGCCAAAAGCTCTGGAAGCAAAAAAGTTGGCTGATGAGGCTTATAACTACCTGGAGAATATGAAACAGGATTTAAAAAAGCAGTCTGACCTTAAAATTGAAAACGGCGAAGAGCATTTTAGGGAAGATAACATTGATGCGCCAACACGTTTTTTAGTGGAAGGTCCAAAAGGAAAGGAGTTGTTTGAAAAACTTAGTGCCTTTAAAAATGGTATGTTAGCCATTCTAAAGCCAGAACAGTTTAATGCTCCTGGTCAGGAAGAGATAAAAAAAGATGTTACCAGTGCAAAAGCGCAGTTTGCTAAATCGCTGCCGCTTGATCTGACAACACCAAAAACACAAAATCATGGCAATAACGATTGGCAGTCTGCCTACTTTAGAATGACACCAACCATTGCTGCAATTACCATTCTAAGCAAATTTCAGAACGATGTTAAAAATTCTGAAGCTCAAATGGTGGATTATTTTATAAAGAAAGTTGGCGAGGTGGTGCTTGAATACGATCAGTTTCAGGCAATTGCAAGTCAAAGTTCAGAATACCTTATGCCCGGCCAGGAGTTAACAATAACAGGTGGCGTGGGTGCTTTTAGCAAAGCGGCTGCTCCTACGGTTACCATAGATGGCGCTGTTGTCGGACTAAATGAATCAGGCGTTGCTGAAAAGAAATTTACGGCGGAAGGACCCGGATCATATACAAAAAAGGTAAGAATATCTTTTAAGAAACCCGATGGTACAGATGGTGTGCTTGAGAAGGAAATTAAATACACTGTTGGATCGCCTACCGGAGCCAGTGTTAGTGCCGATGCGGTTAAAGTTTTGTATATTGGACTGGACAATCCGCTAACAATTAGCGGAGGTACAAAAGGCGCGGAAGCAACACAGGCTACAATTACTAATGGAAGTTTGTCTAATAAAGGTGGAGGAAAGTGGATAGCTACAGTAAGTGCACCTGGCGAAACAACCATCAATGTAAGTGCCGATGGTAAAACTACCCCGTTTAATTTTAGGGTTAAAAATGTACCCAACCCTATTGCAATGATTGGGCAAAACGAAGGCGGACGTGTAGCAGCCAACGTTATTAAATCACAGCAAGGTGTTAGGGCCGATTTAAGAGA
>JBBRCW010000394.1:0-5739 GCA_038204535.1 Chitinophagales bacterium | reverse complement strand
TTCATAAAAAACAAATCAGTAATATCATCTGGATTGCCTTCTAAAGCAATAAGATTACCGTCTGCCTCCGTTGGTTTATAGTCGAAGTGTTTGTCTCGCAATTCCTTTAAAATGTTTCCAATCTTTTTGTCCGACCAAAGGTGAGGTGTAGCATTATAGCTTTCTCCAAAAATCCAAAGTTCATTTTCCAATATCTTGTGAAGCTGGCTACGCTCCCTTAGAAATCCAGAAATTTGTCCGTAAGCCAGTTCGTGTAGGAAGTTCAAAAACTCTAACTTATCTGCAACCAAATTTGCAAAATGAATTACGTCTTCAATTTCAGTCTTGTCTAAGAGACTTCTGAATTTTTCTACTCCATCATTCGACATTTTTAGAATTTTCTTAAAAATGTATTCGATATCGCCATTGGAAATAGAACGGTCTAACAGCGGATATAAGAATGTTCTTATTTTATCGTTTTTTTTAATTAAGCCGTGTTCTTCTTCGATTAAATATGCCGCTTTTTTAAAAATTATTTCTTGGGCTTTTGATGCAGGTGATTCGTCTTTATACGGATACGATTTATCCTGTTCCAATGAAACTATAAATTTTTTGAACTTTTCATTTCTTGCTTTAAAAAAATCGTTTATTGTATTTTTTACTTGTTCTTTTAAATTTTTCGTCTCTTCCTCGCCAAGAGATTCAATATCCAAATTCCTAAAAAGGTCACTGTTTAAAAAATCAGATTCAATGTAGATAAACCATGTTCCCAAGTCTGGAGTATACCAATCTGATGAGTAAGTATATTCATGGGCAACGCTTTTTATTCCAGAATTATCAATTTGAAAAAATACTTTAACTTTTTTAAGAGGTGACTTGATATTATAGAAATAAAACTTAACCTCGTGACTTGTCCCTTTTTTATCAATATATTCTATGGCTTTTTTAACAGGCAAGCCAATTAAAAAATCATCCCTTTTTATTTCTTCACCATTTAAAAGGAATTTTACCTTGTCGTGAAATATTTCAAACGGATAGTTTTCAAAAATTGATTGTTTTATATTATGTTGTAAAAAATTTTGGGTAATTAAATTTTTTCGTGCAGGTTTTTGCTGAATATTGTGATATAAATTTTGAATTACAACTTTATAATAGGTACTTACTTTTTTTGTATAATATTCATAGTCAACTTTAAACTCTGTTTGCTCAAGCTGAGCGTCTTGAAAGTCTGTTGTGTCAATACTTAGAGATGTTTTGGATAACGATTTTTTAGTATCATCATAACTGACTGTTTCTATATGCATTAATTCCCCTATTTGAAAAGAACTAAATCTGCCAATTCCCTGGCCCTTCTCTTTAGCAGTAGTTCCTATTTCAAGGATTTTTTTATCAAAGTCTGCATACGAAACACCATGTCCATCGTCAAAAACTTCAATCTGCTTAATTGATGATTTACATAAGATGTCTTCGGTATATTCAATTTGTAAGTTTATAATTTTTGCTTTTGCCTGAATCGAGTTATTCAATAGCTCTTTTAAAGCTATGAACGTATCGCTATACTTCGTAAATAAATCTTTAATTACTCTTGTATTGGTCGTTATTTTCTTTGTTACACTTGTCATTGGTGATGGTCTTAGATACGGCGGCTAACAACCGTTTTAAATGCTATAGGCAAATGTATGATGCCTTTTGGCTATTTAATTGTTTTTATACACCTTTCCATCCTTCATAACAAACTTAACCAAACCCATAACGGCAATATTTTGCAATGGATCGCCCTCAACCGCCACTATGTCGGCCAGCATGCCTTTTGCTATAACACCCAATTGGTCGCTTACACCTAATAAATCGGTAGCATGTACGGTGGCCGTTCTAATGGCTTCCATGGGGGGCATGCCCGCTTCAACCATATATTCAAATTCTTTGTAGTTCTTGCCATGCATAAATACGCCCGCATCGGTTCCAAAAGCAATTTTTACGTCGGCCTTATAAGCCCGGGCAAACGTATTTTGAATTTTTGAACCAATGGCAATAGCCTTGGGTGTTATGATCGCAGGATAATAATTCGGAATTTTTGCGGAGTCGGCAACCGATTTACCAGCTGTTATTGTGGGCACATAATACGTACCATGGGCCTTCATCAATGCAATTACTTCATCGTCCATCAGGGTGCCATGTTCAATTGAATTTACGCCAGCTTTTATAGCCCGCTTCATTGCTTCGGCACCATGGCAATGGGCGGCCACTTTAAGGCCATAGTCTTTGGCGGTCTCAACTACAGCCTTTAATTCATCATCAGTAAACTGCGGGTTCTCGCCGCTTTTGGCCACACTTAATACACCTCCCGAGGCGGTAATTTTAATAAGATCAGACCCGTCCTTGTATCGTTGCCTGACAGCCTTGCGGCATTCATCGGCGCCATTGGCAACCCCTGCTACGGGGCCGGGGTCGCCCATCAGGTCTTTACGATAACCGTTGGTGGGGTCGGCATGGCCGCCTGTTGTGGCAATGGACTTGCCGGCAGTGTACACCCTGGGGCCAGGTATGGTTCCATTACTGATGGCATTGCGCAATGAGATATTTACTCCCGAACCACCCAGATCGCGTACGGTTGTAAAACCAGCCATAAGCGTAGTTTCGGCATACCGTACCGATTTAAAAGCGGCGTCTGCTTCGTTCTTTGTAAATACATCCAGGTATCTATTGGGACTCGTTTCTCCCTCCAGGTGCACATGCATATCTATTAAACCGGGCAACACGGTTTTGTTTTTTAGATCAATAACCTTGTCGGCTGTGGTTCCTTTTATATATCCCTCTTTTACGTCGCTTATCTTATTGTCCTCAATAATTACCGATACCGCGGTGCTTACTTTTTGTGTTTGAGGATTTACCAGCCGGCCACAATGCAGAATGGTTTGCTGTGCCTGCAGGTTAACTGCAATTAACATAAGTGACAATGCCAGGCAAAATTTCCTCATAATGGTGGTTTAACAGATTAACCGGTAATATAGTTAAAAGATGAAAAGAAAATATTGAGTGAATTTATCATTCAGCAATAGTTATGCGGCGGCGAATAATAATTAACCGAAGAATATGATCAGTACACCCGCATTCAAAGCATTAAAAAAGGGAACGCTTTCAACATTCCCTTTCATTGCCAAAATTTAGCCGCTTCTATGTTCTTAATTTTTGTAACAGATACAATGGTCTAAAGCAATTGTCTTAGGCTTATCTATTTTTTCTGTATTAGAGCCAATTGTATAAAAACCTTTTTGAACGGCGGGCGACTTTTTTTCAGCAACCACCAGGGTATTGGCTGAGGCCAGGTTTGAATGGTTGTCTGATATACTATAAAAACCCTTTGAAACCGGTTTACGGGTATCGGCATTTGTTAACAACCCCGGTGCCGCTAAACCGCAGGCCCGCGACTTGCTAAATTTATCGAGTTTCCTGGCATTATCGCCAATGGCATAAAAACCCTTTGTAACCACCGCAGAAGCAGTCTTTTTTTTGCACTTGGGACAATCGTCGCAAGGGGTATTTTGTGCCCGCAGGTTTACAGTCCCCAGCGTTAAAGCAGCACATAGGATTAAGCATAAATATTTCATAATGGTGTAGTATTAAATTGAACAAATAATAATTTTGGAAGGCTGTTGATTAAACTCTCCAAAATCATGGCTGATTTAGCAAGGCAAACATGAAGGATAACCCGTTGACAGGATGGTTGTGTTTCTAAAGAAATCTTAGGATCAGATCAACAAAACCCGGTTACGTAAAAACAATTTGGGCGGGATACCCGGATAAGTAAAACTATTGAATGAGTATTGCAGCGGTGCTGAAAATATAGTTATGTTGCTACAGGTTTGCCGTGTTGCATCATAATTGGTAAAAGCCTTTTGGGGGCCAGCAACCAATATTTCTTTATGTACCTCAATTAATTTACAAAATTGGTTTAAAGGATGACTGGCATTGTCATTGGCATGACCTTTATTTTTGTTACAGGTTAGATATATTTCTTCAGAAATATTAATATTGACCGCACCTTGTTTACAATCGGATGGCCATATCATACCCGAAAAAGAGGCCGTATATAGGATTAGCAGAAATATGGACAAGACTTTTTTCATGTGACAATGCAAAGGTAAATTTTAGAAAGGTTTTCCAGGCAAAAAGCAGGTTGTTTTTTAAAATAAAATGTGAAACCTCTATATGTATAGCTATAAAAATCATTCCCAAACCCTGCTTCAAAATAAACACTTCGGGATTGTTTCTTTGTAAAGGATATTTGCCAAAAGTCTAAAAACGTGAAGGGAAAAATTGGTTTGTTTTTGTTTGTAATTACTTTGATGACGGCATGTATCAGCCGCAAACCGCCTATTTCTGCACCTGATAATAGTTTCGGCAAATTAGTTTTCTTAAGTGAGTTCGACATTCCCTTTAATCAATCTTTCAACAATACCACAATCGGCGGGTTGTCGGGCATTGATTACAATGCGCAGAAAGATGAATATTATTTGGTGAGCGATGACCGTTCGGCGATTAATGCCGCAAGGTTTTATACAGCTAAAATCAGAATAGCCAATGGAAAGTTGGATACCGTAATTTTTTCTGCGGTAACCAGTTTACTGCAAAAGAACGGTGAGGTGTATCCGAATTCAAGCGAGGACCCTTACCACACCCCCGACCCCGAAGCGTTGCGTTATAACCCGGTCAACCACCAGTTTACCTGGTCAAGCGAAGGGGAGCGAATTGTTGAGGATTCAAGAAACATATTACAAGACCCCGCCATAATTATTATGGATACCCTGGGGCGAACTATTGACAGTTTTGCTTTGCCCGCTCAACTGCAAATGCGTGCCGACGAAGAGGGGCCCAGGCGAAATGGCGTAATAGAAGGGTTGTCTTTTGCCGACAATTACCAAACGTTGTTTGCAAGTGTGGAAGAGCCGCTTTATACCGATGGCCCCCGTGCCGATGTTGAACCCAATAACGCTTTGATCAGGATCATAAAATATGACACAAAAACACGTAAACCTGCGGCGCAGTATGCCTACGCGCTTGATGCCGTTGCATATGCGCCAAACCCTGCAGGCGCTTTTAAAGTAAACGGCATACCCGATATTTTATCAATAGGAAAAAACAAACTATTAGTAATAGAGCGTTCGTTTTCTTATGGAAGATTGCCCAGTACAATAAAGATATTTATAGCTGATCTTGGTAATGCCACAGATATTTCAGGCATTGCCTCCCTGGTTAAAAATCCCCCCGCCTCTTTGGTTTCCAAAAAACTGTTGCTAAATATGGATAGCCTGGAAATTTATACGGATAATTTAGAAGGTGTAACTTTTGGCCCTGTCTTACCAAATGGACATAAAACACTTCTATTTGTTTCGGATAATAATTTCTCCAAAATAGAAATAACCCAGTTTTTGCTTTTTGAGATTGTGCCGTGGCCATAAGGCTGTTATTGCGTTCTTTGTCAGCTACCTGGCATTAAGGTCTTTCTATCTCTGCCAATCCGCTTAATAGTTTTGTTGAAATACCCCTTACTAAATAGCGCAGGACAATTTATATACATTCGCGTTTTGCCTTAATTTCAATACTCTTTAAAAAAATTTTCGCATGAATTTTAGCATTGATGAAAATATAAAACAGCAGTTGCTGGATGAGTTGCAACCCGCGAACCTTGCTTTTCAAAAAAAGTATCCCGGTGATAAACCAGACCGGCAACCGGTGCATACGGTGTACGGTGGTGCCAAT
>JBBRCW010000393.1:0-5802 GCA_038204535.1 Chitinophagales bacterium | reverse complement strand
CGCTTTTGCTTTAGCGTCTTTATTTCTATAGATGAGACGGTGGTCTAAAACTGCGGAAGTAATTTGCTGCAGGTCGTCTTCGGTTACAAAAGTTCTTCCATTTACCAATGCAAATGCTTTCAGGCATTTTAAAAAAGTGATGCCGCTACGAGTTGAGGCTCCTAGCATAATATCGCTGTGGCGGCGGGTATCCCATACAATATTTCTGACTGCTGTAACAATCTCGGAGTGGACCGTTACTTTTTCGGCTTCGTTTTGCAGAAACAAAATTTCCTGCATAGTCAGCACCTGGTGAACATGCGCCAGGTTGTCTGCAATGCCCAGGTAATTATTGTAAATGTCCAGCTCGGTTTCTTCATCAACATATCCAAAAATGATCTTAATAAAAAAACGGTCTAACTGAGCCGCCGGCAGGGGATAGGTGCCCTCCATTTCCACCGGGTTTTGCGTGGCGATGGCAAAGAAAAGGTTCTCTAACGGATAGGTGGTTTCGCCCATGGTTATCTGGTGTTCGGCCATACACTCCAGCAAAGCGGACTGAACTTTTGGAGAGGCACGGTTGATCTCATCGGCCAGTAATACGTTGCAAAACAACGGACCTTTTTTAAAGATGAACTCTTTCTGAATATCATCAAAAATATGGGAGCCGATCAGATCCATCGGCAATAAGTCTGGAGTAAACTGAATACGTTTAAAATTAACGCCGCCCTCATTTGTTTTACCCGAAATACTTTGCGCCAATGTTTTTGCCATCACCGTTTTACCAGTGCCAGGATTGTCTTCCATTAAAATATGGCCCTTAGCTAACAATGCAGTCAGTATAAATTTGATCTGCTGGCGCTTGCCTCGTATAACCGTTTCAATATTGGTGATCAGTTTTTGAATACTCTCTAATGCCTGGTCTATATGGATGTCTTGCTCCATGCTTATGCTATTTTTGGTTTGGTAAAGTAATGAAGGGTGTTGTAGATATTTAAAAACCGGCTAATCCTGGTTTTTAATGGTAGGGTTGTTCTGATTTGTTTTTTGAAAGGGCCGTAAAAATCTGCCACCAATAGCTGTTGTTTTTCGCTCAGCGGCATCTTGCTGTATTTTACCTGCTGGTAAACATTGGTAAACGTGTTAAAGCTTGTACCAAATTTTTTGTCAGCTTCTTCCGCAAATTGCTGCGGACTTTGTCTATGCCGCTGCGTTCCCAATTGATTAAGGTAGTACATGCTGGCGGTGTACACGTTGTAAGCCTTTGTATTTGCATCGGCCGTTTTTTTGGCCCTGGTATTCAGGTACTGCCAAATGAGCCACGGCAGTGAAAACACGATCAATAGAAATCCGCCAATCACACCTAAGGCTATCCACAAGGCTTTTACCCAATCAAAGGGCTTATCGGCAATTGCAGCTTTTTGCTGACGGGCTTTTTTCTCCAGTTCGGTTTCCATGATCTTTATCTCGTCGATCGGTACTGGTTTTTTTATTTTGGCAAGTATTGAACCCAATGTATCTAATGGCGATGGTTCAATGTCTTTCAAACGTTCGGCGTAACTCACCGATACAATGTCGGTTCCGGGTTTTACATCACTCAATCGTGCCTCGCCGGTATCTTTAGAGACCGATGCGATTGATACATCCATCAGCATATCTTTTGGCAATTCAGTCTCATAATCCTGGTCGTGGTACAATAACTTTTTCACCTTCATGGTCACCCTTTTGGCCACCGTGTCTATAGAAACAGCTTTACCATCCGCAACCAGGTAAGCTTTCTGCGGCATTAAAGGCGGCGTTCCGTCGGGCTGTGGCGATTGCTGCGTGTTAATATCCGGAACAGTGGTGTCAAAATCAATCCAACCATAACCCGGAAAATATAATTGCACCCATGCATGTGCCTGGTCGGCATAAAACCAATACCATCCCGGATTTTTATTGCTTCGGTCAACAGTTAAAAAGCCTGCGGCAATCCTGCTGGGTATGCCCAGCGATCTTAACATAAACAGCGTTGCCCCTGCGTAATAAGCGCAATATCCTTTGCGGTTCTCAAATAAAAAATAATTGAGTTTACTTGCGCTGGGCAGCCCCGGTACTCCCGGATTATCACTGTATTTAAACATGGGTTGCCCAAATTCGTCTTTGCTTGTAAAGTAATCGCGAATGGCCACCATTTTATCAACGGGTGTTGTGGCGTCTTTGGTAACATTCAGTGCCAGGTCCTTTATTCGCTGATATTCCTGGTTCCGCGGCATAAAAGTGTAATAGTCCATAAACGGCTTGCCAAGGCCATTGTACGAACTGGCTTTTCTAAGCTGTTCGAACCGCCGCTCCTGAAAAGATTGCAGCATTTGATTACCGGCCGGGTTGTAAATAAAATAGGCGCTGTTTAAATCGCTTACCCACATTTTAGTCCGATAGGCGCTCCTGAACTGCGATTTGTAGCTTTTCTCCACCGGAATGGGCTGAATAAAAAACGCAGTGGAAGGGGCGATGAATTCGTCGGGCGATAAAATAACTTTGTACACATCGGCCGACACCACTTTACGGTTTAAGGTGGCTTTGGTATTTTTTATAACAGTGCTGTCAACTTTGGTAAAGTACAACGGTATTTTTGCCGGGTTCGGCTTAAACAGATCGTTGGCCGGCATGTTATCGTCGATCTCAAAAGTTTGGGTAAGTGTATCAAACTTAGTATAGTATAGAGAGGTAAAATAAAGCGGGTTGGGTGTTTTGCCATCGGGAAAATAATTGTCGAGTTTGGCTACGAAAACCAGCCTTTTGTCCTTAGAAAGCGACCCGGTTACACGCATCTGGTCTTTATTGCTGACCGAGCCATCGCGGTTGTCTTTGGTCATGCTCTCTTTGCCTGCCTTGTCTTTTTTGCCTCCCGCTCCACCGCCCCAATCGGTTTCCAAAGCCTTAAAATCTTTTTGAAAAACCAATAACAGGCTAATGATAAGAACGCCCGCCAGGAACGTAAAACCCGCCAGACGTTTGGTGATAAACCAGGCAAACCCCGGTTCGTCTTCATTCATATTGCGAATAAGTTCGGCGGTATAAATGATGTAGAAGGCATACAGCAGAACCGGGGCAAACGAAATGATAATGCCCTTGGCGGTAACCTCGCTGGTTTTACTGACCACGATGATTTGCATAGCCAATAAAAATACCGACCAGAAAATAGTGAAATACCTGGACCGGGAAAACCCATAACCGGTTACCCAGCCTGCACCGGAAAGTATGGTAAAAATGAGGAATTGTACCGAAACAAAAAATGCATCGAACTCGCCTATAGACGCTTTGCCCAGCGAGTTATACACCAGGTAATAGACAATAAAAAGTAACAGCGCCGTGGTGATAAACCTAAACCGGTAACCGTAAAAGAGAATCGCTGCCGCGATACCAGCCGCAAAATACCAGCCTTGCGTAAACCATTTATTTTCGAGTACAGCATAAAACTGGTTTACATTCCACAAAAGATAAAAGATCAAAGCGGCCGTTGGCACCGCCAGCAGCATCAATTGAGCCGTTACTTTTTTCCAACTATGTATTCGTCCTATTTGCATTTAATATTTAAAAAGCGCTTTTTATTTGATTGTTTATAATTACCTGCTTCACCAGGGTATGCTGAAATAAATTCAGCATGACGCCACACTCCGCATCGTTAAAAGATAATCTCCTGAAGTAAACGACTTTGATTCTAACTCACAACTCACCACTATTCATTATTCACTTCTGCCTTCTCACTTCTGCCTACTGCCTCCTGCCAACTCACCACTCACCATTCCGCAACCCCCTCCGCCTGGTATTTCTTCAAAATCTGCTGCAGCTTCTTCTCATTCTCTGCAATTTTTGACCGTAGCCCCACCGATACCGACCACGCTGTTTTATACCGTTCCATATCATTCTTTTCGTTTTGAACAAAAAGCCACTGTACCCAATCGAACATGTTTTGCCGGTTTAGGCTATCGGTTAGTTTCACAAAAATAAAATTGATGTCGTTGCCATGCCTTTCCGCCAGTTCCTGCACCTGCCCGGCATCGCTCAAACTGCTAATGACCAATACAGAGGCATCGCTGGTTTTGCAATATGTATTCAGGTCTTTATTTGTTTGCCAATGACTGGTGCTAATGCTGTATTTAACCAGTTGCTGTTTGTCGGACAAATTTTTTCTGGCTGTTTCCTGGTCTGGTACATACCGCACCTCAAAACCTTGTTTAACCAAATTCTGGTATAAGGTCCATAGCATCTCCTTATAATAGTTAAGAAAGGGCACTTCTACCGGGCTGCTTCCTAACACATTAAAAACACTATAAAACGATGCATACAGGTACACATGCGATGCATAAGGATCCAATGTTTCGGGAATGCGAACTACCAGTTCTTTGTTTTTGGCATATATCTTCCAGACTATCCGGCGCACATCGTCGTTATTTTCAAAATTCTTATAGTTCAGGTATTCCCCTTCCACTTTTCTCAGCTCTTCAATCCTGGTATTGGTTTCTTCGGTTTTGCGGGGTTTAACAGCCAAACCGGGTTTTTGCAAAGCGGTGGGTTGTGTAAAAAAATGATTGCTCGCCGGCAAATCCACCGCTATGGAAAAGAACTGAAGAAAATCTTCGAAATACAAAATGGCTTTTTGAACATGGTACTCTTTTATTTGCGGCAAAGGCCAATGGTATGTCCCCTCAATTTTATTATTCAGCATTTGATGCTGCGCTTTCTCCAGCAATTGAAATTTGTCGCTGAAATGCGTTTCGTCGTATTGAAGCCGAATTTTTACGAAGCCAAAAATGGGTTTTAACAGAGGCGAAATAAACAGCCTGACAATTTGCTTTTGGTTCAGCTCGCTTTCTTTCAGGTCGGTGGAAAGTTTAAAATCAATGCTGTTTTTTCTGCGTTTGTATAAAAAATAAAACACCGATATCAAAACAGAAACCAGGGCGGTTGCCAGGAGAATGAGACCGAAAAAAAATGCGACTTTTAACAATAAGGCGAAAATGTCAGCAAAAGCAGAAAAGGAATCGTAAGGTTTATTATTTAAATACTTCCAGGCTGCGCTGGCAGCAACAACAAAAAGAAAAAAATATAATGTAAATGGAATATAAAACGCCGCCTCTCTAAGTCTATTTCTAAAGCCGTTTATTGTCATCTCATCACTTTCGGCGGGTAAGATAAAGAAAGATCAGTTGACAGAAAAAAGAGAAGGTGAATGACTTGATTTTTTAACCGCCTTTTCACGTTCTTTGTGCCCTCATAAAATGAACGATCGAATATTATACCGTCAATGCCCGGCTTGTAAAAGCGTTGCTATCAGCAAATTTTTCTTATGTAAAGATTATACTGTTTCTAAACAGACATTTGAAGTTTGGGAATGTAGCAGCTGCACGCTGCGTTTTACACAAAAGGTGCCCAATGAGCAACATATTGGGCCTTATTACCAATCGGCCGATTATGTATCGCATTCCGATACGCAAAAAGGGCTGGTCAACAAATTATATCACTGGGTTAGAAAGTTTACGTTAAAAAGCAAACGATCGCTCCTTAGAAAAGCGTCGGGATTGACGTATGGCAATTTGCTGGATGCAGGCGCCGGCACCGGTGCTTTTGCCCACACCATGGCGCAGGCTGGCTGGTCGGTTACGGGCATCGAACCGGATGAAACAGCACGGCTGAATGCGTTAACCAGCTATGGCCTTTCGTTTGAAGTGCCGGCAAAGCTGATCTTATTGAGTGCAGGATATTTTGATGTAATTACTTTATGGCATGTATTGGAGCATGTGCATGACCTTCATGGCTACCTGGCCTCGTTTAATCGCA
>JBBRCW010000392.1:0-5823 GCA_038204535.1 Chitinophagales bacterium | reverse complement strand
GAAAAAACAACCTTTAGTTACGATACCATTAAGATAAAAAGCAAACCAGCATTTATTGATAAAATAGCAATGACCGTTTTCGGGCCTGTTATTTACGACAAGAACTTTCCCAACAAATTAAATGATCATAAAAGTTATGCGTTAAGATGGAAGGCACACGACGCCAGTAATGAAGGGCTTACCTTTTATAAACTAAACCAGGCAAAAAATTTCGCCGATTTTCAGGAGGCTATTTCCACCTTTGAATGCCCTGGACAGAATTTTATTTTTGCATCGCACAATGGTGATATTGGGATCCGGCAGCAAGGCAGGTTTCCTGCTAAATGGTTGCACCAGGGTGATTTTGTAATGCCGGGTTTTGACAGCAGTTATCGATGGCAGGGAATGATACCAAACAGCGAAAATCCAATGATGCTAAACCCAACACGTGGTTTTGTAAGCAGCGCCAACCAGGTAGTGGCCGACAAGGCCTTTCCCTATTATCTTGGGGGTAACTTTCCCGAACACAGGGGCCTTATCATTAACCGCAAGCTGACCGAAATGAATAATATTACGGTGGCGGATATGCAGCAAATGCAAACAGACAATTTTAATATTTTTGCTGAGTTCGCCCGGCCCGTTTTGCTTAAAAATATTAATGAAAGCCAGCTAAACGAAAACGAATCGGCAATTGTAAACCTATTAAAAGAATGGAACCTGAGAAACGATGCAGGCGAAACAGGGGCTACCGTATTTAAAATATGGTGGGACGACCTTGAAAAAGCAATCTGGGGAGATGAGTTTGCACAATCAACGCTTCCGTTGGAATGGCCTAATGAAGGAACATTGGTTGAAAGTTTATTGAAAGACAGTGCCTATAAATTTGCGGATGACGTTAGAACCCCTGGCAAAGAAACTATTGGCGACATGGTAATGTTATCGTTGAAAGAGTCCACCAGTACATTGACTAAACTAAAAGCCGAAAACCTGTTAGCCTGGGCCGATTATAAAGAGACCGGTGTTCGGCACCTGCTTTCTATACCCGCATTCAGCAGGTTGCATTTGCCCATTGGAGGAGGAGAGCATATCATTAACGCGACAAAAAAAGATCATGGGCCCAGCTGGAGAATGATCGTTTCGCTAACCGAAAATATTGATGCATATGCGGTATATCCGGGCGGCCAAAGCGGGAACCCAGGCAGTAAATATTACGATACTTTTGTCGATACGTGGGTAGCGGGAAAGTATTACAAATTATTATTTATAGATCGTGAAACAGCGAGCCGGTCTGATAAAATGAAATGGTCTGTAACTTTTTCAAAAAGCTAAAAACAATACATGAAATTTATAGTGGCACTTTTATTAACAGCGTTACTGGGTTTTGCGGGCTCGTTATTTTTTCCCTGGTGGATCATTGCTGTTACTTCTTTCCTGGTGGCTGCCCTTGTACCGCAAAAGGCAGGTTTAGCATTTATAAGCGGTTTTGTTTCATTGTTTCTTTTATGGGGAATACAAGCAACTATTATGGATGTGGCCAACCACCACATACTCTCGGCCAAAGTAGCGCAATTATTACCGCTTGGAGGTAGCTATATTGCTTTGCTGTTGCTGTCTGCATTTATAGGTGGCCTGGTAGCAGGCAGTGCGGCATTATCAGGAAGCCTTGCCCGAAAAATGATCTGATGAAACTTTAGCGCCTTAAGACACGTATTTGAATGTATTAAAGTTTTCCCGCAATTTTATTGGCAGACAGGGGACTGGTTTTTTAGTTTTGGCCTTGAATATGAACGGTTGACTTCACTTATATTCAGGAAAATATGTAACGCTGCAGAAGGTTTGTTCATGCCCAATCATGTCAGGTTATTTAAAAATATTGTATGAAACGTTGGGTATGTTTATTTATAATGGGTTCTATCACCTTAAATCTTTTAGGGCAGGATGTTGTTTTATCGGGCCAGGTAAAAGACAATAAGAACAATCCGCTTGCCTTTTCTTCTATCATTATTAAAGGCACTTCTACCGGAACCTCGGCTAATAGCGCGGGTTTTTTCAGCTTGCCATTACGAAAAGGAAAATATGATGTAATGGTACAGCATGTAGGCTATAAAAGCGAAGAGCGAAGCATTGAAATCAATAAGCAGGATTTCTATATTGATTTTATATTAACCGAACAGCAGTACAACCTGGGTAACGTGACTGTTAGAAACGGCGAAGACCCGGCATACGAAATAATCAGGAACACAATTGCCAAAAGAAGTTATTATGAAAACGAGCTAAACAATTTTTCTGCAGAAGTTTATATAAAAGGATTGTTTCGTTTACGCGATTATCCCAAAAGAGTACTGGGACAAAAAGTTGATTTTGAAGATGGGGATACCAGTAAACGTAAAGTGATCTTTTTGTCTGAAACCGTTGCAAAGTATTCGGTTAAAAGGCCCGATGAAAAAGTGCAGGTCATATCTACCAAAGTAAGCGGCCAAAGCGATGGTTTTGGATTTAGCAACCCACAGATCATTTCTTTTTATCAAAACAATATAGATCTTGCCCGGCTAAACCCTCGCGGGTTTATTTCCCCAATAGCAGATAATGCGTTAAACTTTTATAAGTATAAGTTTGAAGGAACGTTTTTCGAAAATGGCCGAATGATCAATAGAATAATGGTGTCGCCAAAAAAGTTATACGAACCTTTATTTAACGGCCACATCAATATTATTGAAGAAGAATGGAGAATTCATAGTTTGCAATTGTCGCTATTTAAGAAAAACCAAATGCAATTTGCCGATACACTGGTGATAGAACAGTTGTATGTTCCCCTGAAGGGTAGCTGGGTAATTAAACAGCAAACTATTCATCCGTCGGTCAAATTTCTGGGGTTCGAAGCGTACGGCAGTTTTGTTCAGTTGTACGACCAATACGATCTCAACCCTTCATTTTCAAAAAAATTCTTTAATAGCACCATTTTGCAATTTGCAGATAGCTCAAATAAAAAGTCGCCGGCCTATTGGGATAGCGTAAGACCTGTGCCCTTGATTGCAGTGGAAATTAATGATTATAGAAAGAAAGACAGCCTTGAGCAGCTTCGAAAAGATCCCCGGTTTCTCGACTCATTGGACAGAGTGCGTAACAAGATTGAATTTTCTGAATTGTTATTTAACGGCAAAACTTTTAGCAAAGAAAAAAACAATTTTACGGTTTCCATCAATAGTTTGATTGACCTGGTAAATTTTAATACGATGGAAGGATTGGTCTTGTCGATTGAACCCACCTACGTAAAAAAATGGGACAGACAGAAAAGGGATCGGTTAACTATCAACCCGCAATTGAGGTATGGGTTCAGTAATGGCCACTTTAATCCGAACATGCTGGTCAGGTATGATTTTGGAAGAACCTACCGCAGTTCTGTTTCGGTACTGGGCGGACGACGGGTCTTTCAGTTTGATAACCGCGAGCCCATCAGCGAGTTTAGCAATACTGTCAATACACTTTTGTATACACTCAATTATTTAAAGTTATACGAGGCCGCCACAGGAATTATCAATTTTTCGAAAGGGCTGGGCGAAGGAGTGACCGTTCATGCAGGTTTTGAATACCAGGACCGCAGGCCGCTCGATAACACCACAAACTACGCCTGGCGAAAAGTTGATGGAATGGCTTTCTCTCCCAATCTAACATTTACGCCTCACCAGGCGGCTATAGCAACTTTTGGCTTTAGATGGCAACCAGGGGCAAAATATATTGAGTTTCCTGATCGAAAAATTATGTTGCGCTCAACATACCCGGTTTTTGCAGGTTCATATTCGCATGGAATTAATGGTTTGTTCGGAAGCGATGTCAATTATTCAAAATGGAAATTCAGCTTGTCGCACGACATTAATGCGAAACTGGCGGGCCGGTTTAGTTACAACCTGGTTGCAGGGGGCTTTTTTTCTGACAAGAAAGCTTACCTGATGGACTACAATCATTACCTGGCCAACCAGTTTAGTGTTACCACAACTTTTCTGCAAAGTTTTCAGTTAATGCCCTATTATATTTATAGCAATTCGTCAAAAGTGTATGCCGAAGAGCATTTGGAATATCACCTGAACGGATTTCTCACAAATAAGATCCCGCTGTTTAAAAAGCTGAATTGGTTTTTATTGACGGGCAACAACTTCCTTTATATTAACAGCGGAACAGCGTATGGCGAATTTTTTGTCGGACTTGAAAACATTTTGAAGATTGGCCGGATTGACTTTGTACAATCATTCAAAAGTAAAGGCGGGCAAACTTCCGGAATCCGCTTTACTGTAAAAAATATAACCCGATAAACCTTCAATTGATTATTTTTTTAACCTCCATTTCAACTTCGAAATTTTTTTATTAAAGCTTTCCGAAATACTTCCAATTGGTTTTGTTTTTTTTCGATCACTTATATTTGCGTCGCAATTTTGCCCACCCTGCAAGTGGGTCCAACATTAATGGAACATTGAGTGAATACCTGTATGTCATGCCCAGTTTATTGAGGGGGAGTGGGAGATAGTTATTCAAATCGATGTCTAAAATTATTTTATGCCGTTATTACACAACCGGGTTTCTCAAAAGGAACTCAAGCAATTGTTGATGCAGGAAACTGAACCCCGCACAACTGTGAGTTTTTACCAGTATCACCCCATTCAAAATCCGCAGGAGTTTAGAGATTCGTTATATAAAGGTTTGGATCCTTTAAAAGTTTTTGGACGAATTTATGTGGCGCACGAAGGCATTAACGCCCAGGTAAGCGTGCCAGCCGGTAATTTCGACGCCTTTCAACAATTTTTATATACGTTCGATTTCTTAAATGGTATTCGCTTGAATATTGCCGTGGATGACGATGGTAAATCTTTCTGGGTATTAAAAATTAAAGTCAGGGAGAAAATTGTTGCCGACGGTATTTCAGATCCTGCCTTTGATATGAGTAAGAAAGGTAAATATGTGAATGCCGTTGAAATGAATGAATTTTTAAAGGACCCACAGACTATTGTGGTTGACATGCGTAACCATTATGAATATGAAGTAGGTCATTTTGAAAAGGCGATTGAAATTCCCTCCGATACCTTTCGCGACCAGTTACCCATGGCGGTGGATATGCTAATAGACCAGAAGGACAAAAATATTATTATGTATTGCACCGGCGGCATTCGTTGCGAAAAAGCAAGCGCCTTTATGCTGCATAATGGCTTCAACAATGTTTTTCACCTTGAAGGCGGTATTATTAATTATGCACGCCAGATTGAAAAAGAGGGTTTGGCAAGCACTTTTAAGGGCAAGAATTTTGTGTTTGATAATCGTTTAGGCGAAAGAATAACTGATGAAGTGATAGCCAAATGCCACCAGTGCGGTAAACCCGCCGATGCACATACCAATTGTAGCAACGATGCCTGCCATTTACTTTTTATTCAGTGCGCCGAATGTGCTAAAAAGTACAATGGCTGCTGCACACCGGAATGCCAGCGGGTTTATCAATTACCAACAGAAGAACAGCAGCTGTTGCGCCAGGGACAGCAAAACGGTATAATGGTATTTAATAAATCGAAAAAGCGGTTACGGCCTACCATAGCCGAAATGGAAGCGCTGCGAAACAATGCAGTAAAAAATGAATGATAAATTATTGAGTGGCCAGTAACAGGTAAGAAAAGGATCCCTCGTCCCTGCCATTGACACATTTTAGAACAAATTGATTAATAGGGCTTTTTGTAATGAAAGAATTTATGATAATAGGTGAGGATAATGGCGCCTTGCTACAGACTTGTAAAGTTTCCCCGCCTTTTCAAGGAGGGGACCGATTTTATGCGCAGCATAAAATCAGGGGTGGTTAAACTCCACTTT
>JBBRCW010000391.1:0-5828 GCA_038204535.1 Chitinophagales bacterium | reverse complement strand
ACCCGTATGAATATCAATGAGCATGGCCCCCAAAACATTACTGGCTTTAACCGAACCGGCTAAAATATCCAGCTTATTGGGAACCATTTTAACTTCCACATCCTTTTCGCTAAGCCTGCTCAAGATTTCTTCCTTTAGGTAATTATCATTAGTGTCGAGGGCAATTATAACCAATTTAATGGCCTGCTGATCGGTCACTGCTTCAAGCTCATCCAGGTTTCCCAGGCATTTTATCCATTTAGCCAAGCCATTTTTGGTGGCTTTCGTATTTATAAAACCGGTCATATGGTAGCCAAGCGCCTGAAAATTTTTCTGCACTTCGTTATATACCTTAACCGCACCTGGGTTATTACCAACAATCAGCGTGTTTAAACGTACGAACCCTTTAAATAAATGGTTTTTAACCCGGCGTAAAATGAGTGCCCTTCCTAAAAAGGTTAATCCAAACTGAATTAAAAAGAAACCAAAAAATGCCTCGTAGTAATAGGTGTATATTTTAGTGGTGTCATCTAATATGAGTGTAAAAAAAACAATAAGGCAACCTACCAGGCAAATTACAAATGTGTTGGTAAATTCATTTAATCTCGATTTTCGATAAAGCGATTGCTGGTAACTGCCCGTAAGCGAAAAAAGCATGACCCAATAAACCGGCATAAGAATGATAGATACCTGGTAGTAAGTGTCTGATAAAATTCCGTGGAAAAGACCGTCATAATACTCGTGCAACAGGCTCTTTCTTACCATGGCAAAAAGCAGCCAGGCCACGGCCGATGCAAACGCATCGCTTAAAACATACCAATTTATATGGATAGGCTTTACTCCTGGCAAGGTAAAAACGTTAGGCCTTTGATTTGGCATGCTTAATTTTCTCTAAAATCTGGTGGGCAACTTCCATGGCTAAGAACCCATCTATCTCGCTAACAACGGTGGGCTTATTGTTCATAATTGAGTCGACAAATGACTCCAGTTCTAATTTTATGGCATTTACTGATTGAATAACCGGGTTAGCCACGGCAATCGTTTTTTTGCCATTATGGGTTTCAATATCAAAAGAAAAAACATTGGTATCGTCGGGAGTTTTCAGCTTTATGATCTCAGTCTTCTTTTCTAAAAAGTCAATACCTATATAGCTGTCTTTTTGAAACAAACGCATTTTCCGCATTCTTTTCATGCTTATGCGGCTGCTGGTCAGGTTGGCCACACATCCATTGTTAAACTCCATACGCACGTTGGCTATATCGGGCGTATCGGTTAAAACAGCCACGCCGCTGGCCGAAATATTTTTTACATCGCTGTTCATGATACTCAAAATAATATCAATGTCGTGTATCATCAGATCGAGAATAACGCTCACTTCGGTACCTCTGGGGTTAAACTGGGCCAAACGGTGCACCTCAATAAACATGGGATTTAATTTCATGTCTTTAATTGCCAAAAATGCGGGATTAAACCGTTCAACATGACCCACCTGCATTTTAATACCGGCTTCTTTTGCCATGCTCACCAGCAAACGCCCTTCATCCATGGTATTGGCCAAAGGTTTTTCTACAAAAACATGTTTTCCCTTTCGAATGGCTTTTTCACAAATTAAAAAATGCTGATCGGTAGGCGCTATTACATCTATTGCATCGCAGGCATCCAGTAATTGATCAACATCAGTAAAGCGCTTCAAATGATATTTGTCGGCTACCTCTTCAGCATTAGAGCCCATCGGGTCATAAAAACCAGTCAATTGTATGCCCTCCATCTCCTGCCAGTTATTCAAATGAAATTTTCCTAAATGTCCTACCCCAAATACACCTACTTTCAGCATAACTAGTCTTTTTTTAGTGCTGGTAAAGATAGGCCTTGAAAGGCATAATAGCATGTAGCAAAGGGTTGACAATGCCTTACCGGCGTATTTTTAATGGATGATTTGCAAATTTCATTGACTTGCGAATTTCTTTAAGGCAGCGGTAAAATGCATAATTACATTCCCCGTTTTTTGCATGACAATCGTCATAAATTTAAAAGATTGTCTTTTATGGGCATGGGAAAAACCTTTTCGGGGATAATTGTTAATCCCACACTAAATATCTTTGTCAAAGAAATCCAATACTAAAGAAAGACTTCCAATTATCATTCTAGAAAAAACGCCTCTTAATCCAACATTGATGAAAAAACCAGGGTTTAATTGTTCTCCAACCTCCTTTGAAAGACCATAAAGGCTAAACAGGAAAACAAAAAACTTACATCCCGCCCCACTTGTGTGGCGGGATTTTTTTTTACCACCTATATTTCAGCAAATGGTAACGTCCTATTTTTATAATGTATGACCACCGATTTATTACTGATAGCGCTTTTTGTTTTTTGTATGCTCATTATGTCATTAAACCTGGCAAAAAAGAGAAAGAAAATTATTTTTTTTGGTGATACGATCAACGACCTGGATACCCGGCCGGGCGGTTACCTGGCATGGTTCGACGACAATATGAAAGAAATAGGTGTTGAAGATGATTACCTGGTAATACAATCTATAAAAAGCGGAGATAAAATAACAGACCTGGCAAATAGGTTACAAACCAATGTATTGATCAAAGACGCCAACATAGTAGTTATTTATGCGGGTGTACAAGATGTTTGGGGCCACTATAATGATAATTCGGGTACAGACCTGAATACGTTTATCAATACCTATCATGCTATTCTGGAAAAATTATATTTAACCAATACCCGGGCAATACTTTGCACCCCATCGGCTTTATTAAAGCCAGGTTTTTCTACAGAGATGCAGGCCGAATTAGCTTTTTATGGTGCCGCAATAAGGGAAATTAGCAAAAACCACGATGCTCCTATCATTGATATTGAAAAACTGGCTAACACATTTATAGGCGAAAGTGCAGGCATCTCAATACCCCAGGTAAATATTAACCGGTTAATTGCAAACGAAATTTGGCGGGTAGTAAAAGATATGAAATAATGAAAGACCCTCCCTACTCACAACTCACAACTCACTACTCACTACTCACTACTCACAACTCACAACTCACCATGACCACCGCAGTAAAAGACAGTAAGTAATGAATGGCCCGGTTTGTTTATTCTATTTCATGCCTTTACCCGAAGGCTGTTAATTGATGGCTTCGTTTTTAGTTTCCACGATCAATTTTCTGAGAAGCACAGAAATTTCGCCAGCCTTGTCCATAATCATAATATGCTTGCCTTTATTTACCACATGATGTGGTTTGGTAAAAAACATGGGCAGCAACCTGTCTGCCGAACCATGAATGTGGGTGAGATTTGGCGGCACCTGGGTGTTTTGCCAATGCAAAATAGCATCAATAGCCCAGGCGGTAAATAATGGATCTGTTTCGCTCAAAATTTTATTAAAAGTTTGCTTCTGCAATCTTCCCGCAGGGCCAATTAAACTTTTTGTAAGATGCCCGGTCATTTTTATGACGCGGGGCGAAACCCATTTGTAAACCGGCAAATGCTTCCACATACGCAAATAACCTGGAAACTCAGCAGCAGTTTTGTTACTTGAAATAATGATGGCTTTCACCAGTGGATCGGCCTTGGCCATTTCGGTAGTGAGCATTCCCCCAAAAGAAACACCTACAATTACCGGGTGATCCTCTTTTATATCCTGTCGCAGGCGCAATGCATATTCTGCAAGGCTTTCTTCTTTTAAAGGCGCTATCCAGTCTAAGAATACCGGCTGGCACCAACTGAGCTCAAGAAACTCAAATGCCCTTTTGTTGGCTCCTAATCCGGCAATAAAATAGACCTTTCTCATAATTTGGCTTTCGTGATAGCTTATATAGCGTTTGCCATTCTCTATAAGGCTTTTACCAGAAAATAATTTTTCTTGCCTTTTTGCACCAACAGGTATTTGCCCTGCAAAAGGTCAGTTGTATGAATATGTGTTTTGTCGGTTCCTATTTTTTCTTTGTTCAAACCAATTCCGCCGGATTGCCACATTTTACGGGCGTCGCCTTTACTTGGAAAAATATTGGTTTCTGTAAGAAAATTGAGCAAATCATAACCATCGGCTAACTGCTGTTTTTCTATCTGCGATGCGGGCACTCCTTCCATTACCTGCAACAACTGGCTTTCGTCCAGCGAAGCCAATGTTTCGGCGGTGGCATTTCCGAAAAGTATTTCAGATGCTTTTACAGCAAATTCAAAATCTTCGCGGCTATGAACGAATGTGGTTACTTCCTCCGCTAGTTTTTTCTGCAATATCCTTATGTGCGGCGCATCCGCATGCTTTGCCAGTATCGCGTCAATTTCGATGTGCGGTAAAAGAGTAAAGATCTTTATCCATTTCTCCGCATCGGCATCGGTAGCGTTTAGCCAAAACTGGTAAAACTGGTATGGGCTTGTCTTATTGGCATCCAGCCAAATATTGCCTTTCTCCGATTTGCCAAACTTGCCGCCATCGGTTTTTGTAATTAAAGGGCAGGTAAAGGCAAATGCTTCGCCACCCCCTTTTCTTCTTATCAATTCGGTCCCCGTTACAATATTGCCCCATTGGTCGCTGCCGCCCATTTGCAGCTTACAATTTTTGTGGGTAAACAAATAATAAAAGTCGAAGCCTTGTACTAATTGATAGGTGAATTCGGTAAAACTCATGCCAGCATCACCCTCAAGCCTCTTTTTTACACTGTCTTTGGCCATCATATAATTGACTGTAATATGCTTACCTACTTCTTTTATGAAATCCAAAAATGTGAACGATTTAAACCAATCATAGTTGTTGGCCATTTCGGCCGCATTGGGTATAGCCGGGTCAAAATCAAGGTATTTTTCAAGCTGCATTTTTACGCCAGCCACATTTTTCTGTAAAATGTCTTCACTTAGCATCTGCCTTTCTTCGCTCTTTCCGCTTGGGTCGCCCACCATACCCGTTGCGCCGCCCACTAAAGCTACCGGCTTATGGCCCGCCTTCTGCAAGTGCACCAATAATAAAATAGGCACAAGGCTTCCTATATGCAAACTGTCGGCAGTAGGGTCAAATCCAATATAAGCCGTGGTCATTTCTTTTTTTAACTGTTCGTCGGTGCCAGGCATAATATCCTGTATCATGCCCCTCCAGCTTAAATCTTCAATCAGGTTCATCTATTAGAAAAATTTGGGCAAATGTAAAGCAGAATATTTCATTGAAGAAAGCAGGTGTCTTGTTTAAAAAACTAACAGCGTAATTCCTTCAAATCGCACAAAAAAGACTGGAATTTAATATTTAAATAATGTGCAAAAAATTAGAGACTACCCAAATGATCTTTTGCAGCAGGGTGGCGGATTTCATCAAAAATTCAGGTTACTTTTACACCGGTCATACTTTCACAAAAACATTAATGTGGTTTTGTGATAAGATATATATAATACATTCAGACGTTTCTTCGTTACAATAACTAACAAGACACACAATATTTTATGTTTATGCGCCAGTTTTTAGTAGTTGCCCTTCTTTTTCTTTTTATAAACAACTCGTTTTCACAAACTTATCATAACGAATGGATAGACTATGGTAAAACATATTACAAATTTAAAGTGGGTAGCTTTGGCACCGATGCAGTCAATGGCAATGCAATATTAAAAAAAGGAATGGTTAGAATACCTTATTCTACAATTGCTGCAGCGGGCATGGGCGGCACGCCTTCGGAACATTTTCAATTATGGAGAGATGGCGACGAGATCCCTGTTTATATCTCCAAATCCTCCGGGTCGCTTGGTTCATCTGATTTTATTGAATTTTGGGGCGAAGTGAACAATGGCAGGCTGGATGCAGAAATGTACCGCGATCCGTCATTACAATTATCTGATTACTGGAGTCTGCAAACCGATAC
>JBBRCW010000390.1:0-5895 GCA_038204535.1 Chitinophagales bacterium | reverse complement strand
CATATGCCCGTTGATACGGGACACTCCACCAAACAAGATTCCACCAACGAAAAATTTTATGCTCTTCTGTTCCTTCTTCAATCATACGAAACTCCAATTCTATTTCAGCAGGGTGAATATCTTTTCCATTGACCAAATATTTACTGACTGTTTCAAAACCTTCTTCAACAAAATTTTTCTGTAAAATAATTTGTTCCTTCTTAGAAAAGTCATGAATCTTTCGGTAAGCATCTTTGTTGAATTGCAATGGCTCAACATGACCATTGACTGAAAAGCCCTGATGATTTAAACTGTCAATAATTTTGCTTCGTAATGCTGTTGCCAACATAAAATAATTTTGCTCAAATAATTTCAAATGTAAGTAAAAGTGAAGAGGACAACAGGAATTCTGCCCTTGTTTGCCCTTTTTGGTGTTCCTTGCAGCGTCGCCGTTGCAAGGTGTTGTCACCTGCAACCGTAGCGTGAGCACAGATAAACAATGACCCAGGGATGAATCGTTTACCCTGCTGCCGTTTGTGACAACACCATCGACGGTAGGCGCAAGTTATATTATTCCTCCAACTAGCCACATCATCCCTCATAATGGGTCAAAAACTCAAAAATGGTTTCCCCAAACTCGTAATATCTAAATGATGAATACTTGTACTCTTCCGGGAAGCTAGAAAGTTTTCACTGAAGTTGTGTGCAGGTTGTTGTTGGTCCACAAACGCAGAAATTCTTCTTTCATTTTACCAGTTTATTTTCTCCAATATACCTTTCCCTTTACTACTTCTCTTTCAATTTTTTTTTTTCTTTATCAAAGTCACTTTCATATTGCCGGTCTTGAATTACCCGATACTTATCAAATTCCATTGTCACTTTTAGCTTTGCTTCCAGCAAGCTTACTTTTCCATTATCGTTAAATTTGGATAGTTAGATAGTTGTAAAAAACTGTTAATCAGTTATTCTCGATTTATGCAAAATTGCTTCGATTAATATAAAGTCTTCGTAAACTGAAAATGCAATCAGCCAATCGTTGAAATAGATACATCTAAGATTAAGTCAGTTGAAAGTGATGTTATTGCATAGTTTAATATGCTTTGGATTTTTTAATCTTTCCTTTAAGAAATCTTCAAAGCGGGAGAGCCACCCTCCGATTGTGTTTGTATCCTCAATAAAATTTACCAGGTGTATGAGTGATGCAAATGCATCGTTCGTGTAGTTAATAACCATTGTAGCTATTGCGGATGGTCTGGTGCGCCTTGTGCATGGTAATCATTCCGCTTTTGCGACTACTCTCTATTAAACTGGTTAGTTGGACTTCAGTTAATGGTTTGCCAGGGAGATGGTGTTGATTGGTATTATCTTTCAATGATAATTTTAGATGATTTTGCTGTGCAAAGGCCAGCAGTTTAGTTACCTCTTCCTGGCTGGTATTTTCTAATTGTAAAAGCATGAGTAAAAGTAAGTTTTTTATTTCTTATGATTTTAACATTGGTAAGTGCGTTCACCATCAAAATCGTTTCCGAAACAGTTGCATTCGAACCCTCAACCGAACGTAAATAAAATTGGTGCTGGTCTTTTACAAAACCAACACCAATACGGTAACCAGGTAATCTCGCCACCCCTACCAAATATGAACTCTCTTCTCCTAAGCCACCCAAACAACTACGGGCAGAATTGAAGACATGATTAAAACGACCTATTGATCTTGGGAAGAGGAAGAAATTATGCTTTACTAACAATTTCTAACAACCCACTTTCTGTTGAATCTTCCAGAGTTTTAATATCTTCTTTTCGTTGGATTAAAAGATTTGCAATAAACAAACGACTTTGATTACCAGTTTTAAGTAACACTACTTTAGGCGGAAATCCGCGCAGATTAATAAGATCGACATAGTCTTCATCATTAGTAACTATAATCAAATCATGTTCACTGGCATATTTCCAAATCGCCGAATCTTTTGCAGGTACCATTAACTCGTCTAAATGATCAACATGAAAGCATGCTGTAAAATTCTGCTCAAGTATTGGCATCATACGCCAGTATAAGTTTGCATCAAGCAGCAATTTCATCCTGCAATAATTTTTACCATTGCTTCCCGGTTAGCGGCAAATAACAGCGCCGCCTTTATATGTTCCTTTTTTATTAAAGGATAATCTTCCAGAATTTCCTGGTGAGACATATCAGAAGCAAGCCATGACAGCATATCGCTAACGGCAATACGAGTTCCTGTAATGCAAGGTTTGCCAAACCTAATATCGGGATTGATAGAGATGTATTGAGCATATTCTTTCATCAAATAAAGTTACGGCTTAAATTAATTAGCATACAAAGGAGCTAACGAGGATAAGTTGTAAAATATTCGTCTCGCTTGTAAAGCCATGAGGTTGCTGACCTTTGTCTATAAAACGTTTAGGTCATTCCTGGTGTTAACGGCACAGGCGTAATAGAGCAACGCCCTCCCCTACCAAATATGTACCCTCTTCTCCTCAGCTAAATACAAACTCTAGCCGGGCTTTACACCAAACGCTGTATAAAAGTGGGTTATTCATTAGCGGGCTGTTTACACGCCAAATGGGCGGTGAGTGTGGGTTATTGTTGATCCACAAACGCAGAAACTCCTCTTTCATTTTTACCCGCCAAATAAGGGCAACGGAGGTAAAGAACCGCTGATCGGGCGTATAGCCGCCCAGCTTTGCTGTATCTGCGCCTTGTTTGGTTAGTTTAAAAGCATCGTACGCAATGGCAACGCCGCCTATATCGGCTGTATTTTCACCCACTGTCATCGCGCCTTTTACATGTACCGTATCCAGCACAGTGAACGTACTATACAAGTCAATTACCTGTTGTGTTTTGGCTTTAAATTTTGCATAGTCTTCTTTCGTCCACCAGTTTTTTACGTTTCCTTCTTTATCAAACTGTGCGCCCTGGTCGTCAAATGCATGGGTTATTTCGTGGCCTATAACCATACCAATGCCTCCATAGTTAAACGCATCATCGCCGACTATCCACCTCTTCTTTTCGTTCTATTTTTTTCTCAATGGTAAAAAACATTTCCTCCGATTTATTTAGGCCGCTTTCATTATAGGTGGCAAGCAAAGGAATATTCAGCAGGTTTTGAAGTTTAACCAGGGTTTCCAGAGTCACGATCCCCTTAGTACAGCAGATGTGAAATAGTTTCCTATTTTGTTAAAATAAGCGTCAAGTTTGTACTTAAAAAGTGTTGAGCAAAAAAGGAAGATAATAGGTTTCCTGTCTTTAAATATTTTCAATAACCTTGGTTACCATTCGTTTACTTTAGAGCATCGATAACATATCCCACCTTTTTTCTTTCCTTTGCACCTTAAAATTCGTTTTCATGAAAATTTTGGTAACCGGAACTGCCGGTTTTATTGGCTTTCATTTGGCAGCGGCATTGTTAGAACGTGGCGAGCAGGTTGTAGGGTTGGATGCTATCAACGATTATTACGATATAAACCTGAAATACGACCGGCTGCAGTTGTACGGCATAAATGCGAGGGATCTGGCGTACAATAACTTGACAACGAGCACCACGAACCCATCCTATTCGTTCATTAAGCTACAACTGGAAGACAAGCCTAACCTGGAAAAGCTGTTTGCCGAACAACAATTTGATGTAGTTGTGAACCTCGCCGCCCAGGCTGGTGTACGGTACAGCCTTACCAATCCGCAGGCATACATCGACAGTAACATTGTTGGCTTTACCAATATTCTGGAAAATGCCCGTCATCATAATATTAAACACCTGGTATATGCCAGCAGCTCAAGTGTTTATGGGCTTAATGAAGCGGTGCCTTTTTCCACCTCTCAAAATGTAGATCATCCCATGTCGCTCTATGCCGCCAGCAAAAAAAGTAACGAGCTGATGGCGCATGTGTATAGCCACCTGTTTAACATACCTACTACCGGCCTGCGCTTTTTTACTGTTTACGGACCCTGGGGTCGCCCCGATATGGCTTTGTTCCTGTTTACAAAAGCTATTACAGAAGGCAAACCCATACAGGTGTTTAATCATGGCAATATGGTAAGGGATTTTACTTTTGTGGCCGATATTGTGCAGGGTATTATTCGTGTTATTGACAATCCGTCTAAAGGAGATCCTGCATGGAATCCCAAAGTACCTGATCCTTCAACTTCAAACGCACCTTATAAGATTTACAATATAGGAAACAATAGCCCGGTTAAATTGTTGGATTTTATAACATCTATAGAAGAAGAACTTGGCATTGAAGCAAAAAAAGATTTCTTGCCAATTCAGGCAGGCGATGTTCCTGCAACCTATGCTGATGTGAGTGATTTAGTGGCTGACCTTAATTATAAACCAGATACCTCCATCAAGGATGGCATTAAGGCTTTTCTGGACTGGTATCGTAGTTACTACAAGGGTTAGTTTTTGTTTTTGTCCCTATGGGGTCTCCTATAATTAGTATTGTGCGTGGCAGGGACCCCGGAGTTTGAAATTAGTGATCGAAGGCCAAACTAATAGACCAA
The DNA here is from genome assembly GCA_038204535.1 of Chitinophagales bacterium. Classification (GTDB taxonomy): domain Bacteria; phylum Bacteroidota; class Bacteroidia; order Chitinophagales; family Chitinophagaceae; genus Segetibacter. The sequence goes on along the minus strand of JBBRCW010000390.1, from coordinate 1,400 downwards.
TGGTGGGTTCAAGCTCTTGGCTACTGCAGTGAATTTGTTCTTTGTCACTTTTTTTTGTGGAAAAAAAAGTAACCCCCGAAGAAGTCGGGGTAGGCGCCAAAAGCCAGCCCCCGATATTAAGATCGGGGCAGGCTCAGAAGGATTACAGCCTCCCGACTAAAAGTACGGGACAGGCTCTTTTTGGCACCCGCTTGGATTTAGCTTTTGTGCTACTATGGTGAATTACATCAGTTCATTGATTTCGTTGACTGCCTGCGGAAATGCTCTTCCGCCAAAAATGGACGATCAGAAGTTTGGCAATCAACTACAGCACCGCTCCTTCGCCCCTTGGAGAAGGAGAAGGAGGATGAGGGCTGTACGGCTCCTTCTCCGCGAGGAGAAGGAGAAGGGGGATGAGGCTAATCATTGCTGAATGACAGCAAAGCCTTGATGACGTCATTCCCATTTTTTCCAGGGGATGCTGAGACGAGCTCAGCTTAACGGCTAAATTTGTTCAACGCCCCAATCCTGTCAAAGTTGCGCGTTGATGGCTATTGTTGTCAACGCTTATCATTTCAAAAAATACATTAATTAAAATTATCCCTCGCAGCAGATTGTGATCGGTGGAAAACGATGAATTATATTTGCTCTTCTCTATGGCCAAAAAGAAAAAGAAGCAATCTCAATACATCTGGTGGCTTACGGTTCCAATAATTGCTGTCACGCTGGCGGCGGTGGTCTATGTCTGGTACACTTCATTTCGCGTAAAGGAGGCGGCTTTTGTTCGCTACCCCGCTTTTGGCATTGACATGCCGGTAAACTATGAAATTCATGGTATTGATGTTAGCAAACACCAAAGCTTTATTTACTGGCCTGCGGTTAAGAGCATGGAAGTGGAAAATATCCGTATTGGTTTTGCCTTTATTAAGGCCACTGAAGGGCTGGGCAATGTGGACAAACAATTTCGCCGCAACTGGGCAAATGCCGGAAAGGCGGGCTTACCCAGGGGGGCTTACCACTTTTTTATCGCGACCAAAAGCGGCAAGGCGCAGGCTAAAAACTTTATTAGCACGGTTACGCTGCAGCCTGGCGATCTGCCACCGGTGCTGGATATTGAACATCTATACGGCGCCAGGCCCGATAAAATGCGCAAAGAAGTAAAGGACTGGCTGAAGCTGGTGGAGGATCATTATGGAGTGAAGCCGATTGTTTATACTTATGTTAATTTTTACTCCAGTTATTTACAAACGGGGTTTGATGATTACCCCTTATGGGTGGCGCATTACCTGGAAAAAACAAAACCGCGCATTAATCGACCCTGGATCATTTGGCAGCATAATGAGCGTGGCCGGGTAAATGGTATAAAAAGCCGGGTAGATTTTAATGTGTTTAATGGCGATAGCGCGGATTTTCAGAAGCTG
>JBBRCW010000389.1:0-5900 GCA_038204535.1 Chitinophagales bacterium | reverse complement strand
ATTTTGGGGAATGTATAAGCCCGGCGGCCGGCTGTGTCATTTTCAAAGAACTTTTCTGGGGACCCCAAAAATTAATCACTCGCAATCCCGAACGCTTGTTTGATGCGACAATTATATATACACCATCTTCAACTGATTTATTTGCAATGGTTTGTGTATACTGCTTTTGTTGCGTCTTAAGCAGGGGGAATTTGAAATGCACTCTTTTTGGGCAAACAACATCACCTGGCTTATAAACCGTTCAATTACTTTATATTTAAAAAATGAAAACGAACCTTGTTACAATACTAATAGCAACACTTTCAGGTCTGTTTCCTGTAAATGCTTCCGCCTTTGCCAACGACCCAAAAACGCTTGAAATTGGTGCTAAAGCACCGGCGTTCAGTTTGCCCGGCATTGATGGCAAAACCTATACCCTAAACAGTTTTTCAAAAGCTAAAGCGCTGGTTATTGTTTTTACCTGTAACCACTGCCCTACCGCGCAGGCTTATGAAGACCGCATTATCGGGCTTACCAAAGATTATAAAAGCAAAGGAGTTGCGGTAGTGGCCATTAATCCCAACTACCCTTCGGCTGTAGCGTTAGACGAGTTGGGGTACAGCGATATGGGCGACAGTTTTGAAGAGATGAAACTGAGGGCTAAAGACAAAGGTTACAATTTTCCTTATTTATTTGACGGGGTTACAGAAAAAGCCAGTCGCGAGTATGGCCCGGTTGCAACGCCGCATATTTTCATTTTCGATCAAAACCGGATGCTGCAATATACCGGCAGATTAGATGCAAAAGAAAAGCCCGGGTCTGCCAATGCGGAGGATGCCAGGAAGGCGCTTGACGAAATGTTGACGGGCCTGCCGGTATCCAACCCAAAAACAAAAACTTTTGGCTGCTCTGTAAAATGGAAAGAAAAAAGTGACTGGGCCGATAAAGCGCCATTGGTTTGGGCAAAGGAAGAAGTGAAACTGGATCTTATTGATGAAGGTCCGTTAAAGAAATTATTGGCTAATAAAACAGACAAGACCCGCTTAATTAATGTATGGGCTACCTGGTGCGGCCCCTGTGTAAACGAACTGCCCGATTTTGTTACCATCAACCGTATGTACCGAAACCGTGAGTTTGAATTTATTACTGTAAGCGCCGATGTGCCTGATAAAAAAGATAAGGCACATAGTTTTCTCAGGAAGATTCAGGCATCCAATGCCAATTACCTGTTTAATTCAACTGATAAATATAAGCTGATCGAATTGATCGATCCCGAGTGGCAGGGTGCGCTGCCGTACACTGTTTTGATTGCCCCGGGCGGCAAAATATTGTATCGCAAACAAGGTATGATCAATGTGCCCGAAATGAAAAAAAGCATTGTGGAGCAAATTGGCAGATACTATTAATATTTGTAAACACCTGCTGACGGTTCGTTCTGTAATAATGTTTGTTAGTAGCAATACGAAAAAAAAAACACCAAACATGAAGAAAATGGAGGACAATTTCACATTAGATAAAAACTCAATTGCTGATTTAAGATATAACCTGAATTACTACGGAGCCGACTATCCAGTCGATTCCTTGGTAAAAAGAATGAAGGAAAAGGAGTTTATCTTCCCTAATTTTCAAAGACAATATGTTTGGGGACCAGAGGAAGCTTCTAAATTTATTGAATCATTGCTCCTCGGACTACCTGTACCATCAATCTTTCTCGCTAAGGATAAGTACACGAGTAAATTAATAGTCATTGATGGGCAACAGCGACTAAGAACTCTCCAATTTTTTTATGAGGGCAGATTTCCAGATGGAAAAATGTTTAAACTAAGAAATGTCATTCCACAGTTGGAGGGAAAAACCTATCAAGACCTTTTCATTGATGACAGATTCACACTAGATAATACAATTATACACTGTCTTATCATTTCAGAAAACGAGAAATCTGATAGTATTTTTTACTTATTTGAAAGGCTAAATACTACTGGAACCCCTCTTACAAATCAAGAAATAAGAAGTGCTGTGTATCATGGAGCTTTTAATGACTTATTACATCAATTAGCAAAGAGTGATATTTGGAAGTCTTTGTATCACAAAGAAGATATAAGATTAGAAGATGAAGAATTAATATTGAGATTTATCGCACTGACTTTTGAACTTCATAATTATTCCGGCGATCTCAACGGATTTTTAAATGGTTTTATGCTTCACAACAGAAGCTTTGAGATGATTAGAAAAGATGATATCGAGAGCGTTTTTTATACAACTTTTGGCAGTATTCATGAAGCAATCGGTAAAGACGCTTTCTATTACAATAAATCTTTTAACCGACCATTATACGAAACACTGAGTTTAACGGTATCATTGAATAAAAGCGATGATACAGATATACTTAAAAACTTCTACAAAAAGTTGATTAGTAATGAAGAGTTTTGGGTTATAAGTAAAAGTGCAACAACAAGTAAAAAAAGTCTTATGACAAGAATTGAATTTGCTAACTATTTATTATCTGACAATAATTAATGAAACCTCAAATTTTAGCTCACAAGCAGCGACTAGATAATCTTTATGCGAAAGTTGCATTAGTACCAACACCCCAAGAACAGGTTGAATGGTCAAAATATTTATGTGTTTTGACTGCTGGTTTCATAGAAGATTCTTTAAGGGCTTTGATTCTTGATTATTCTAAAAATAACGCATCACTAAAAATTCAGCGGTTCGTAGAAAAGGAAATTTCTTACGTAACAAATTGTAAGACGGAACGAATACTTGAAGTTCTTAATAAATTTGACCCTAAATGGACTACAACTTTTGAAACCGAGATAAAAAATAGTAGCCCAATTGATAAAGAAGTGAAAGACAGTATTGATAGCATTGTAAGTAACAGACATTTAATCGCACACGGTAAATCAGTTGGGCTCACATATTCAAAAGTTAAAAAATATTATGGATATTGTACAAGAGCTATACAAATACTTGAGAATACAATTGTGTAAGAGTAAAAGCAATACTGCTGACAAAAGTATCTTGCAAGTGGGGTACGACGTTGGATTGCAACCGGCTTCGGTACGCTATCAGCGGCAGTTTCGGCTCGACGAATAAAGCCAGGCAAAAGTTCACAACATCAAATTTTATAAACAAAACCAAGCTACAGTACCGGCCAGGACGTTATAAAATCCCCCACCTACAGCAATATTTCTATGGTTAACGAATACTTTTCTAACAAATGCTTTACAAAACACCGTTTAAATTTATTTTATAAAAACAAGTAAAAAATGAAAAAAATCTCTGCGATCCTGATTGCCATGGTGGTGTTTTTATCAACCGGCTACGGGCAGGCAAAACAGGCGAATCCCAAAACTGAAAAGAAGAAAGTTACGTCGGCAAAGGTTGCCGCCAAACCTGAAACAAATGCGGTTAACGCTAAAAAAACGACTGCTATACCCGAAGCTAAACCGGTAGCCCAGGCGCCGCTGACAAAAAAAGATGGCACGCCCGACAAAAGATTTAAGGCAAACAAAGTAGCAAAACTTTCACCAGACGTGGTTTTGAAAAAAGATGGCACGCCCGATAAAAGGTACAAGGCGGTAACTAAAAAGCAATAGGATTTTTTTCTGCTGATGATATTAAACCTGTACCGTTCAGTTACAGGTTTTTTCTTTTTACAGTATCTCTAAACCTATGAATGCCTGTCGGCGATGGCGTTGGCAGCTATCCAGCCGCTGGTCCACGCATGTTGAAAATTGAACCCGCCGGTAACGCCATCCACATCTAAAATTTCGCCGGCAAAATAGAGATGAGGCACCAATTTGCTTTGCATTGTTTGCGCATCCACTTCAGTAAGCTTAATTCCACCACAGGTTACAAATTCCTCCTTAAAGGTTGTTTTTCCCTTTACCTCAAACTCATGGGCAGTTAAAACTTTTATGAGTTTATTCTGTTCCTTGCCTGGCAAATCGGCCCAGCGGATATCTTCATTTATTCCGCATTCGTTTAATAAAAATATCCAAAGACGATTCGGCAAAGCAAATGGGTTGCGATTGCCGATCTTTTGAGCCGCGTATTGGTTCCTGATCGCCTGCCAGCCATCGCGAAGAGACTGCTCGTTGTATTGCGAGACCCAATTAACCATTAAGGTAAAATGATAATTCCGGTTTGCCAATTCCCTGGCGCCCCATGCAGACAGTTTTAGAATTGCAGGCCCGCTCATGCCCCAGTGGGTAATTAGCAAAGGGCCTTGCTCTTCCAGTTTTGTACCAATGATCTTTACCCTGGTCTTTTCGGCCACTACACCCATTAACGCGGTTACCGGGTTTTTGGGCATATTAAAAGTAAACAGCGATGGAACAGGCGTTTCAATAGAATGACCCAGCAAAGTCAGCCATTCAAACATGGTCGATTTAGGATAACCGCCGCATGCAATAACCACATCATCCGCTTCTATGATTTCTCCATTGGCCATCGAAAGCAAAAACTGCTTTTCAATATTTTCTCCTGGCTCAACACTCCCGGCTTCCGGCTGGCTATCAGTGATATTTATTTCCCGTATTCCTACTTCCTTCACCTCCCTGTTCATCAGTATATCAACCCCAAACTTATTGGCTTCTTTTAAAAGGCAATCAATAATGGTTTGCGAACTGTCGGTGATGGAAAACATTCTGCCATCCGCCTCGGTTTTAAGCTCAACACCTCTTTCGTGGAACCATTGGATGGTATGTTGGACATTAAACCGATGAAAACTCTTTTTTAGGAAATTGGTGCCGCGTGGATATTTTTTTACCAGCGAAGATATTTCGAAACAGGCGTGGGTTACATTACACCGGCCTCCTCCGCTCACCCGCACTTTGCTTAGTAATTTACTGGTCTTCTCAATAATAGAAACGCTTAACCGGGGGTTGAGCCGGGCGGCATTGACGGCGCAAAAGAAACCTGCTGCACCGCCGCCTATCACCACCAGCTTTTTAGATGTGTCCCTTTTTTGTTCCGAGGATTCTATATTCATTCAAACAAAAATAGGCGATCGGTCAATAGAAGATAAAATGACCAGGGTCTCCGGGAAAATAAAAAATGATGCTTCGCGGAAATGTCAATTTATAGAATAAATGGCGGCCTTCTCAGTATAGCTGCCGGGCAATTTTTGGGGTGTGTTTCTACCACGAAAACCCAGGCCAGGTAAAGTAAACGATCGACCAATAGGTATCCTTCATTAAAAATTCGAACCTGAAATTGCCTTCAAAATGTATAGTCTCCCCATCCTCCTGTAGCGCGCTGTAGCTGGCAAATCCTTCTGACCACCCGGTTCCGCTGTCGTTTTCCGACAAAGTAAATTGTATGGTTTCAACTTTATATTCCAGGTCCTGAAATTCCTGGTAACTGTCAAAAATCCATTGAAACTTTTGAAAAACCGCATTTCTGTCAATCTCAGATCCTCCCGGCAAAATAAATGTCATTCCAAATTCAGTGGAATATTCATTAAAATTCTGGCCTAACCAATGATTAATAAATTCTTCGGAATACCGGTTTATATCGTATTCGTGGTTGGGATGAAACTCTTCATAAATATAATGCGTCGTCATGCCCGGCATCGAAAACATAGTCGATTCATGCAGAAAAAGTTCTTCGGTTAAAAATTCATACTTCAATCTTAAAGGATATTCAACCAGGTAATCTACCACGATGCCATTTTTTTCCATTAGCTTCTCAAATTCATATAAAGCCGCTTTGAGCCCCTTTTCATTTAGTAAGGCTGATTTCACATATTCGGGATTACCCAACACATCATGCACCGTTTTAATTTCGGCATTGGCATGTTCATGTTCAAAGGCAATAACATTTTTTAAAAACAGGTTTTCAATGTCGGCAGGTATGTCGGTCAGGCTTTCAAACCTGCCACCCAGCTCGGCATTTAGCTTCAGCTTTAAAAATTC
>JBBRCW010000388.1:0-5900 GCA_038204535.1 Chitinophagales bacterium | reverse complement strand
ACCTACATTAAAAACATCCACACCTTCAAACGAAGATTCAATTGATAAAACGATTGATTGAACAGCATCATCGATATAAATAAAATCTCTGCTTTCTTCTCCATCTTCAAAAATATTAATTGTTTCTCCAAGCCTTATAAGCGATGAGAATATGGACAGAATACCTGTATAAGGATTTCGTAATGACTGGCCCGGTCCATAAACATTTTGAAACCTCAATGCGATACAATCAATCCCCAGGGCTTCACAAATGGTAACAACCATCTGCTCCTGGGTTTGCTTATTGATGCCGTAAATGGAAGAAGGATGTATTTTGGAGTCTTCATCGGTAGGCAAGGCAATAAGCGATCCAGTTGAACCGTTCATTTTTACTTCAAAATCACCCTTTATCAAATCTTCCGTACAGCGATGCGATGGATAAACAACTCCTACATCCCCGGAAAAATATTTTCCTTCACCATAAATAGAACGGGAAGATGCTAAAACAAACTTTGTAACAGCGTGATCGCGATTGTTAGTTAAGATGTCGAGGATAACAGCAGTACCGATTACATTAACATGGGTATACCGCTCAATTTCGTACATCGACTGGCCTGTACCAGTCTCAGCAGCCAGATGAACAATGATATCCTGATTCTGAACGGCTCTAATACAGTCGCTCTTACATGTAACTGAGCCTTTTATGAATGTAATCCCCGATGGTAAACTTCTAAATAACTCAGAGTCTATTTCAGGATCAAGACCATGAATTTGAGGATTTAGGTTATCTAAAACGGTTATATTATATCCCTTTGCATATAATAAATTGACAAGTTTAGATCCAATAAATCCAGCGCCCCCTGTAATTAAAATATTATTCTTGTAAGTTTCTTGTGCAATAATCATAAAATTCGTTCAATTCATTGTAACAGTTATCCCACGAAAATTTAAGTGACCAGTCGTGTGCCGCCTCTGTAAAATCAGGGCGCAAATTACTATTTTGAAGGCTAATTATATGATTAATAAATGCCTCTTTGTCCAATCCATCTACCAGCAGGCTAAATTCGCCTGCAATTTCGGGTATAGCCGATATATTTTGGGCCACCACCGGACAGCCGCTTCTATAAGCTTCTAATATAGGAATACCAAACCCCTCGTAACTGGACGGGTATAATAAAGCTTCTGCCAGGTTATAAGCATAATTTAGTCCGGTATTATTGATATTTCCTAAAAATAAATACCTCCCTTTAAGGGTCTTTTCCAAAAGATCCAGTTCTGCGGGCATCAGTTTATTGCCGACAATAGCTAGTTTGTATTCGTGCGGAAGTGCCGCAACCACATTTACAGCGAAGCCGAAGTTTTTATAGGATGTTCGATGACCAATAAACAGCAGATGTTTATTTTGACGCATTTCACCGTAGAACTCAAATTTCTTTAGCTGATCTTCAGTTAATCTACTAAAGTCTTCCGAAACACCATTGTAAATCACCTTAATCTCTTTTGACTTAATATGAGGATAGAATTTAAGGAGATCTTTTTTTGTACTGTTTGAAATACATACGATTCCTTTGGCATTATGGATGGCGGCCGATTTTTGTCTTTTATGTACCGAACGTACCAGGCCAGAACGGAAATGCTCATATATAAAGTCGTGCACCGTTACAAAATTGGCTACCGATTTTTGCGTGCAGTACCTATAATAAGAAGAATGAAATATACTGCCTTCCGGTAACGAAACCGATAGCGGCAAGTACCTAAGCAATCTTAAAGGAAGATATTTTTCAACCATGACCCGCTGAAATTCGAGTGTTGGCAATACAATGTTTTGAGAAGTTGCTTTTGGTTGAATAAAATGCGACTCCCCGGCATCCCTCTCCGAAAATCTCCGCATCAGCTCGCCCCAATACACCGACCCGCCTCCGGAGCGCTGCAAATAAAAGAGAATGTTATCGAAATATTTTTCCATTATGATACCTTATCCCAAACTTTTGTTGCTTCGTTAAACTGCTTTACCACACGTGCAGGAATGCCCACCGCAATAGATAATGGAGGGATGCTTCTATTTACAACGGCATTTGCCCCGATAATAGAACCAAAACCGATCGTGACCCCCGGAAGAACGCAAACGCCATCGCCCAGCCATACATTATCTTCTATAAAAACCGGGCTCGCTACCAACTGCCTGTCTGCGGGCGGGTCGTGCGGCGAAGATGGTTGATCGCCCACATAGCTACCATGGCTAACATCAGAAATATAGACCTTGCTGGCCATTAACACATTATTACCGATGGTTACATTGTGGCAGGCAGTTATATGCACCTGGTCGTTCAATTGCACATTTTCGCCGATTATTAGTATTTGGCCCTGGCCCGATTTCAATGGTAAAGCCTCCAGCCTGCAGTTTACGCCAGTTGTAAATGCCGCCCCAATACTTATGTGCCTTTTTCCCCTTATATCGATGGGGAACCTGATGAGCCTTGCCTTTGAAAATAAGAGCCTGGTTCTTATAAGACAAAAGAACAGGTAAAAAGCGCCCCACAATCCGTACTTCTTAATCATGCGCCGGCAACCACCATCTTTTTTGTGAGATAAACTTTAAAAAGAAAATAAACATACAAAAGCAAAAAGCCATTTGAAAAGGTGGGCATGATGGCTCCCAGGCCGGCACGCGAATACATAAACCCAATATATATGGCCACATAAATTACCAGCACCTTACCACCCGGAAAATCGCGCAAAAAGAAAAAAAGTGTTTTGCAAAGACGGCTAACCAATATTGCTGTTAACCAAAAAAACCATTTACCAAAAATGTAATAGCTTTCTGATATATAACCAGTCAGCTTAACCCAAAATCCATCGTCGAAGCGCGACATTCCTAAAACAATCTCCGATATCTCATAGTTTAAGACAGGCACCTTTACGCCCCCCAGCAAAAATTTAGGTATCGGCAAAGTACAAAGCCAAACAAAAAATCCTTTTAAATCTACATGCCGACCCGATCGCACTACCTCCTTAAATGTATCTGGAAAGTTTACCTCTTCGTAAAACAACATTTCTATAATGTTGCTTTTATTATCTACACTATCCAGCGAGCTGCCAAGCCTGGCGAGACTGTAGGCATAAAACGAGATAAGAATAGCAGGAATACCCACCACCATTAAACCTCCGATAAGCAGTCGAATGCGCGGATTAAACCAGTAAACCGCTACAAACCAAAGTCCTAAATTCATCAGCACCATACCTCTGCCTATGTAACCGGCGCTGCAATAATCTAAATATAATGGCACCATGATCGCCAAAAAAAGTACGAATGGCCTTTTTACAAACCTGGAGAGGCTGATATAATAAAATGGCAGTAATAATAATTTGAGATAAAAGATGAGCTTACTGGCCACATCAGGCTCCCTTACTTCTATGGTAGCCAGCAAGGCTTCAAGTCCATCCGGTGCCGGTGGAGAGATTAGGGCTTTCAGCTTAAATTCGGGATAGATTAAACCAGCGAAGCAAATGCCCAAATACGCGAAAATCATCAATGAGGCATAGGTGCCATCCTCTGCAAATAATCTTACACCATTATCCTTTAAATAATGGATGGTATTTTGAAGACTGTGACTTATTGGAAATTTTAACCGGTAGAATAAAACAAAAGTGGAAAGAAAGAGAAGAAAATAAATGCTGTATTCGGGCGGCGCCAGGTAAGAAGAGGCTCCAATGCCGCCATAAAAATACAAGCCACCAAAAATTATGGAGATAAAAAGCTTTTCAAGCCGGTCGTACAATTTATATATCAGCAGATAGTATAAAAAAAGGACAGGTACCAGTAAAAAGAGAATATGGAGATAATCTATTTTCAGCTACAAAATTGATTTTAGGTCAGCAACCCTTGACTGGAGGCTTTGATCAGAATATTGAGCAAGGAACAACGCCCTTGCTTTGTCATTCAACTTTTTGCCAGAACGGGCCGCTACTGAATTAATAGCAGTAATAAAATCAGAAGCTGTATAGCACAGGAACCCACCACTATTGTCAAAATCGTATCCTTGCCATGCTTCGGCGGACCCTAAAACTGTTTTACCCATCATTAAAGCTTCGGCGGTCTTCACCTTCATACCAGAACCCGAAAAGATCGGAATAACTACCGCATCGGCCTGGTAATAATAAGGATCAAGATCGGCAACGCTGCCTGCTATTGCTATTTTAGAAGAGGATAATTCGTCCCCCAGGTGCTGCATACCATTGCCAACAATCTGCAAATGCACATTCACTTTCGTCATCACTTCTTTACAAAACCATCTTATGCCTTCTATATTCGCATAAAACGACGACCCTACAAAAAGTAGCTGAAACGGTACATCACTACCCTTTGTAATCCGGGCACATTCAAATCTATCGCTGAGTGTAATAGGGAAAATCAACGGTGGCGCTAATTTGTACAATTCAACCAAACGACCAGCATCGCGGCTGTTAAAAGCCAAAACGCGATGAGCTGACTTAACCGCCTTCTTTTCGCTGCTGGCCGCCTTTAGAAAAAGCAGGTAGTACATTCGATTGGATTGGGAGGCAGCCTTAAAAAAATCGTATTCTACATTGTGGCAAAATAAGATGATGGTAACAGACGGATAATGATGTTTAATATAAGCGGCCAGCGTGCCTAATAATGATCCATCCAAAAACACGCTGGAATATTGATTATCCGAAAGCTGTTTTTTTAGCCCCTGAAAGTTTTTGCCGGTCAAGCCTCCCGTATAGCCTAAAAGGTAATTCAACAGCGTTTGAACTTTTCCATTATAGGAGGGCAACAGATTAACCTTCTCAATTGGCGGGGTGCCTGGAAAAGAAAAGCCAAATGCATCGACCTCTAAGTCTGGAAAAATCATCCGGCACAATTCTAAATTTCTTTTGGATGCAACGGCACCTCCGGTATTTGCCTGGCCTATGAAACTGGAAACAAATAAAACTTTCTTCAATTCAGATGATATTTCTAAGCCCAAACACTGGCAACAAAAATCTAATTATACTTTACGCCTGTTAAGTTTGTGCATTGCTGAATAATGAACTAAAAGTATCCCGATGAAAAATCGGGACGAACGCAACGATGATTCATAGCAGCAATAAAGCAAAGCTCAAAAAATTCATTGACTACTTGTCCCCTCTAAAACCTATCGTGTGGACACATTCGTAAAGTCATTTTTGCTCCAGAGGAGCATCCTGTTTATAGAAATCCATGTTAGTGTCGAATTAAAGCTCCGAAGGTGCTTCCTGTCTTGATTGATTTAGGCGGCTCCTATGGAGCCTGTATTCTCGATTGATCCTATGCTCTATAAACAGGGAGCTCCTATGGAGCTATTTCAGGACTATTACTACAGCATCACATTGGTTGATTTCAAATAAAAAAGCACATGCAAAAGATGTGTCCACACGATAGGTCTAAAACGGGATTTTTACCCGACGTGTAGTATAGGTTCGATGCCTGCTAATAAATTTTGCCAATGACCAAATACAATGGATGGGGCATATTTTTTGGCAGATTTAAACGATTGGCTGCTCATTTCCCTTAAATGTTCAACATCGTTTAGAAGGCTTACAATGGTTTCGCCCATTTTATGAACGTTTCCGGCGGGTACTAAATATCCATTTTCACCATTGACCAACATGGTTGCAGGGCCGGTGGGACAATCGTACGAAACCACAGGCAGACCAAAACTAAATGCCTCCAGTATAACGGTTGGAAAACATTCGTGCCTGGAGGTGAGGATCAGGATAGCCGACTGGCGAAAGGCTTCTTCAATATTTTTCGTACTGCCATGGTAGAAAAGGGTGCCTGCCAACCCACTTTTCTCAATTTCATCTTTCAGCCATGCTTCCTTTTCACCTTTACCATACACATTTATCGAAATGCCCGAATGATTATTTCTACAAAA
>JBBRCW010000387.1:0-5902 GCA_038204535.1 Chitinophagales bacterium | reverse complement strand
TATAAAAAGCTTCCCGTTTTAAACAGGTTTTTGCCTTTAAGAAAATTGAAGCCAAGTATTAAAAGGGTGATGCAGATAGCGGTCAGGGCCCCTACCTTCGTTTCATTTCTGATCTTCATGTATAATTTCTTTATTTAAATGTTTCAGTAAGCGAGGTACTGAATGCAAATTTCATGCTGGGGCAAAAGTAAGCCATAATCACCTGAACCAAAGGCACTCATATTAATAATTATAGCCTGTGAGGGGTTTGCCAGCACGTTATTGACGTTGATTAGGAAATGTGTTACGGGATCATTTTGAAATAATAATCACCAGGCAAACAAAGAAATTGATTACATCATTCGCCCTATGGAGCGATTAAGGTCGGCAAAACAGGTCTGCTGCCGTTCCCATTAAATATGGTCTGACTGTTATTAATTTGTCCTCTGTACGCTGCCCGGCAATTATTTTTTACCGGCAGCCTCCAGCGATGATTTGTATTTTTGCAATGCCTTTATGATGCATTCCACAATTTCCTTCTGTCCTTTATTGCTGTTGATATAGATTTCTTCCGGCGGGTTGGTAATAAAACCGGTTTCAACTAAAATGCCGGGCATTGCCACCGCCTGTAAAACCCAGATGCCCATCTGCCGCTGCTGTGCCTGGCGGCTGATCCGGCCTACTTTTTTAAATTCTTCTTCTACCTGTAAGGCGAGACTTGCGCTCCGGTTAAAATATTGCTGTGTCTTTAATGAATAAAGAATCATTTTTTCGGGGGAGTCGGGGTCGAAATCTTTTACAAAATTAGCTGTTGCGCTGTCAAGGTATAAGGCTTCATTTTCGCGCAGGGCCTTTTCCTTCATACTGGTTTTATGCACTCCCCAAATGTATGTTTCGGTTCCCCTGGCGGGGTTGGGCGTTGACCATCTCTTATATATAGGTACTTTACGGGTATGCTTTCTTCTTTTTTTGCCTTTGCCGGTATAATACACTTTGGTTCTATAACCGGTTATTTTTGAGTGCCTGATGCCAGGTGCCGCATTGCAATGTATTGATACAAAAAGGTCTCCCTTGCTGTAATTTGCGATATTGGCTTTTGTAACAGGGCTATGATAAATATCGGATGTGCGGGTAAGAACGACTTCTACTTCGGGCATTTGCTCCTGCAGGCGCTTCCCTAGCTTTAGCGCCACCGCCAGCGATACATCTTTTTCGTTGGAGAATTTTCCTCTTGCGCCGCCATCGTAACCGCCATGGCCCGCGTCAATTACGATCCGTTTTAATCCCGGTTTCTGATTTTTTGCCGCTGAACCAATGTCTGGAGTTGGCTGAAAACTGTAGAATAATAAACTTAAAACAATAAAAAAATTTTTCCTCATCCTTGCCTCTCTAACTTTAGTGGTTTACTTAATAGATAACGACTTTGTTTTAGGTGAAAGATTAATTTGTAGCAGGTATATTTTCGGGGGCAGCCGTTTGAGTCTCATTTTCGAGCACCTGCTTATAGCGCAACACAGCCCGCATAATTGCATAGCTTAGTTCATTCTGCCCTTTTTCGCTATTCAGGTATTCTTCTTCTTCTTCGTTGCAAATAAAACCAGTTTCTACTAATATGCTGGGCATGTTGGTGGCCTGCAAAACCCAAATACCGGCATAATTTCTTTGTTTTACTCCATCGCTTTGCCTGCCTACTTTTTTAAATTCTTCTTCCACAAAATTGGCTGCAAGCAGGCTCTTATCAAAGTATTTTTTGGTACGTAACGAGGCAAGAATTTTAGCCTCGGGTGAATCGTAAAAATTTTCGGTGCTGTCGGCTTCCTCACCTAAAGCATCATCCGCATCCCTGGAGCCTACCGACTCCATTTTCTGGTCATTTTTGTTGATGGCCCAAATATAAGTTTCGGTGCCTTTGCGATTGCAAGGCAATTTATACGATTTGTAAACCGGCACCGTGCGTGTCTTTTTTGTCTTTTTTCTTTTTTTGCCTTTTCCGGTGGTTACATAATAGGTCTCCTGGCGTTCGCCAACCACACGCCGTTCGTATCGGTCAACGGCACTGTTTACATGTACAGAAATAAAAAGATCGCCGTGGTTTTTGTTGGCCATGTCGGCGCGGTAACGGTTGGCTTTATTTTTATCCGTCATGCCTTCGGGCAGGTTTTCATTTGTTCTGGTGTAAATGATCTTGCTGTCGGGCAATACCTGTTCTAATCTTTTTCCCAGCTTTAAAGCAATATCAAGTGTAAGTTGCGATTCGTGGCTGTACTTGCCCGGCGCACCACCATCGGGCAAGCCATGCCCTGCGTCAATAATGATAGTTTTAAGTGGATTTTTTTGAGCCGTAGCTTTGGGATCGGTTCTAAAGGATGATAAGCTGAAAACGATGGAAAAATATAAAAAAAAAGATAATGAACTTCTCAACATGTCTAATTCTGTTTAGGGGGTAATCTTCACATAACGTTTATGCGTTAAAACACTAAATTTGCCCAACTACTGTATGATTAAGCAAAGTAAAGTTAGAGCAAAAATTGTTTCAGCCGGATTGATATTTGCTATTGTTTTCATAATAACGCATCCGTTAAGCGCAAAGTATCAAACAAACAAATATAATTCCGGAACAGAGCAAATTAATTCTGATACTACCAAAAAAGCATCCGATACTACCAAAAACAAACGTAATGCAGCAGCCTTACTTTCATCGTCGTCAGACACATTAAAGAATAAAGGCGACACCACTCTTAACGACAGTTCGTCGTTAATATCCGTAACCGATACGCTTAAATACAAACTATCTGCCGACTCATTAGATGCACCGGTTACCTATTCTGCACAAGACAGTGGCGTACTGAACATACCGGATCAGATTTTTATTTTATATGGAAAGGGGAGCGCTAAATACGGCGATCTTGCCATCGACGCCGCGGTCATCAAACTAGACCAAACCAAACAGTTAATGTATGCTTATGGCTCTCTTGACACCAGCGGTAATCCGATGGAAAAGCCAAAGCTGGTGCAAGGCGACATGACCAGTTATAGTGATTCGATCATCTTCAACATAAAAACTCAAAAAGGAATAACCAAAAGCACCTATCTGCAGGAAGGGGAGATCTATGTTTTTGCCAACACGGTAAAAAAGGTGAGCCCCGAGGTTTTGTATGCCTTTCGTGGCAGGTTTACAACCTGTAACCTCGATACGCCGCATTTCGCTTTCAGAACACGCAAGATGAAGATCATTAATAAAAAACTGGCCGTATCCGGACCTACTTTTCCCGAGTTTGAAGGTGTGCCTTTTCCCATTGGTATTCCTTTTGGTATTTTTCCTTTAAACAGGGGAAGACATTCGGGTGTGCTTACACCAACTTTTGAGGCTAACCAGGATTTTGGCCTTGGCCTGGTGAACGGCGGTTTTTACAAAGTGATTAACGATAATATGGATGTTACCATCAGGAGTAACCTGTATAGTTATGGGGGGTATACGCTCAATCTGAATTCAAAATACCTGCAGCGATATAAATATACCGGCGGTTTGAATTTTACTTACCAGGCTACAAAAATTCTAAATCAATCGGGCCTGTCTAAGCAAGAGTTCACCCAGAATAAAAGCTATATGATCAACTGGAACCACAGCCGCGATAGCCGTGCCCGCCCCGGTACCAATTTTTCGGCCAGTGTAAATGCAGGCAGCACAAAATTCAATCAATATGTATCCAACAATAACCTGGTAAATTTTAATAACCAGTTAAGTTCATCCATTAATTATACAAAAGACTGGCGGGGTAAGTACAACATGTCTGTAAACGCCAACCATAACCAGAATAACGTTACCCGTCTCATCAACCTAAACCTGCCCACGGTAAACTTTAACGCCGTCACGTTTTACCCTTTTCAAAAGAAGGAACAGATTGGCGAAGCCAAATGGTACGAAAAGCTAGGCCTGGCTTATACCGGAAATATTCAAAACCAGGTATCATTTTACGATTCTGCTTTTAATCTTCGTCGCATTTTGGATACCACCCAATGGGGCGCTACGCATAGCATTCCTATCACTTTGTCGTTGCCCTCGTTAGGGCCAGTACAGGTATCGCCCAGTGTGTCGTACGAAGAAAGATGGTATGGGCAGCAGGTATCAAGAAGCTGGAGTGATGCAAAGAAAAAAGTAGATACGGTGATAGAGCGCGGATTTTATACCGCCAGGCAGATGCAATTTGGTATCTCGGCCAGCACCCGCATTTTTGGTACTTACCAGTTTGGAAAAAACAGTAAGGTGCAGGCAATACGGCACGAAATAAGGCCAACGTTTAGCGTTAACTATAAGCCAGATTTCATGAAGAAATATTTCTACGATCTGCAGATCGATTCCACGAAACAAAATTATTATCGGCTGTCAAAGTTTGACGGCGGCCTTAATGGCAGCTATAGCGAAGGCACTTTTGGAGGTATGAGTTTTGGCATAGATAATACGCTTGAAATGAAAGTGAAGGACAAAAACGATACAACTGCCGGCGCTACCCGAAAGGTGAAGCTGCTGGACGGTTTTGGATTTAGCGGATCATATAACCTGGTGGCCGACAGTTTTAATTTGTCGCCAATAAGTATGTATGTGCGAAGCAATTTGTTTGAGAAGATAAGTATTACCGCCAACGCCACACTTGACCCTTACGAGGTAGATTCCCGGGGATTTAGAAAAAATGTGTTGATGTGGACCCGAAATAAATTTAACCTGGGTAGTATAACCAATGGCAGTGTCGCCATTTCTACTTCGTTGCAAAGCAAAAGTAAGGACGGCAAAGAGCCGGAAGAAAGAATTGAGCGCGACGAGTTTTTTAGCAGCGACGAACAGCAGCGGCAATTAGATATGGTGCGAAGCAACCCGGGAGAGTACACCGATTTTAATATACCCTGGAATTTGTCATTGTCCTATTCGCTAAACTTCAGCCGGCAATTTGTAAGCAGTTACAGCAGTCTTACCACGCAGGTATATTCTAACCTAAGCCTGAACGGCGATTTTAGCCTTACCGAAAAATGGAAAATGGGCGGTAATACGTATTACGATTTTAAGACGGCGAAAATTCAAACGCTTTCCATGTGGGTAAGCCGCGACCTGCATTGCTGGCAAATGTCAATCAATCTAAATCCGATAGGATTATACCGGTCATTCAACATCAGCATCAGCCCCAAATCGGGTATGCTCCGCGACTTGCGCATCAACAGGTCAAGAACTTTTTTTAATCAGTAATAGCGTTGCCGAAATTCAGCCGTTGATATGGTTGCAGCGCCCCTAATTAGATTAACCGCTAGAAATTAAAATACAGTTTGCCGAATATATATAGCCAGTTAATTTGTTTTACAGACATCCTTTTACTTGCCGAATGAAATGGAAAATATTTTGGCAGAGCCATCGGCTCGATCCATTTGGTAGCCCCGGTTTTTCCGGGGGATTTCAATCCGGGGTAAAAAAGAAAGGGAGATATTAAAAGTGCCATCGGGTAGTACCATTTGTGAAATACGCCCTCAAACCTCATCAACTGGCTCTCTAAAGATTTATCCATAGATAACAATTCCTTCAAAGAATTTTTACGTGATTAACCTGCAATGAAATGTGCCGAACCTACGGCTCTCGTAAATTCAGATGGCATTTTGTTCAACGGATTGAAATCCGTTGTTACAACGCTGGTCGATGCTACGCATCTACGGGAAAAGGACTTTTGCTAAAGTAAATGAGATTGCAGATAGTGTTTGGCAGAGCCATTGGCTCAATCAAATGGTGGCCCCGATACAATCCGGGGCCATCGGCTCGACCCATATGTGAAATGTGCCGAACCTACGGCTCTCGTAAATTCAGTTGTCATTTTGTTCAACGGATTGAAATCCGTTGTTACAACGCTGGTCGATGCTACGCATCTGCAAGTAAGAGTCATATCAA
>JBBRCW010000386.1:0-5930 GCA_038204535.1 Chitinophagales bacterium | reverse complement strand
ATTTTTTAATCGATTAAGAATATGTCAATCATTGTAAAGATAGGATGAAGAAAAGGCCGGGCGTTGTTACAAAATGGTGAAAAACAACATGGTAACTGTAAAGTGGAGTAAAATAAAGTAAGGATTACAAATTGTAATCCTTACTCTTTGCGGACCGGACGGGACTTGAACGTCTACCATTATGACCCTAATCTTATAGATAGTTCTGATCCTAATAAATGCGCTCTAGCTCATTGGAGATTTTATTAGCTATACTGACTTACATGAATGTTACGATTTTCTATACTATTAAATGAATTTTGGGAGTTAAGTTAAAGAAGGAAAAGGAAAGTTAAATCTGCAAAAACATCTATCCCGATTTTACTTGCAAAATACTTGCAAATTAAAAAGCAGCTACAAATTTTACTTCATAACTGCTTGATTTTCAGTGGGCCCACTAGGATTTGAACCTAGGACCACCTGATTATGAGTCAGGTGCTCTAACCAACTGAGCTATAGGCCCTGCTTCCATTTTATAGGAAACGCCCTTTTTTGAAGGGGCTGCAAATATATAAGAATTTCAGTTTTAGGCTTTATAATTTTTTAATAATTATAAAGATTTCCTCTCCTACTCATTACTTGGTTGGTCGGGGTGTTTCGATATTTAACTTATCCGGCAGAGGAAGTTGCCAGAAGAATGGGTTTTAATAATTATATGAAGAAAATCTGCAAAGGCGAACAAGGTAGTTGTTCAAGATGTTCCGAAGGGCACCTTGAACTAATGGATAAAAGTTGTTTTTAGAACAATAGGTAGCATGATTAAAATTTTACCAACATTTGCTGCTATGGGACTTTTGCAAAGGCATGATGTCGGTGACCTCTTTTTAGCCTGAGTTCG
This sequence comes from Chitinophagales bacterium, assembly GCA_038204535.1. GTDB lineage: Bacteria > Bacteroidota > Bacteroidia > Chitinophagales > Chitinophagaceae > Segetibacter. Next base: position 5,053 of record JBBRCW010000386.1, on the reverse strand, counting down.
ATGCCGATAGCGATCGGAATTCGGAAGACCTCGGACAACGCCTTCTTTATTTAGCAGCGAACATGATGTTCAGCTTCTTTACACCTACCTGATATTGTTTGTACAGCACCTTTACCTGAACGTTCAGCACCACAACTTTTGATTGCAACACCTTTAGAGCCTGTCCCGCCCTCTCAGCGGGATGGTTTGCATACGCTGTCTGCACAGCCTTTGCAGTCTCGACAGGTAGAGACCATCTTTTATTCAGCATTCAAATAACAATCCATTTCATTGATTCGAGACACACACAACGACGGCGAAAGGAAAAAAGAAAAGCACTAACGCCCAAAATCAAGCTGGCTCAAATGGCCGATAATAAACGCTATAATAAATTAAAAACAGAAAGTAAGCTATTAATGAATACCATAAAGATGATATGTTACAAAGCTGAAACAGCATTGGCTAACCTGGTAAGTAACTACTTTAAACGTGGCGAAGAAGAAAAAAGAATGCTGGTAAAACAAATAATCCAAACATGGCAGATATAAAACCCGATCATCTAAATAACACCCTAACGATCAACCTGCATACCCTGTCTGCACCACGATATAACGAAGCAGCAAAGCAAATAGCCATGATCCTTAACCAAACAGAAACTATTTTTCCAGGCACTAAACTCAAGCTAATCTTCAAAATATAATGATTTTATTCTGCCACAGGTATGGAGTTCTCAAACTGATCGATATTCTGAAAATAAAATATACCTGATAAATAAAAAGGTTCCCGGTTTTGCCGGGGAACCTTTGGTGTTTTTCCAGATTTTAAATCTTCTATTGAACAATTATTTTTTTAGTAGTTCTTACCTGTCCCTGCAAAACCGAAACCAGGTACATGCCTTTGCTTAGTCCTTTAATCATATTTATTTCAAGTATATTTTTCTGTAAAGACCTTTGAGTAAATATGATCCTTCCAGTCATGTCTGTAATTTGTATCCATACTTCACCCTGCTCAGTTGGTAAATTTCTTAAGGTGAATGTAGCCGAAGCACCCGCCCTAAGCGGATTAGGATAAATCATAAGCTCTTTTTTGATTATCGTTTCTTCTAATTCATCAGCCAGGAAAGTTTTGGATGAACTGTCGCCGGTGAGCGACTGTGTTATCGGCGCAGCTTGTTCCCTGATAACGATTTTATCTACAAATGGTGCATCGGTACCAGTTGGCCTTAATTTGATTGTATTCATGCCCTGTACAAATGTCAACTCCATGGTCATTATTTTTGGACTTCCGCCATTGAAACACCATGCCCCGGAGGATATAAATGATTTTGTAACGAATGGCTGTCCATTTATTGATATCCGCATATTACGATCAGCAGCCGTTATGTAATAAATATCTACTAAATAGGTTTTGCTTTCATTCGCCAAAAGATTATTGAAACGGATGCTATTGGATGCATTTAATCCCATGTTCACCAGGGCGCTGTTTGATGCAGTACCATAATTCACAACAACACCTGTTCCTGTCAGCTCCGCTGTTTCAGCTTCTAATTCAAGACCATTAAGCTGAGCCTTTTCCAGTTTTATTTTATCTATGAATGGTGCATCTCCACTGAATGGCGTAATGTCAATGACGTTAATACCACGCTTAAGAATTACTGTTACATTATATATAGCAGGACTTCCATTATTGAAACACCATCCACCTGAAATAGAAGGAGTTTGTTTTGCGAGTGTAACACCATTTACAACCAATTTGAATGATCTTAAAGCGGCACTAATATAGGAGACTTTAAGTGTGTAAGGGCCTGCAGATTCGGCAACGATCTGTTCAAATCGCACACCGTTAGCGTTAACGTTGCCAAGATTTACCTGCTGACCATTTGAAGAAGTGGCACAGTTTACAATTGAGGCGGCTCCTAATATTCTGGCTGTTTCAGCTTCAAACTCCAGGTTTTCAATCAGCAATAATACATTGGGATCTGTTGTTTCCGGCAGTTTTCCTTTCGTAACAACAGCGAGGCGATCGACGGACACTTTTCCACTTGCAATAGCAATTTTAACCTGGTGTTGACCCTGTGCCAAAAAGTAAGTGAACGCTCTTTCCTCACTGCCATAGCTATAATGAAATTTCTTCCAGTACCATGCATAATTACTGTTAGCAAGATTATCCCATTTTCTGAATGGTTCATCATCAACTGCTATCCATAAACTATTTGAACCCGGAGCAACAGACTGAATTTTTGACCATATATCATATTCATCAGCTTTGTCAATTGTAAAAGTGAATGTGATTACTTTATCTGTTCCAACGGGAACTTCATTGGAAATAATATTGTCCGCACTTTTTACGTAGGCACCACCTATGGCATTTACCGAAGTTTCAATAGTCCAGTTACTGCCGGTTAAAGCTGCTTCTGCTTCATAAAAGCCAGTAAAATCGGTCGCTTCCAATCCCCATTTAAGTGTGGACGGAAAACAATATCCCGTTGCTTTTTTTAATAGCTCCAGGTCTTCCTGTCCGTTTGTAATAGCGATTTGATCAAGCAGCATATTTCTGTTTGTAAATTCTACAGAGAGGCGATGCTTACCTGCACCAAGATTGTAAAAGCGGGGTACCTGGAACCAGGTAAAGCTGCTGCTGTTGAAAGGAGAAAGTTGTTCAAAATCATTACCGTCCATGCGTAACCGTAATGAACCAGTTCCGCCACTGGAAGCAGAACGGATATACACCCGGTAAGAACCTGCTTCAGGTAGTTCAAATTCGAAATGTACTTGTTTGGCGATACTTGTTGCTCCTGCAAGATTATTATCAGCTTTTATATATTGTCCGTTTGATGCCTCCGCATTATCCAGTACAGCCCATTGGTTGCCTGGAAACTTTCCGCATTCTGCTTCGTATGCAATAGTATTAGTCGTCGGGGGGAAATATGGAACATCAAGTCCTTCCAGATTGTTTGGGCACGCCAGCGTTGCATCAGGAACCGAAGGGTTGGATGTATGATTTTTGTAAAGCTCACCTATATTGGTCAGGTTGCCATTTGCATCCAGGTAATTTGCAGGTTCAACAGGGTTTTGGGCAAATGCAGCATTGGGCTGAAAATAGGCATAGCGCTCTATGTAGGGAAGGCTTTCAAGATAAGGAAGTGCGAGGCGCAAAAATGCATCCTGTATAGCATTCCCACGGTTGGGGTTGGCATTGAACTCTGTGATCCATATCGGCAATTTGTAAATGTTGTGAACGTTTTGGAGATAAGCTTTAAAGCGGTTAAAGATTTGCTGAGGATCTGCATTCGGGCTGCCGGCAGGATTGCTTCCCCAATCGTACCAATGCACGGCCACAAAATCAAATCGAACATCTTTTTGCTTTGCTATCTGGGCAAACTCAAGTAACCAGGTAGTTGGCCCGTTTTCACGGGGGGCAGGTGTGCCTAAACGCACACCAAGGCTCATCAGGTTTTCATAATAAGCTACTGCAACTGCAGGTTGGCATAGGTTGTTGTATTGTCCGGATTGGTCGTTGCAATTATCCGACTCATTGAAGCCCAATGTATGGGTTGTTTTTTTCTTGCCAATAATTTGATTGATTGAAGCAGGCGAAGCACCACCGGCGCCCCAGGCCATTGGCACATATTCATAATTGGGTTGTGGGTTACCACTAAGTGCCCAATTATAGTACCAGCCGGCATTGAGCTGTTCATAAAAGCCACCCGTTCCTTTTTTTATAACCCAATTCCATGGCACTACTCTTACAAAGCTTACATTTCCCTGCAAGGCAATATCCAGGCTGTTTACTATCATGTCTTCTTTAGATGCGATATAGACTTTGCTTTTACCGGTTCCGTTCGCATTTACGGCCAGCGTTGCCATGTAACCTCTTTTAAGAATAAAGGAACGGGCTGCATTGTCCATGCCTCCGGGTATGCTACCACCGCTATAAATGATATCTTCATTTAGCTTAGCACCAGTACCCTGCAGGCCCGTTTGGTTGTAAATATTTAATGCAGCAAACGAACCCGTAACAGGTCTGACGACAGCGCCCTGCTGGTAATATTGATTGATGCGGAAATTATTATCTAATACACCGGTGACATTGTTTATTAGGATTTTTCCAAGAAATGGAGTTAACTCATCCGGATTTTGCTTGTGCAGACACCCACGATGCAGCATCCAGGTAATTTAAAAAGAGATTGGATGATAAACTTCCTGCACGAAAATGCACGGTGCTTTCATTCATTAACGACAAAACCCCCTGGCTCAAGGTACCACCAATCATATCGAGTTGCGTATGACGTAACGTAATACCTTTTTGTCCGCAGGCAAAAACGATATTACCATTTGCCATTACAGTTGCCGTATCAATTAATAAATTATACCGGATGGGTACATCCGGATCTACATCGCCGGCTTTAGGATGTCTGTCATTTCCATTATTATGTAACCTGGGGCAGATGGTATAAGGGAAAGAATTAGAACCCGGTAAGCAACTTAGTTGCCCATTCGGGCCTGAAGGCCTTTCTACAGCTACTCTCCAGTTATTTTCATTAAAAAAATTATTGTTTTCTTCACCAGTCCAGTACAGGTAAGTTGATGACTGGTTGCAAGGGTTACCATTGCTTTGTTGTGCATAAATTTCATGGGATAGAAAGCACAGTAGAGCAAACAGTAAAATGCGGGATTTTTTGAGGTAAAAATTTTTCAGCATGGCAAGTGAGTTTAATTTTTATAATTAGCCAAAAGTATTTTGTTGCTTTTAATTGTTCGGGGACAACCAAATCATTTCCGGGGGCTATTTGGTTTTTTTTTCTGAATGTATGAATCACTCCGCCTTTGTTGGGTGTGTCACGAATGAAAAGAATGGGCTATTCTTTTCAATGTTGTATAAAAGATGGTAGTAGGCCTACCGCATACGTTGTACAGACGAAGTATGCAAACCACCCCGCTTTGGCGGGGCAGGCTCTGAAGGTGCTGTATTCAAAAGATATGGTGCTGAACGTTCAGGCAAAAGGTGTCTGTAAAGGCATCAGGTACGTGTAAGGAAGTTGAACGAAAGTGAACCGACCGAAGACATGTCGAAA
>JBBRCW010000385.1:0-5975 GCA_038204535.1 Chitinophagales bacterium | reverse complement strand
GGAATACCACGGCCATAATCCCGAATGGTTACGGTCTTTTCTTCTATGGTCAGCTCTATATGTTTACCATGGCCCATGGTGTGTTCATCTATACAGTTATCCATCACCTCCTTCATCAAAACATAAATACCATCATCCGGGCTGGTTCCATCGCCTAATTTTCCAATGTACATTCCCGGCCTCAGGCGAATATGCTCCCTCCAATCAAGGCTTTTTATACTTTCTTCATTATAATCTGCACTCATTTTTGTACCCTTTTTTAATAAAACCAAATTAGGAGAATGATCGTTCCTCCTTTGTCGCAAATATATATTCTGATAGCATGAGCCCAATATTTCTTTTATTAACACCTATTGAATTATTCTAACTATCGGGCACCATTACATATATTGAAACAATCTTCATCTGCCTGGGTATCAAATAAAATAATATTTTTAGATTTCCGCACCTGCTCTTTCTTGTTTAACAAACGTTGACTTAATACTAAAAAAAATGAACAGCCGTTTTCAGAACATTCGAACTAAAATTGCTTTTTGAAGATATTGACGAGGTGTTTTATAGAATGGATATGATTTCAAACAGGCTGATACAGGTATAAATATGCCTGCTATGAATGGCTGGGAGTTTTTGGAGACTTATAAAAATTTAGAGATTTTAAATAAAATCATCGTTGTGATGCTAACCACATCACTTTTTCCGGACGACAAACTTAAAGCCGGGGAACCTGAAAATACTTCAGCATTTGAAATAAAACCAATTTCCATTCAAAAAGTAAATGCAATTGTTGAAAAATTCTTTATACACGCCTTGCATTAGTTTTCAATAGCAGATTCAATACTGCCTTCTGGCAATTTTTGTAGCAATAAAATATCGTATTAAACGGAAAGTAGCCACAAAGGCGGTAAGACACAAAGAAACACGAAGAAAAGCACCATAAGGAAAGCGCCACGAAACATTGGGCTAACAACCCAAATGCCGTTTCAATTTGTCCGCGTGTTATTTTCTAAAAATATTGCGGTGCATTGCACCGGCTCCTTTTACACCTTACTGTATTAATTTGGCAATCTGATCAAAAGGTATGGTGTTGGCCATGGCGATTACTTCATTATCCGACGTATTATTTACGTTTAAGGTTACCAGCGCATTGCTGAAAGGAATTTCGAGACGATAGCTTGGTTTGTCGGAACTGGCATTATCTTCTTTGGTAAGGCGCGACCTATATCCCTGAATTTTTAATACTTTGGTTTTTCCGTCGTTGCCTAATCCAGCAAGTAAAGGGGATGTCAAAAATGCATTCAATGCGCCTAACATAGGAGAATTATTTACAATTTCAACCTGGGCTTTTTTATCTCCTTTGCCATAACTGCGGTGTATGGTTGCACCAATGAAACTAATATTGCCGGTTACATTGTCAGCCTTCGTATCTACCGATAGTGTGTCCATTTTTTGAGGAAGTAATTTTAGCACCTCCTTTCCAATTATAATGTCAATTTCCTGCATAGATTGCTGCAGGGCAAAATGGGCATCTTCCAGTTTACCAGATGAATAAGAGCTTTTTGCAGTGGCTATATCGGTTTTGAAATTTAATTGCTGCGCCAGGCTGGCTGTATAAATGGGTACAGTAAGTAGTAATATGAAAAGTTTCATGTTGTAATGAATTGATTGTTGAAAGATTATTTTTCGCCCAGTTTTGTTTTAATGCCCTCTATGTCAAAAACATTTACAGCGTTCATCATATCCTGCTCAGTGGCATAATTTATTCCCTGCCAGGTGATCATGCCAGATTGCCCCAGCGTTACAAAAACAGAATAACCCTCGCTGGCCTCAAATTTTATGGCTGCCTTATTTCCCTTAACTTTTATTTGCTTCATATTTTGCGTTTCACCATTCGACTGAGTGGCATACGCATTACTGAAATACAAATCCATCATTCCCGAATACATAGGATTGTTTCCTATGACTACAGAAAGTTGCTGATCATTTTTTTTGTAAACCCGCTGAATAGACAAATTAGCCCATCCCCAGCGGGTACTCATTACAATGTCTTGAGTAGTATCCTTTGGCAGATCGCCAACCGCCGCAGGCAACGATTTCAAAATACTTTGTCCAATTTGAATTTCTACGCCTAAAATGGCCTGTTGTACAGCATACCGGGCATCGCTGAAATTTCCGGCATCGTGCGCTTTCTGGGCATCAGTAATTTGCTGGATCACATCTGGCGGCGCGGTATTTTTTAATCCTTCACCGCCTTTATTCATGGGTTTTCCACTCCTTCCGGGCGTATTTGTATTATCATTTTCATTCCGGCCCATCCCGGTTTTTTCATCTATTTTTTTATCTAAGGCCTTATCGGCTACCTGGTTGGCTTTGTCTTTCAACTTTTTAAGAAATCCCTGCGACTGGCTTTGTTCAGGCACCAGGATAAAAAACAGAGCAATTACAGCGCAAACTAATAATCTATACATGGTTAGTTAAGTTATTTACCTGCTAAAATACGCCTACTGCCGGTTAAATGCAAGCTGGATAGCAAGCAATTTTCAATAATTGGTTATACAAATATTGAAGGCGCAACAAATATTTAAAAGATTTTTTTAGAAAAAATATGAAAGTATTTTGCGAACCAATCTCATCTGCATTTATTATTACTGCAGATAAGATGTATAAGTTCAAAAGCAGATGAACACAAAGGATTATTACAGCATATTGGGAGTTAGCCCTTCAGCCTCTCAGGAGATGATAAAACAAGCTTACAGAAGACTGGCTTTAAAATATCATCCCGATAAGAATAAAGGAAACAGTTTTTACGAGCTGAGGTTTAAAGAAATCAATGAAGCTTACCGCATTCTTTCAAATAACAAAAGAAGAATTAACTACCATTATTCTGCTGCCGTTTCTAAGGATAGTACTTATAAAAAATACCCGGAGACGATTTCAACAGACTCTATTGTTACATTGTCAAAAAAGTTAAGAACAATTGTAGCGGCATCTGACCCCGACCGCATGAATACGCTGGCGCTCGGCAAACAGGTTCAAAAACTGTTAGATTTCAACAATGTGGATATCATGACAAAAATGGCAACGGAAGAGGAAGTAACGGACTTTGTTCAAAATTTACTTTACATAAGCCGCCATTTGCCCTATACCAGGTTTAGAGAAATAATGCCCATACTGATTAAAATTTCAAAGTCAAACAACGACTTACTTTTAACCATAAGAAAAACTGATAAAACAATAAAAATCAAAACTATATGGGATAAACTTAAATTTTTGTTGATACTAATGTTGGTTTTTCTATTCTGTCTTTACATTTATTTAGTTGGCAAATAACGACACTTGTTAGAAACTATGCAGCGGCATAATGAAAAACCCTGCGACATTTGATATTCATTGCTGGCGACTTAATTATTTAACCGAAAGCTATCTTACATACATGTTTGTTACGTTAACCGTTGCCAGGTATCCCCCATTTTTAGGCTGGGCTGGCTTTCTTTCTATGGCGGTGTTCAGGTTACCCTTAATGCTGAGCAAAAAAATCACCTTTAGTAAATTGCTGGGCTGCGGAAAAAACGGCGCGTTCGATAAGACACCCGACCTGAGGCAATGGTGCATCTTATCCGTCTATGAAAATCTAAACCACCAAACAGTCCACTCACTGAATGAAAATGAAAAAGGTAACCATAACAGTTTCATTCAATCAGTTTATGGCTCGTTGATCGCCAAATGGTGGAGAATATTCGGTTGTGAAACCTGGACCATTTTACTGGTTCCGATTGAAGGACACGGCACCTGGGACGGAAAGAAGGTATTTGGTTATCTTCCTAAAAACACCGACCACAAGGCTGTTACTGCTGTGCTAACAAGGGCAACCATCCGCCTGAACAAATTAAACAGTTTTTGGAAAAATGTAGATGCGGCAGCAAAAGATATGGCTGGCGCTCCGGGTTTTATCGCTTCCTTAGGTGTAGGCGAAGTGCCGTGGATAAAACAGGCAACTTTTAGCATATGGCAAAACAAATCTTATATGAAAGACTTTGCCTATAAAATGAGGTCTCATGCTGAGGTAATAAAGAAAACACGAGCAGAAAATTGGTATAAAGAAGATATGTTTACACGTTTTAAAATAGTAGCCACCTTTGGAACCCTAAACGGAAAAGATCCTTTACAAGGGTTTTTGTAAATTTGTAAGCAATTTTTCACATGCCTGATACTTTCACTGTAAAACACCCGGAGTTGCCCGCTTTACAATTGCATCTTCATGCTTGTTTTTATAATCCTGGCTAACAAGGTTTGTTGCTTTATAGCAAAGTATGCCCGTTAACCGATTGCCCTAACAAATTGAATTTTAATGAAAAATATTAAACTGATTGAAGTGCCGTCTGAAATTGGTGCAGGAACCCGTGGCGCCAGTCTGGGGGTAGATGCTATAAAAATTGCCGCCCTTGATTTTATGAGCAACTTTTTTGTTCATTTTCCCAGTGAGAATATTCCTTCGGAAAACAACCTGTTGTTCGAACCCATTGCCTCGCCTTATGCCAAACGAATTAAAGGAGTGGCAGCTATGTACGAAAAAGTGAGTAAGGCAGTAAGAGAAACAATAAAAAATAATTTCTTTCCGGTGGTTATAAGCGGTGACCATAGTACTTCGGGGGCCACGATTGCAGGAATTAAAATGGCCAAACCGGCAGCGAGGCTGGGCGTAATCTGGATAGATGCACATGCAGATCTGCATACACCTTATACCACACCATCGGGCAATATGCATGGCATGCCGCTGGCCACGGCTATTGCAGAAGATAATACGGAATTCGCTGTGCACCAACTGGACAAGGAAACAAAAAAACGCTGGGACGAGCTGAAATCTATAGGGGGTATTGAACCTAAAGTTCTGCCTGAGGATATTGTATTTATTTCGTTGCGCGACTATGAGAAGGAAGAAAAAGGATTAATAGAAAAATATGGCATGAAGGTGATAACCACCAGCGAACTACGACGTAAAGGGCCCGAAAACGTAGTGCGTTCGGTAATTCGTTACCTAAGTGAATGTACCGACCTGTATGTTAGTTTCGATGTGGATTGTCTTGACTCTTCTATTACCAAAGGTACCGGCACGCCTGTAAGTAATGGCCTGCGCGAAAGAGAGGCCGAAGACCTGGTAAGCAAATTTATGCAGAACCGAAAAATTTGCTGCTTCGAAATAACCGAAGTAAATCCTACACTTGACAAAGAAAACCTGATGGCAGAAATTGCGTTTAATATTTTACAGCGAAGCGTAAATGTATTGTTGGTCAATTAGGTTTTTAATCGTTCGTGCCCTCACTCATCAAAAGAAACTCAGCCTTACGCCCCTTTCAAAAGTTACCGGTTCGTAACCCAATTCGTGGCGGGCCTTGTCGATCACCAGGCCTGATCGTTTGGCTCTTTTAACCGGCTCGGGAAAAGTTTCTGACGTAACATTTTCAATTAAGCCGGCATCCAGCCCCAATACATTGGCGGTAGTTACCGCCATTTGATAGGGCGATAATATTTCACTTCCAGCCAAATGATAAGCCCCGGTTGCTCTCTTGCGAATGATGGCTGCCAAACCCTTACAAATATCTGTTACAAATGTGGGTGTGCGAAACTGGTCGCTTACCACCTTTATGGGTTTTTTCTGTTCTAAATTATTTTTCACCCAATGCAAAAAACTAGGCCGTAACCCCGGCCAAACCTCACCGTAGATAAATACCGGCCTCACAATCGCTGTTTCTTTTCCGCTTTGTTGCACCAATTGTTCGGCCATCAATTTTGTTTGACCATAGTAGTTCAACGGGTCTGGCCGGGCAGTTTCGGCATGAGGTCCGTTCTCGCCAAAAATAAAATCGGTAGAAATGTAAATAAAAAAAGAAGCAGATAAATTCAAAAGGTTTCTCGTGGCCTCAACATTTACCTCTTTACAAAAAGACCTGTTACTATCACATTCATCGGGTTTACTCAAT
>JBBRCW010000384.1:0-5982 GCA_038204535.1 Chitinophagales bacterium | reverse complement strand
GGGCCTATCTGTTGGCTCGCCTGTAGCAACCAGACATCTGGGTGTAACAAACACAAGCCTTGTAAACGATAGTGTTAGCAATACCAGATTGCTTCAAAATATAAAGCAGTACCAAAATGCTTTTTATACAGACCTTCCATTAGTGGCGGGCTTTAAACTCAATAAAAAGATATCTCTTCAAGCCGGCCTCCAAGCTTCTATCTTGCTTACAACAAAAACCAAAGCGTTCACAGAAGTGTATGATTTTGAAATGAGGTTGGTAACTCAAACTAATAATGCAACCTGGCAGGGCAGTACGATAGCGCCGTCAACAGCTGCAGATAATAATGTTGGGTTGAGAAAAACTGATTTCCGTTTTACTTCGGGCATAAGATACAATCTCAAACAGGCATCTGTTGCTTTGAATTATCAGCACTCACTTCAGCCAGTGTTGTTGGGAGAGGCTGCATCAAAGAGTAGCAATAATCTGGTGAGTTTGAGCATGCAGTACGCAATCAAATAAATCCCAATTTCACAGCTATACACTCTTACCGAACAGGTTGGAAATTGCCACTCTGATAATTCGCCGATCCAGGGATAATAAGTCTAATCGGTTGAAGCGTCTAACAAAATCAAATTTCTCTTAGGGTTCAATCTTGATCACCTTAAATTATCACCTACCCAATCTCGCAACTTTCCTTGTATTGTATTGTGTTGGATTTGTAGTGGCATACGATCAAATCATTGATCTATACTTATAACAACATTCCCTTTCTTTCTACCAGTATCCACGTATCGATGCGCTTCTACAATTTGATCTAAAGTATATGTTCTGTCGATGACGGCTTTGTAGGCTCCAATTTCCCAGAGCGCCTTTATCATTCTCAATTGCTCTAAATTCTCAGAAGCATACTCCACACCACCTACGGTTTTATAAACACCTCCAGCCTTTAAAAGATGAGCACATTGTTTTCGGGTTGTCTTTCCCACTGCATCAAAAATAATATCATAGGTATGTTGTTGGATGGTAAAATCTTGCTGGTCATAAAAAATCACGGATGAAATTCCCATACGCTCCATCAAAGGTTTGCCGGCTGTGCTGCACACTGCGGTTACTTCTGCACCATAGCAAGCTGCAATCTAGATGGCAGCAATGCCAACTGAACCTGTAGCTCCAATCACTAAAATACTGGCGGGGGATCTTTTTTTTATTTGAGCTTTTAATAAAAAATAAATAGCAGTCTGCCCTCCAAATACAAGAGAGGCGGCTTCTTCAAAGGATGCATGCTCAGGCATCGGAGCAATAACACTACATCCTTTTACTTTTACGTAACCTGCATGGGTACCAAAATTAAAACCCGTCATACCAAACACTTTATCTCCAACATGGTAACCAGAAACGCTGACTCCTAAGCTTTCAACAACACCTGCATATACTGTACCCAATACAGGCTTTCTTGGCCTTGAGAACCCTACCGCAAGGCGCATAAATAGTTTCATAATCCCCGTTACTGAAAGGCCTCTTACTCTTACGTCGCCGGAGTTTACAGTAGTTGCCATCACCTTCACAACTATCTCATTTTCCGTCACCACCGGCTTAGGTACTTCCCGAACCTTCAAAACTTCTGGTGGGCCATATTTTGTGCAAACAGCCGCTTTCATTGTCTCTAACATGTTATACAGTTCATTTAAAAGTTAATCACTTGATCGTTCATAAATTAATTAGTGATGATGACAGACATAAAATCTCCTCCGCTATTATCGCCCGTGAACAGTCCTATTTTACCAGTTTGTCTTTCATTAAGCTTCTTCACTTGTAAACTAGGCGTGGTTGCATCGTTTATAAAAGCTCTGATTGTTGTTGCATCAATAATCAATTTCATGGTAAACCAATCATTGGGATCAGGTGGCAGTAAGAGCCCTTTTTCATACAAAGCATTTTGTTCAGCTCTCAGTTTTTTCCACGTATAAACGGGGTGCGAAATATATTGAATGGCATGAATACGCCGAACTGAGTCCTCAGCAAAAAAGTTGAACGGCCTGCAATAAACAGCATCGTAAGTACTGTCATTCAAACCATGAAATACCACCCCAATGAAACTTTGCTGAAACACATCCTTACCCCGCATTACTACTTCTATGGTTCCACTTTTAAAATCAGGAGTGGGTAACCATACGATGCCTTCACCCCCCTGCTGAGAAACCTTGATGTAAGAATCGGCGCTATGAACTTTAACCCACTCTCTATTTACTGCCTGCAATTTCCCCTTTTCGTGCATTGATGCAAGGTTATATTGTTGTTTTTGCTGCCCGAAAGAATTGACGGTTAGAAGCATCAGTAACGATATATAAGAGAATTTACAAAGCATAAAAAGAGAGTTTAATTTAATTTTGTTTACAGCTTTCGAATGGAAGATAAATCTGCTTACTAAAGTAAATTTTATGTTTTATTTTATTGATTGTTGTCACCTGGAATTCCCAATAAACATTTTCGCACGGCATCAACATAATGTTATCGCTGAGTGATTGAAAATATTTTGCCAGGTACCAGCAATTGCTTTATGTTAGCCGGCATGGCTTGTGTACGAAATTAGTAAGGCAAGTCAATTGTAGAGTTGACATAGGTCAAGCATTGACAATTTATTCAACTTCAAATTGTATCAGTGATATGCCGGGATGAAAAGGTTTTTGATATACGACCGCCCTGCCAAGGCTAACCGTAAATCAAATCCTTACTAATACTTTTCTATTATAACACTCAAGAAAGCAAAGGGAGCGGTTGCTTTCTTTCAGAAATTCTTGCTCTTAAACGGCTAAGCGATTGTGGCGTGATACCAAGATAACTGGCCAATTGATGTTGGGGAATACGCTGTAGTAAGCCTGGTCTATGTTGCAACATATCAAGATATCGCTGCTCTGGTGTAGATATTTTAAAATTATCAAACGAGCGCTGTTTATTCACGATCAGTTGCTCGGTCAGTATACGGCAAAGTGATTGAAACTTCGGGAATTTTTCAAATACTTCCGCTTCCATACTACTATCAGAAACAATTAAAATAGAATCTTCTACGCATGCAATATAATATTCAGAGGCCGCTTTGGTATGCACACAAGCAGGCATGATGCCTTCCGTTTCGGTATAAAACTCAGTTGTTTTTTCTTCACCATCTATAATATAATAGGTTCTGATGCATCCTTGCAATACGAAATACTCATTTATGGAATGCTGTCCTTCTTTAAGCAACACAGTTCCTTTTTTAAACGAGTGAAATATATCTAAGGCCAGGATATCATTTTTCTCTTCGTGAGAAAGACTGATATAGCGGCCTAAAAATTCAAAAAGTGTTTTTTTCATATTGCTAATTTAAAGTGTTTCAAACAAATATGACCTCTATTTATACACGGTGGGCTTACCTCGTATATTACCGGCATTATACCGTGATGAAAGACAATTTGAAAGCCTAAGATGCTGCGTAGAAATCACTCATAGCAAAATGAAACAAAGGTCGTGGCTGATGTTGCCATATCCGTGAAGAGCCTCGTAAGGAAAAAATACGCTACATTCTTTGACCAAGGTCAATTATAAAGTGCTGAAAGGTTTAGAACTTCGCAGCGCTCAACAAGTTGTTGTAGGCAATTTTTAAACACAACACGTACACTTAATCAAAAATAAATATGATAAGACTACTTCATCTGACAGCATTACTTTTACTAGCTTTAACAAGTTGCAAGACTCCAAAAAATAACAATGATTTACTACGAAATAAAATAGCGCAAATTGTGTCCGATAAAAAAGCGGTAGTCGGAGTTTCAATTATTGGGAATAAAGGTAAAGACACTATTTCATTCCACGGCGAAAGACGATTTCCTATGCAGAGCGTTTTTAAATTTCACATAGCATTAGCAGTCTTGTCGGAGATTGACAAAGGGAAGCTTTCATTACAACAAAAAGTAGCAATAAGTAAAGACGAACTTTTACCCGAAGATTTTTGGAGTCCATTAAGAGACGAAAATCCGAACGGTGGAAGTTTTACTATTGAAAAGTTAATTCAATATTCAGTTTCAAATAGTGACAATACTGCTTGCGATATTTTAATCAGACTTATCGGAACCCCAAAGACAGTTGAAGAATATTTTAAAAAGAACAATATTCAGGATATACAAATTACTTTCAACGAAAAAGACATGCAGGCTAAGTGGGAAAATATGTTCCAAAATTGGACTACACCAAATGCCGCAAATGAGACGCTTAAAATGTTTTACGAGAACAAAAACAACTTGCTTTCAAAAAAGAGTTATGACTTTTTTTGGAAAATAAATAAAGAAACAACAACAGGGAATAACCGAATCAAGGGACAGTTACCGGAGGAAACTATTGTTGCTCACAAAACAGGCTGGTCAGGCACAAACAAAGAAACGGGAATTACTGCAGCCGTAAATAATATTGGAATTGTATTTCTACCGGATGGAGCGTATTTCATCATCAGCGTTTTTGTAAGTGAATCAAAAGAAAGTTTTGACACAAACGAGAAAATTATAGCTGATATAGCAAAAGCAACATATGACTTTTACACCGTAGCCACAAATTAGAAAAAATACCAGCTATATGCGGTTTGGTAATATGGTGACACTACATTGTTAACTTCGGCACGCTGCCAGTATCAAAAGCAGTTTCTGCATAAGTAACTCAGTTGAACTTTTGTTTGTTAGATCAATTCTGTTACTTTTATTCTGTTGCGGATATGGGCTGACGATTTTCAAATACCGCTAGATCGCCTAAATCGTTAGCGGCCATTTTAAAACGGTTCTAACAACAAGAAAATGAACATAAAATATAGTTTTGACAAGCGACCAACAACAGACCAAATTATTGAACTTTAAGACAATGGGCAAAGCCCCGGGACGTTAGCGGTAATGGAACAAAATGACAAACCAACATAGTTATAAATAATTGAACTATAAACAGTGGAAATACTAAACATACAAACGACACGACTTAATATTCGACATCTCGAATTAGCTGACCTATCTGACTTTCATATTTATCGCTCAAATCCAGAAGTTACAAAATATCAAGGTTTTGATGTTATGACAATTGAACAAGCCGAAGAATTTATTAAAGGTAACTCGACAAAGCATTTTGGCAAAGCTGGAGAATGGGTACAATATGGGATTGAAAACATTGCAACAAGACAGCTTGTTGGTGACTGTGCAGTTAAACTTGACCAATACGAAACAAGAATTGCAGAAATTGGAATTACTATTTCACAGCTTGAACAAAAAAAGGGTTATGCTAAAGAAGTTCTAATTGGAATTTTGACTTTTTTGTTTGACACAAAAGAAATACACCGAGTTGTTGAAATAGTGGACGCTGAAAATATTGCTTCAATTAACCTATTAAAAAGCACAGGGTTTAAACAAGAAGGACACTTTATTGAAAATATATTCTTTAAAGGAAAATGGGGAAGTGAACTTCAATACGCAATGCTGAAACGGGAATGGGACGACAGAAAACAATAAAATTTAACAAACAAAAAGATCAAACTGCTAATCGGGTTTTGTGCAAGCGGAGTATGCGCCAAACGGCTGCAACCTGACACTGTACTCCATCTGGGCCTTACGAGCAATTTTAAACATTAGTTCTTAACCAGTACTTTTATAATGTCTATAGGCACCGGCTTCGGGTTCACCATTCTTTAATTGTAAATTATACTAGAATTAAGCATCGGTAACTCAAATAGGTCTCTGTTTCATGGATGATGCTTTTTAAATGCCAGTAGAGCAGTATGCAGTATTCTAAAATATTAAAACTGGTATGACACCTAAATCTCTTTTACTGATAATGTTCATAATAAGCGCACCTATTTGCTTTGCGCAACAGAAAGAAACATTAAAAGAAAAAATTAAAACGCTTTTGGCAGAACAAAATCTGGCTGGCGCTACATGGGCTACCGTTACAGATTCGGGAAAGATACATACGGACGCTTATGGTTTTAAAAATAC
>JBBRCW010000383.1:0-5990 GCA_038204535.1 Chitinophagales bacterium | reverse complement strand
CACCTTTACGCGGCGCAGAGCTGGAGGTTCATTACTCTACCACGCTTCGTGAGTTGGGTAAGGAGAAAGGCATACTTGGGCAGATATTTACCAAGAGCCAAAATAAGATACAGGACCCTGCCAAGCTGTACAAACTGGTTGACCTGATAGATAAAGAGAACTGGGTAATGATGGGGGCTGATGTGAAGGGAGATATTTATGAAGGCTTGCTGGAGAAGAATGCAGAAGATACCAAGAGCGGCGCCGGTCAGTATTTTACGCCTCGTGCGCTGATAAGGGCAATGGTAGAATGTGTTCGTCCCGAACCGATGCGCACTATTGCAGACCCTGCGTGTGGTACCGGTGGTTTCTTTTTAGCGGCGTACGATTTTATTGTTGCCAACCATAGTTTAGATAAAGAACAAAAGCAGTTCATTAAATTCAACACGTTTTATGGCAACGAAATAGTGGCAGGCACACGCAGGCTTGCACTGATGAACCTGTTCCTGCACAACATTGGCGATATAGATTCTGATCATTCTATTTCGCCGGCAGATGCTTTGATTGCTCCACCGAGCACTTACTATGATTATGTTTTAGCCAATCCACCTTTTGGTAAAAAGAGTAGTCAGACCTTTACCAACGAAGAAGGCGAACAGGAAAAAGAAGACCTCACCTACAACCGGCAAGACTTTTGGGCAACCACCAGCAACAAGCAACTGAACTTCGTTCAGCACATCCGCTCCATGCTAAAAACAACAGGGCAGGCAGCCGTGGTTATTCCTGACAATGTGTTGTTTGAAGGCGGTGCAGGAGAAACCGTTCGTAAAAAGCTGCTGGAGACAACCGATGTGCATACCATCCTTCGTTTGCCAACCGGTATTTTTTATGCCAACGGCGTAAAAGCAAACGTTGTTTTCTTCGACAACAAACCATCCTCAAAAGATCCATGGACAAAGGAGATATGGTTCTATGATTACCGCACCAACATTCACCATACACTAAAGAAGAACCCACTGAAGTTGAATGACCTACAGGATTTTATTACCTGCTATAATGCTTCTAACAGGTTTAAGCGGGTTGAAACATTTCATGCTGTTGATAATCCGGAAGGAAGATGGAGGAAGTTTGGTTATGATGAGATTGTTGCCCGTGATAAGACTTCTTTGGATATTACGTGGCTGAAAAGATAAATCGCTTGCTGATTTGGATAATCTTCCGGATCCTGATGTGTTGGCGGAGGAGATCACAGAGAATTTGGAAAGTGCGTTGGGGAGTTTTCAGGTGATTATTGAGCAGTTGAAGAAGTGATGCCGTGCCTTCGGCTCCGCTCAGGCAACGGCGGCTCCGTTCAGAAATCGATAGTGGGGTAGTTGAGCGAATCTGAGGTGGTGGTTCTGTCCTTGCCAATCTTCCCTGCCGTCGTGCCGTTGAATAGCGTTGTCACCTTCAACTTTAGCGTGTGTAAAAAAGCCACACCACTGCATTGCCGATAAACGAAATGTGAACCTTTAACCGAATACTATTAGTGAATACCTTTAAAATCATAGTTCAAGAAATGATCAACAAAAAATATCCCCAAATTAAGTTAACAGGCAAAAATCATTGGTTACTGCATGGAATGTGCTGATGCATTTGCATCACTTTGTAACAAATAACTGAAATATTTACCCTCACTTTGTTACAAAAAAATGAAAATTTTACCCCAACTCTGATACATGTTTGAAAGGGCAATACACCAGGAACTAGAAGTATGGTCACAAAAAAAAGATCGTAAGCTGGTAATCAGGGGTGCAAGACAGGGGGGGTAAACCACACTGGGAGGGCAGATTGCCACAAAATATGAGCAATACACCTACCTGAACCTGGAGCTTGCAGAAGACAGGCAACCATTCCTGGATTTCACTAATATAGAAACATTAATGCAGGCCTTGTTTTTTGTAAAAAATAAAACACTGGCCTCCAAAAGCAATACCCTTCTTTTTATAGATGAAATTCAGGAGGTTCCGGCAGCGCTTAACATACTGCGCTATTTTTACGAGCAAGAACCTACACTTGCAGTAATAGCTGCCGGCAGTATGCTGGAAACCTTATTTGATTTGTATATCCATTTCCCGGTGGGCCGGGTGGAGTACAAAGTGGTAAGACCCGTTTCTTTTCCTGAATTTTTACATGCCATAGGCGAAACTGCCGCCCATGAGCAATTGAAAAATGTACCGGTACAGGCATTTGCCCATTCCAAACTGTTACAACTTTTTCATACATATACATTGATAGGCGGCATGCCCGAAATCGTTAGCCATTATGCTACACACAAAGATTTAGCAGCACTGGCAAGTCCCAATTCAGCTTTGTTTGCATTTTAAGAGCGACAGGATGGCATTAGCCATAATAATTTAAAGAAACCAGGAACAGGTAAAAGTTCATAATCATAAAAAACAGCGCTGGAAAAGTTTGCTGGAAACTGTCCTTTACTTTGATACGGGTTGCTACCCCAAGTAGCATTAATACAGCTAGCCCAAGGGTTGATATCACCAAAATAAAGTGAATAATCAAACCCACCAAAAGGCCGGTACCCCCAAGTATTTGTAACCATGCTGCCAACAATCCAAATTTCTGTAAACCAAATCGTTTGAATTCTAATTTAAAATTGGGAGAAAAAAAATAATAAACCCCGTAAAACAAAAATGCCAGTCCGGTAAAAAGGATGAGAAGGATGTTCAGGAAATTCAAAGTGTTATGGTTTTGGTATAAGCTGCTGCGACAAATAATGATAAAATTAGCAGGAACAATGAAGGCAAATGCTTCTGCCATGGGTTTTTGACCTTAAAATGAGCTATTTGTGCGCATACCATTAAAAAAGCCATAATCAGGGCTGGTATAGCGACCAGGCTGGGGTACCAGATACCTGCGATCAACAAGGTAGATAAAGCAATTTTTGAAGCCCCAACCATATTGCGTACAAGGTCGGGCAAACCATATTGTTTAAATTCAACGACAATATTTTCGAAGCGAAAAACCCATACGATTATAATTGATACTGCAATTATAATTTGAGACAGTATCACAAATGGATGCATTTTCTTTAAGGTTTAGGTGAACGAAAATGGTTTTTTGCTGTATAGTTACAGTTATCAGAGTCCTTGAAAACTTATAACAGCTAAATGTATGCTTTGTTTTGAAATGTTGTGAATCCTTTGTTCTTATATATTATTCTCGTTCTGCCAGACTTAATGGGTTGATCAAACTGGCAATTTGATGTTTTAGTTGTGTCTTCAAAGTTTTTCTTCAATTACGAAAAAGTATGTACCAGGCCTGTTGATGAAGCATTAAACAGATTATATAGTTTGCTACAATCCCACAAACCGCAACAAGCGCATAGAGACATATAGCCCAACCAACCCCAAAGGCCGCTGGCGCAAGTTTACTTACGATGAAATCGTTGCACGGGATAAGACATCTTTAGACTTCACCTGACTAAAAGACAAATCCCTCGCCGACCTCGACAACCTGTCCGACCCCGATGAACTGGCGCTTAATAATGTAGAAAAACTTAGTTTTAGGGCGATAATTAGTCAATTAAATACCCAATAACCCATTCATGAACGCAGAAGATTATTCAATAGGTGAACACATTCACCGGTATGCATGCCGGACAGCGGCACGTGCTGCTTCCATCAGCCGTTTTTCAAATACGGAAATCAATGATTTTATTCAAAGCACGGGTTTGCGAACTGCTTTGCTTCAATTAAAGGAAAAGCCCGAGGTTGCCTTAATTTACAAAGATTGGTTTATTGAGCAGGTTGAACAAATCAAGCAGCAAATGGAGCAGTATAAGAGTAAGCAACCAGAACACTTTTTTAGAAACGTATCTTTTGGTATCGCTGCCAAAATTGTCAGCATCTATATTAAAACAGCCGAAGTAATTCCCTCAGCAGGAACTTCGCCTGTAGCCTGTTGCGCCTTTCCACCCATTGACAGTTATCTATTGAAAGGACTTAAAATTAAAAGTAAAGCCTGGTCGGGACTTGAAAAAGAACCGTACATGTTATTGCTTGATGAAGTCATTAAAAAAAGTAAAGGCAAACCATATTGGACAATCGAATATTATTGGAATTTAAACGCCACATAAAGGCCTCAACAAAAATCGTATCAGGAAGCTTTAGAAACCGCCTTGGAATGTCTTGAAGAGGATGATGAGCATGCCCTTTCAGCCGTATTAAATATTGCTTTTGCGGGGCTTTATTAAGAGTTAGGCAGATTTACATGAAGAAGGTGAAATATAAAACCGGCCATGTTTGTAAGTACCAGTGATGCTAATATTGATCATATTTTAAAGCTGATTGAACAGATCCATATAACCAAGCAAAGCATTCGCAAATTGAATGGTATATAGTTATTTCTTTGTTCTCCTTTTCAAGTGTCTTTTACCTGAAAAACGAAATGAGCATATAACTATCAGAGAAATAATCAACAAAGTAGTCATGCTTACCCAACACATAAATCTTTAGACCTACTCACAAATCCTTAAAAAAAAGAAAGGCAGTCTTTTCAGACAGCCTTCTACAAATTTCCCCCTTTGTTGGTGTTCTTCACCAACAAAATTTTTAAACGCTGACTGCCCGAAATCAAACCAACCTTTCTTCCAGCAGTCCTTTCCATTCAATAAAGCCTTTCTGAACATCGCCATAGTCATGAATAATACGGCTGAAATTTGATGGCGCATTTTTGATATAGGCAATTCTGCCGTCCTCCTTCATTTTAAGCAGACTTATCTCTATGTCCTTAACAGCACTTTGCAGCGCTTCTTTATTTTTATCAACACGCCAGAGATAGGTGGCTTCTTCTCTGTCTAAAGTTTCCCATACCAGGTGGTATTTACTTTCACCAGCCAAAAGAAAGACAAATGAGAAAGGCTGCAAAATGAACCTGAGTTTTAATATGGCGGCTTCATGCTTTGCAGCCAAATATTTAACCTGCAAAAAATGCTTTGCCGACCCCATTTTCAGCAGCTCATCCATTAATGCTGTTTCATTTTGCAGCAAAACGCCCGCTTCTTTGTTGGTATGACGTAAATCGTCAAAGGTTTGCACGGCTTTGTGTTCTGCCTGGTCGCGGAACTTCATAAAATTCTTTTTTACAAATTCGAACCTCAGCGAATCAATTATTCCGGCATTTATTTCATTGATCTCCTCAGATGCAGCCTCATACGATAATACTTTAGTGCCGTTGTGTTTTACGCTAAGCTGAACATTAATCGATTTTGTTTTAAACACCTTGGCGAAATATTCCTTTATTGATTCAAATTCGGCCCGTACGTCGGCATTGAAAATTTTAATATCCATATCTTTTCCAATTGCCGAAAGATAAAATTTCATTTCAACGCTTCCATTTTTAAATCGTATCTGCTGAAACGGTATTTTAATAATTCGTTCAAAGGCCCACGATTGTTCAACTGCAGGAGGCGCTGTATAAATTACTGTTGGTTCAGCCGTATAAGTTTCTGTCGGTTCAGCCATATAAAATACTGGCGGTTCAATTTCGGAAGCGGGTTTTGGATTTACCAAGGTTTTTTTCAAAACTACAGACCTCAACAGACCTGAAGTATCTATCGTTCTGAATTTAATTTGCTCAATTGGTAACAACGGTAATGAAAGCTGGGATGGCTGCTTGCTAACGTAGCTTTTATAGCTTAGTATCTCCGCAAAAGCAACGCCTGTTTCTTCATCAAATTTCGACATTCTTATTTTCCATATAACATCGTCATTAAACCGTTCAACATTTACATTCAGGTCGAGCACCGATATAGGATAAGCGTTGGTTTGATTGTCAATATAAAACCTGTCTTCCTCAAATTTCAAAAAGCACTCTGTAAAAGATTTCACCGTTCCGGACTTAGCCAGTTTATTATAAAATCTATTGCGCTTTTGGAACATCTTTTCAAGCAGTGGAATATTCAGGTCGCGATAGTCATACAGCACGGGTGCATTTTCACTTCGTTGTATTCTTCC
>JBBRCW010000382.1:0-6017 GCA_038204535.1 Chitinophagales bacterium | reverse complement strand
CTTCAAATCCAAACCATCAATGTACCGTCTGCCTTTTACCGTCGCAAAAAGCCAGATGATCAATAATAGCGGAGGAAGAACCAACAGCATAAACCGAGGCGGAAACGTGTGGGTTACGGTATAAAATCCGGAGAGGCCAATGGCGCTTTGTATGGCCAGCCACACCAGCAATATGATTAACGTCTTTTTAGAACGTTGGGTGGCTTTATAAAAAAAGGCAACCGTAAGTAAGGTTGTAAGCGCGAAAACAATGCTGATGTATGAAGGTAAATTTTTCAACAGATGTTTTGATTTTGGGTTCCCTTTTTCCTTTCTCCTGATAAGCCGTTGATGGCCGGCCATCCGCACATTATAAAATTACTTGCAATAAGGATAAAAACAAATACAAAATAAATGCTGCACAGGCCAAGCTTTAGGTGAAGGATGGCGGCGTCTTTAAACAAGGACATCCGTTGCTAAAAAACTAATTTTAAATCACTCAGAAAATTCAAGAATGTCTCCTGGCTGGCAATCGTGTGCTTTACAAATTGCATCAAGCGTGCTAAACCTGATGGCTTTGGCTTTACTTGTTTTTAAAATAATACGCAGGAATGGCAGATGTCCTCAAAAAAACATTTGATCCAGTGGTGGGTCAGCATCACCGGAATAGTGGGTCAACATGAAACGGAATTTGCACGTAGTCGGCTATGTTGAGCATAAGATTACAACCCATTAATCCAATGCCGATCAAACCAATGTCGAATACTTGTTTTTTATATTGAGGACTGATTAAGGGTGGTAAAATAGTTTGTAAATAAACATTGAAGGGAAGATAAATAATAAAAATAACAATAAAAATAGTTAAGACGATAAGTAGGTCGGTTCGTCAACAACCTTCCACTCGTTCTGCACTTTTTGAAATTTTATTTGCATTTTACTTAAGTCTTGCGTTCTGGAATTAGGGGCAGACGTAAGAACTTTTGCATCAAGGCCTAATAAAACACTATCGTTTTGCAGGCTTTCTGTTTGAAACTGAAAATAAATCACTTTCTTTAGATTATCAGCTATTTCGTTTAAAGATGCCTTTGACACAACCTGAATGGGCTTATTGTTACTTTCTAAGTAAATAGTCGTTTTTATATGCTCATCTAACACATATATATCATTCTGCTCCGATAAAATAAAAGGTAAATCCGGAAAAAATAATGGCCTATTACTTCCCGGTAAAAGTTGATTATTTAGTATTGCACGGAGAGCCTTCTCTTTTAGCAGGGTGAGGTCCTCATTTGATATGGAAATCATAAATTTAGTTATTAAGACCTTTCAATCAGAACTAATAAAAGTTTTCGATAAAAGGACAGATTGCAAAAGTTTTTTAAAATTAAATAAACAATGCTAAATAGCAAGCTTCCATACAAAGTTTACATTTATAAATGACAACAATATATGGCAGTTTGCTATGTTAGCTTCTGTAAAAAAGAAGCAAGTACTGCATGTTTGTTAATAAACGGCTATACTTTTATTATTATCCAATATTATCTTAAAAATTGCAATTAAATTAAACCATGACGGTTTAAACAGGGTACCATTTATGCCATAGGGCGTTATTATTACCTCTGGCAAAAACATCTATTCTGCCATTACCCCATGAAACCGCATCCGGATCTGATGTGAGCCCGCCACCCAAAGATTCCCAGCCGGACCAGCCACCGCTATACCACTTATGCCACAGGGCATTGTCATTGCCTCTTACAAAAACATCAAGCCTGCCTGCAGCCCAGGAGCTTACTCCCGGACCCGATGATAGTCCGCCACCCAAAGACTCCCAGCCGGACCAGCCACCGCTATACCATTTGTGCCACAGGGCATTGTCATTGCCTCTCACAAAAACATCTATTCTTCCGGAGGACCAGGAAACGGCTGCAGGAGCGGAAGAAAGGCTGCCACCCAAAGACTCCCAGCCGGACCAGCCACCGCTATACCATTTGTGCCACAGGGCATTGTCATTGCCTCTCACAAAAACATCAAGCCTTCCTGAAGCCCAGGAACAGACTGCTGGCGATGAGGAAAGGCCGCCACCTAAAGACTCCCAGCCGGACCAGCCACCGCTATACCACTTATGCCACAGGGCATTATTATTACCTCTGACAAAAACATCTATTCTTCCGGAAGACCAGGAAACGGCTGCGGGATCCGAGGTGAGTCCACCACCTAAAGATTCCCATCCGGACCAGCCACCACTAAACCACTTATGCCACAGGGCATTGTTATTGCCTCTGACAAAAACATCTAGCCTTCCCGAAGCCCAGGAACAAACACCCGGCCCTGATGTAAGACCGCCACCTAAGGATTCCCAATTTGACCACCTTGTGTTGCTACCATAAATTGAGCGGATACCAGCTATATCATCAGCTTCAAGGTTTCTATGTGGTCCCCCATAATATGCATACATCAAAGCACCTGAAGTAGTTGAATGCGCTAATCCTAACGCATGTCCGAATTCGTGTGCAGCAACTGTTACCAGGTCGATACCGGAGGCAGGTAAGTTGACAGACCAGGTTTCAGCATCATCAAAATGGGTATCCCCTGCTAAATCACCATTATTTGGCGGAGGATAAAAGGCATGCGCCAGTACGCCGCTGGGGCCGTCAAAATTGCTGCCATCACCATGATTCCCGGTTACAAATCTGATTTTTATTTGCGGATTACTGGCAAATGGTATCTCAGTGAACCTAAGAGGTGTTACTGCGCTCCACAATCCGAAAGCCTGCGCAATAGCTGTTCTAATTTGTGTCGGTGTGAGGTCGGCTGTAAAGTTTTGAAATCCATACGTTACCGAGTTGGTGGGCCACTTATTTCCCTGTGCAACAAAGTCTGCCGTATCAGGAAAACCGCAACGCGGCTGTTTCATCAGATCAAGCGTAGCCTGATTCATGTCCCCTGTTACTGGTAAACTATTGAGTTCCTGAAACTTCTTTAATGCTTCAACTGTATTCTTGTCAAAACTCCCTTTCTTTTGTGGAGAGGGGGGCAATTCAGTTTTAGTTCCGGCAGCGAAGAATGCGTCATTTTGCTGGTCGTTGAAGTAGCCAAATTCGGCAAGATATTTTTGTAACCGTTCTACATCATCCCCCTTATTGCCTTCCTTTAAATTGGCAGATTTAGGCACAAAATCTTTGGATGAGGTTTCTAATTGTAACTCCTCAAAAGTTATCGTTTTTTTCTTACTCATAATTTTGAATTTTATAAATGGTTTCGGAATATTTAGAATTTTTCCATAGAACTAGTCTATTGTTATTTGAAGTTTCCATGTACCCGTTAAATCAATATTTTTTGCTTGATTTAATTCTGGAAAATTATTGCTACTATTCTGGTTTATACCAATCAGCGGCATTTCACCTGCTCCGTCAACTGGTTTGTAGTCTTTTGAACTACCCGCCAATTCTTCGCTCATACTAAGAAGTGGCATTTCACTTGCTCCGCCAACTGGTTTATAATCGGCTGAACCTTCCGCCAATTCTTCGTTCATGTTAAGAAGTGGCATTTCACCCGCTCCGTCTGCCGGTTTGTTGTTAACTGAACCACCCGCCAATTCTTCGTTCATGCTGAGTGGTGGCATTTCACCTGTTATGTTGTGCGTATCGTTCGATTCCCCCAATGTATTCTGGTTCATATTGCCTAAAAGTGGCATATCGCTTACTCCACCAACGGGCATATATTCATTTGAATTACCAGGCATTTTACCCGCAGGTGCTATCTCGTTTTCTAAACGAATCATTTTTTGGCTCATATGTACAATAATTTATATAGTGAATAAAAGATGATTTATCAACCACAATGTCTATTACATAAATGTGTATTGCATGTGTTGTAGACAAGTTTCACATAGGGTGTCTCCATTAGATAGAAAAAAATGACACAGGCTCTCGTATTATTTCTAAAAATAGGCTACTTAAATTATTTGGGTATTTTTTTTAATGATCTGTTTGATTTTTTTTGAAACACTTTTGCTCCATTTTTCAACTCACGAATCGGCAAGGAATACAATTAGAGTTACTAAAGTAATATTAGTATATTGAAAATACAAATACAAGTCTTTATACAGAAAATTTTTATTAATTATTTCATGTGCACAAAGAGCGGGTAGATATTGCAGTTATTCTGTAAATTTTTTTGCAGACCTTCCCAGTTCGACATTGACGAAGTATTTTGTTAAATCTATCAGCACTAAAGTCCGTACTGAGCAAAATTTACCATAGTTAATACCAATGAAATCCGGGTTTGACCAAATTGGAAACACTTGCTCACTGACCGTTATTTGGAAGATCAAATTTACCAGCAAATATTCCATACTTCAGGTTTAATACAACAAGCACCACTCAAGTAAATTGCCTCTTATTTGTGCATTTCCGATACTTGCCTGAGTAGCTTTCGTAAAGAACTGGCTGCCTCGTAACATTTCCTGTCCTATGTAATTTGGATTTACATTATTAGTTTCTACATTTGATAAATTAAAATAAGTAAGGAATTAAAAACTTAAAAACCCGTTCGTTTTCCGTCTATATCGATTCAGATCGTGAAAAAATATGGAGTGTAATATAAAATCCTGCATCATACGAATAGTGGACAAGTTTGTCTGGGGAATTACAGGTGATCATGGATATCACAGAGGATATGTAAGCATACTTCAGCGAAATATTTCAGAGGGCATAAGCCATTATAAAACGAATTTCAGAACAGTAATTATTAGCCAATAAAATTGTAATATGGATACTGCAACATCAAAAAAATTAGACATCATCATTCCGGCATACCGCATGCATTCGCAAAGTTTTAAAAATGCTTTGGATGGCATTACGGAAGAAGCTGCATTGAAACGCATTGAAAATAATACCAACCATGTGGTGTGGATGACGGGAAACCTGGTGAACTGCCGTTACTGGATTGGCAACATGCTGGGTATAGAAGATACAGATCCTTACGAAGACCTGTTTAAAGAAGGACGGGCATTGAACGAAAGCCTCGACTATCCAACACTGGAAGCGCAAAAGAAAAATTTCGCAGCCATATCGCCAAAAGTGTATGAAAAATTATTATCGGCAACCGATGAGCAATTGGATAAAGCCTTTCCATTTGGGATGAATATACCGTTCGTGCCGGAAAATATTTTGAACATTATTGGCATGTGTATAGGCAGGGAAGATTATCTTTTAGGTCAAATAGGCCTGATGCGTAAATTGCTTGGTTTAAAAGGCATGAGCTACGTTATAGATAAAGAGCTAAAGTATTAAAACGTTAGAAAAACGAAATGACTTTCATAAATTTTATAATCAAAAAAAAATACAATTATGGCAACTGTAAATGTGTACCTAACCTTTGAAGGAAACTGCGAAGCGGTTTTTAATTTTTACAAATCTGCCTTTGGCAAATCGTTTAAAGATGTAAACCGATTTGGCGAAATGCCTCCGCAGCAAGGGATGCCTCCCCTATCCGAGGACATGAAAAATAGGATTATGCATGTGAGCCTGCCCATAAGTGCAGAAACAATATTAATGGGAAGCGATACCATGCCCGGTATGAGCCCGAAACTGATCATCGGTAATAATTTTTCCGTTTCTTTAGGAGTGGATTCTAAAGAAGAGGCTGATAAATTATGTGCTGCACTTTCGGATGGCGGAAAAATAACCATGCCTTTGGAAGTTACTTTTTGGGGTGCCTACTTTGGTATGTGGACCGATCAATTTGGCATTAACTGGATGGTCAATTATGATATGCCGAAATAAAGAGCAGTAGTTTAAAAGATACCGCCCGATTGTTTAGTGGAAAAAATTCTGCTCCAAAGCGAGCTGCCATTCCGCTCAAAGTGAGCCATTATTACGGTGATGCTGACCCACCTTTTTGTATAAT
Source organism: Chitinophagales bacterium (assembly GCA_038204535.1). Lineage (GTDB taxonomy): Bacteria > Bacteroidota > Bacteroidia > Chitinophagales > Chitinophagaceae > Segetibacter. The sequence goes on along the minus strand of JBBRCW010000382.1, from coordinate 131 downwards.
GATGAAAAAATGTTCAGCCGTATTTATTCCGGGGTGTTGACCCACCACTGAAATAAATATTGGCGGAGCGACAAATATATTGTCAACTTTTTTTAGACGAAACCTTACGAAGAATAATACGGAGAAAAAAA
>JBBRCW010000381.1:0-6053 GCA_038204535.1 Chitinophagales bacterium | reverse complement strand
CTTTCCCGTAGGCGCCGTATGCCACGGAAGCCTGTACGCTCAGCGGTTTGAGAAACAGAAACACCACTATCAAATTTTCCCATAACATCCAGCGCCATTGGGATGATACGGCTGCCGGCAGCTATTATTTTGCCGGAATAGCTACTGAAATCCTGCTCAATCAGCGCCCAGCCAATAGAGTTGGTACCCAGGTCAAGTCCAAGAATTTTTTTCATAAAGCAAAAAGTGGGTTTAAAAAAGTGGAATATATAAAAAAGAGGAATAAATTCCTCTTTTTTGAAAGCAAATCACAACTGATTTATATGTACCTTATACCCATAGGAAGGTCAAAACAAATCATTATATTTGTGGTGGAGAGAACGGGAATCGAACCCGTATGTGCTGTTTATAAGGCCGCTGCATTAGCCACTATGCTATCTCCCCCCTGAAGAAATCGCAGCTAAAATGCGATTTTTTCTTGCCGATGTAAATATAGGTATAAAGATACTATAAATCAACAAACTTATTTTTTATAAATATTGTTATATTTGCATTTAAATGCGAAACGCCCCATTGCTGGGGCGTCGGTCCGGGGATGCTGTCCCCAGAACTGTTCTTGTTTTGCAACAATATAGCAACCCCTAACATAATGACCCAAAAATGAAAGTCGGGCAATATGAACTTACGTCAGATGAACAGTTTACAACTTTTGAATTTGTGAGTGAGGGGCCGAAAGGCAGGATTGAAAAGATTGCAAATTTTTCTCAATTTAGCAATGGTATTTACAATCTTGGTTTTGGCGACAAAGATATGAATGGAAGTATAGATGATATGGTTATAACAGACAATAGATAGGCATAAGGTTTTGGCAACCATAGTAGAAGCACTGTACCAGTTTTTTGAAAGGTTTCCTGATGCAAAAGTATTTGCTACGGGTAGTACGTCAGCCCGTACAAGACTTTATAGGATTGGAATTAGTAAATATTATGAAACAGCTTTCGCTGATTTTTACATAACCGGGCAAACCGAAACTGGTTGGGAACCTTATCAAAAAAATAAAGACTACACAGCTTTTATGGTTCAGTTGAAAAATGCTTAAATTTGAGGCATGAAAAGCAACACTGAAGAAAAAATTAAAGACAGAAAAGCTTCTAAAGTACGTGTTGACCCATCTTTAAATAAGTATAGTAACATGATACTTTTTCCCAAAAAAATGGAGAAATTGAAAGAAGCTATTGAAAAATTTGGCGAACCCAGGCCGGAGGATTTCAGCAAGTAATATTATTCAGCAAAAATCATTACATTTATCATCTAATTGAAAGCAAATCACAATAAGGATTATTCCGTTGTGAAAACATTTAAAGCGGCGCAAGTCGCTTTTTTCATTTCTATCTCGTTTTATCTCTGTAATCAACTTTGTAGTGGGGGTATCTAAATCTTCCGTTCCAGCGGAACGACAGCAGGGTAGGTAAACAAATTCTATGAAATGTTCTCATTTCATCGGAATGAAAGGTGGGGCGATGGATTGGCAACATCAACACTTCCGAAAATTATTCATCCAGGCGAACTATCACATTTTTTATATTATTTTTTGATGTGGCGTTGTGGAAATCTGGAATGTGCTGTTTTGTTTTTAAACCACGGGTTGGTTGGTTTCATTCATCTTCCGTTCCTCCGGAACGGGAAAACATTTTTTGGCTTTTATTACTACCCACCTTACGTTCCACCGGAACTGGTTATTCCCGGTCATTTCAAATCCATAGACTGATTCATTCATCTTCCGTACCTCTGGAACGGGAAAACATTTTTTGGCTTTTATTACTACCCACATTACGTTCCTCCGGAACGGGTGTGCTACGCGACTTTCAAAAGTTCACTTCGCAAACCATTATCAATAGTATTGAAGAAAGTAAAACCTAAAGCAGGAGAAACTGGATGCTTTAGTTGTTCAAAGAAACCGATGCGCCGGAAAGGTAAGCTTCCAATTTTGGCAGCCAGGTAACCATCCTGAATTGAGTTACAAACTACCTTTTTATGTGGCAGAAGTTGGGGTACATTCCCGTCCGAAAGGCTGGCTGGACGGGAATATCAACCAGTTAAAAGCCGGAGTGGCAACTAAACGCAGAAGAATATGTTTACAGTAGCGCAGCAGTTTATGTTTTTGGTAGGCAGGTTGGCAAGGTTAAAGTGGCATTATTAGTCCCTTTACAAACTACATACGCTTGAATATTGTGGACCTTTTTGTGGCTTTTTAAAGCCAGTTGTTCGGAGAAGCAACATTTAACCCTAGGTTCGAGGGGTTCCGGCAAACGCATTCGCGTCAACTTAGGACTTTAACAATTTAGCTAAACCCTTACCGGCAATGGTTTGAAACGAAAAGATTAGATTACTTAAGAATTGATAAAAACCGATTAACCCACATTGCAGCCTCATTTACTTCAATTGTTAAAAAAGGCATCCTTATTTGATAAATTCCGCTGTTATATATGTGGTCAAAATTTCTTATGCCTTGAAAATCAATGTAGGATTTTTTGAAAATGCGTTGTAGTCCCCACCAGCATAATTATTCATGGTGCTGGTTTGCGATAGCTTTGATTGATGTTTCTCAAAGTGATTTTCAAAACCATAAAAGCTACGGGTGAACGAAAAAGGTTTTATCGCTTATGTGAAAGTTATCGCTTTGATAATACGGTTCGTCACCAAACGATCCTTCATCTTGGCTCACTGGATGAGTTACCTCTGATAGATCAAAGGCAAGCGCTTGCTGTCCGGATAAATGAATTGGTAAAGCAACACCATCCGGAAAAGCAAAGCTTATTTCAAACCCCTGATCCACTTATAGAAACATTAGCACAAAAGTACTTTGCAGAAATTAAAGAAAAGCAACGCCTTGATATAGCCGGAGGCAAAGATTATCAGGGCATAGATACTGATACGGTAACGAATAAAAACGTACGGGAATCAGGAGCAGAATGGCTTTGTATGCAGGCACTTGACCAGTTAAACATTCGCTCTTTTCTGACCACTATAAGCGGGGCACGAGCAACAAATACAATTAGCACTTACCCACATCATCAGCCGGGCAACCTATCCTGCAAGCGAACTGCGTACCAGCCAATGGAGAAAAGAAAACTCCGCAGTTTGTGAACTTACCGCCTATCCGATAGAGAAGATTACCAAAGATAAACTCTATGACATTAGTAAGGACTTGTATAAAGTAAAAGAGGATCTGGAAAAACATTTAAGCAAACCGCACCAATGAACTCTTTGATCTTAACGATAAAATCATCCTCTACGACCTTACCAACACCTATTTTGAAGGATCTATGCGCACAAGTGAAATAGCCAAATTTGGACGAAGTAAAGAAAAGCGCAATGATGCACGATTGGTAGTTCTTGCCGTGGTAGTCAACACCGTCCCACACGTTCGGGATTAAAGTACTCTCAAATATTCGAAGGCAATATAGCAGACAGTAAAACCCTGAAGAAGATTATTACTGAACTGTCCTCACGAACCTCATCTGCCGGGCGTCATCCCATAGTGGTATTAGATGCAGGCATTGCAACAGAAGATTATATAAAATTGCTTAAGAAAAACCATTTCGACTACATGTGTGTATCGCGATCAGGCATGAAGAAGTATAGCATGGATAAAGACACCAAACCCGTTACAATATTTGATAAAAAAGAACAGGCGCTTACACTTCAAAAAATAACAGTAGAAGGCAGCACCGACAACTGGCTTTGGGTACACAGCCATTCTAAAGCGCTTAAAGAGTCGGGGATGAACAGCCGTTTTTCACAACGCTTTGAAGAAGGGCTTTCGCAAATAAAAGAAAGCCTGGCAAAAAAAGGCGGGGTAAAAAACAAGAAAAAGTATGGCAACGGATCGGCAGGTTCAAAGCCAAATACCAAAGCATTCACAAATATTACGATATAGACACCGAAGTAAATAATAAAGAAACGGTTACAAATATAATATGGAAACAAAAGCCGCTGGAAAAGAAAGAAGGTTATTACCTGCTGCGCACCACACTTAACCAAAAAGACGAACAGGTGCAACGGACAATTTACAATACCATAAGAGAAATAGAAGCCACCTTCCGTACATTAAAAACCGATCTTGATCTTCGGACCGTTTATCATAAAACAGATGAAGCAGAAATGGCACATCTTCACCTGGGCTTGTTCGCTTATTGGGTTGTAAATACTATCCGCTATCAACTCAAACAAAAATATATAAACAACGAATGGAAGGATATTGTAAGAATAATGAACACACAAAAAATAGTGACTACCACAATGGATAATGAGTATGATCAACAAATTATAATAAGGCAATGCAGTGAACCAACCGAAGAAGTAAACCAAATCTACACAGCTTTAAAATACAAACCACAACCCTTCTCCCGTAAAAAATCTGTAGTCCCCCTTGCCGAAATCAAAAAACATGGAAATACCGAAAAGCCTGATTTATTTTCTGGTTAGCTGCAATGCGGGTTAACCTCAAATTGTGCGGAAAAGGCCGCGATAAAAAGATGCGGTATAAGGGAGCCCCGCCGCCGCGCATTGGCGTCAACTTAAATTTTACATTTGAATATTGTTGATGCCATATTCTCCCTTTTATTTCTTTTTTCATAGCAACAATTCTCAAAGGCCGTTTCTGTAAATTTACTTTTACTCATGGCTAATATCTCAGTAAAATTTTTACACACCCATGCAAACATTTTAATTATGCTAATGATTTTCTCTTTCGCCTCTTCTTCTGATTTTATCATCTTGTTCAATACTATCAAATATAATTTTTTGCAGAATAAGGTTACAAACAATAACATCAGATAAATACATGTTTTAACCCTCTGGGGGTTTGTGCACTCATCATGAAGCAGTTGCTGCATACCCAATCCGGATGTCTTCCATGATTTGATCCCGCCTGAGGCGGGACTATTTGCCATCTTACGCGGTAAGCATTCAAAACATCTTCTGTTGACCAGGTTTGTTCATCTACTGTGGTAATATATACGTTATACTCAAGCCAGGTATAGTATTCGTTACTATGATTTAGTCTTTTGTCTCTGTCTTGTTTTGCCTTGCGTTTTTTTTCTGCTGCCACCTCTTTGGGTACCGGCAGCATTACCAATCTCACCATCACTTTTTTCTCTCCTATCAATACCCAGCGGTCAACTTTATTTTGTTTCTTCAATAAGGATTTCAGGGCAATTGCAGTGCCGTCAAGTTCATATATGTTTAGCCCGAAACGCAGTCTGGATAAGAAATGTACACCTTTATCCGCCAGTTGCTGAAAGGTGGATAATGCAAAGTAACCCAGGTCTCTTATAATCAAATCGCCTGCACTGCACAAGGGTATGATATCGCCGCTGGCAGCCTGGTCGTTTCTGGTAAAGCCACTTAATGTAAAACTCAAAAACTGCATCGTCTTTAAATCAAGAATAGTTTGAATGCGGGCCACCGCTTTTTGTATGCCCTTTGAAGTATTGCCTGGAAATATTTTGGCTAGACAGTCCGGCAACTTGAGCGTGGTGCTGTCCCCGCAGGGCGGGGCAGGCTTTGCAAAAAAACTTTACCAAAGCTTTTAAAAATTAAACTGCCTTTTAGCGTGTCTGCTTTTTTTGATACGGTCTCTTTCAGCAAATCTTTACAAAACGTAACTGTTTCTTTAGTTATCTTCTTACACAAAGCTTGCTTACTCACTTTCTTACCCGTTAGCTTTGTGATTTCTTCGGCCCAGTGGCTATAGGTGTTTTTCTTTTTGCAAAAACACAAAATAAGACCGAACACAAATTCAAAGGCAGCGATTTTTTGAGGCTTACGTTTTATGAAACCAGTTTTCTCTGCCACCTTTTTTATACAGGATTTATCAAAGAACTTCTCAAAGTTTTGTTTTACTTTACTTACTGAATAGCTGCTTGTTTTCATCTTACTGGATGTTTTTATTACAAGTAGCTATTTCTTTTTTATTTGACCAACACACGTGAATAACATTTTTCCTCTGAAACCTTTATCCACATTGGTTTATAGCCGTTTTACGTGCTCCTTAAGTTGACGCCTATGCG
>JBBRCW010000380.1:0-6054 GCA_038204535.1 Chitinophagales bacterium | reverse complement strand
ACATAAAAATTTTTGGAAACGGGTATCTTATTAACCAAAAAACCATTTTGATCTAGCGGCCCGTTACCCTTTACTCCATATTGAATGCGCGCTACTTTGTCAAGAATAGCAGGTAAAATTTTGATGCCTTCCCCATTTATTACATCCTGAAGCAGCAATTTTTTTCCAGTCTTTTTATCAATATTAACCAGGGTGGTCGCGTAATTGCCGTGGGCGCCTCCGCTATATTCAAAACTATAACTGGCCAGGCTAATACTTCGTTCATTCTCAAACATGACCATAATACGGTTCTCCGTTTCAACTGATAATGACAAACCCATTTGAGACGCGTCGGCCGGAGACATCTTCATATTTTCCTTTTTCCACCCCGCAATTCCGCGGTCCCTTTCGGCAATGAGCCATTTACCGATATCGGTTACCGCCGTTTTAATCTGTAGCCAGTCCATCACCTGTTTTTTAACCTCGGCTGTATAAACGTTATTGGCGACGGGCCATAAAGACCCTCCCTTGTAGCTGTAAACTGACTGATTTTTTAACTGCGGCGGCAAGGTGGCTGTTCCCTGCGCAAAATAATAGCTGAAAGGCGTAAACATGTTATCGTTGGAAACAGCCAGGACAAAGGTTGAATTTTTTGCCGTGCCACCTTCTCTTGACAACTGGCTGTTTCCTTTATAACCTTCGCTGGTTAAGATGCCTTTCAAAACCAGGCTCATGGGCCCGTTTACGGCGCTCATTTCGGTGCTATCCTGCTGTTTTTCGGGAACATTGTAATAAAGCGGCATCGGCCATTGGTTTTGAGAAAACCAAACGTACCCGCTATAGGTATTGCCACCTTTGTGCAGGTGAAGCGTGGCATCCAGGTTTCCTATTTTTCCGGTAAAAACCTTGTACCAATCCTGGCTTGCCTGGGCGGCAAGTATGTTATAAATCAAAAGACCTGCCAGGCAAAACAGTACCTTTTTCATGGCCATATTTTTTTGGATGTTTAAAAGTACCCTTTGTCTCACAAGAGTCAAAGTGCATAAGCGCAAAAATTCAGGCAGCAAGGAGGGCGTTTAACTGCAATGCGACGAAAAATTAGTACCTGTACCTGTAAATTTTTGTCAGCATTTGATAGAGTTCAGGATGATTAATCTGCAATAGATCGGGCTGTTTAAAAAAGTATTCGGAAACAACGGCGAAAAATTCGGCACGGTTGGTGGCGCCATAGGCATCTATATCGGACTGCTGCAAATGTATTTTTATGATGTTTTGCTTTACCAGTTCAAGCCAGATGGCCGCGTCTTCGTTATCTAACAGGCTTTCAGGCACCCCATCAATCGCACCATCGGTCTTGTCGATCAGGTGTACAAATTCATGAATGCCTGTATTGAACATGCTTTCTACATTAAAAAACCCGGCACGCAGGTCCGGCTGCGATAAAATCATGATATTTTGAAACGGCCCATCACCCACCATACCGGCCCTGTCCCGCTCATCGCCTTGCTGGTTAAACTGCCGGTCGAACGAGCCCGGGTACAGCAGCACTTCGTTCAGGTTCATATACTGCCAGGTAGGGTAAGCAAATACCGGAATAATGGCGCTGGCCGCAATCAGTAATTCATCAATTTTTTCCACACTGATTTTTACCCCGGTAATTTTGGTGTGCGAAAGAAAACCGTGCAAACGATGTTCAAATTGCTGTTGATCAGCTAAACTGATCTCGCGGTAAAAGGATACATAGTTATACAATAAAAGCCGGTCCTGGTCATTCAATACGGGGTAAGGCGCTAAAGGCTTGCGACGATACTTAATGATGATAAAAAATAAGACGGCCAAAAAGATCCCCGAAAAAATAATTGCCGCCCATTGCATTGTCATGGCGTAAAGTTATTGCCAAACCGGCTATTGTGGCGAAATGCCGATTGATTTTAGCCACAAAGGCGCTAAGACACGAAGAAACGCAAAGGCCTCTTTTACATTTGATTTTTTTGAACCCCACGCCATTCGGCGGGGCAGGCACAGAGCCACAACGACAGAGAGAACCACAGAGGTTTGAACCTTCACTTTCTCTAATTCTTCACTATTCACTATTCGTTATTCACTCACCACTCACAACTCACCACTCACCACTGACAATTCTCCTTTTCGCTTTTCACGATCCGCCTTTGTACTTTTACCTTTCACCTTTTTAAGCTTAAACCATGACCATCAACGCTACCCGCCTGCAACAACATATTGAAGCCATGAGCGAAATTGGCAAGCTGGGCGAAACCGGGACCTGCAGGCCAACCATGACCCCGGTCGAAATGCAGGCTTTTGAAATAGCTTCCTATTGGATGACGGAGGCAGGAATGACAACCCGCATCGACCATTTTGGAAATTTAATAGGAAGGCTGGATGGAACCAACCCAGACTTGCCGGTTCTCATGATGGGCTCGCACCTGGATAGCCAGCCCTATGGAGGACGGTTTGATGGCGTGGCGGGTGTGCTCTGCGCCATTGAAGCGGTGACCACCTTAACCGAACAGGGCATAAAACCAGCTCGCACTATAGAAGTTATTTCGTTTGCCGACGAAGAAGGCTGGCGCTTTAATAAAGGGTTGTTCGGCAGCCGCGGCATATTAGGCAAACTGGAAGAAGGCGAACTGGACCGCACCGATAAAGACGGCATCACCCGCCGCCAGGCTTTAATAGATTTTGGCTGTGATCCCGAAAAATTTAAGGAAAGCGAATACCAGACCGGCAGTATCCATTGCTATTTGGAACTGCACATTGAACAGGGGCCGGTGCTCGACATCGCCCAAAAATCCATTGGCGTTGTAACGGGCATTTCAGGCCCATTGTGGTGGACTGTTAAAATGAAGGGCATGGCCGGCCATACGGGCTCGGTACCCATGCATTTGCGTAAAGATGCATTGTTAGGAGCAGCGGAGGTAATTATTGCCGTAAACGAAATTGCCACGCAGGTCCCCGGCGCCGAAACAGTGGGTTCGGTAGCTACGATACAGGTTTTTCCGGCAAGCCGGAATATTATTGCCGAAGAAGTAATTTTTACCGTTGACCTGCGCGATATAGACCTGGACCGCCGCAACAGGTACGAAAAGCAGTTACGCGACCGGATAGAAGCGATTGCTCAAAAGCACCACCTGACCTATACCATCAGCGAAGACACCAACAGCGAACCACGCTATTGTGCTAACTGGATAAAAGACATCATCCGCAACCAATGCGCCAAACTAAATCTGGATGCCCCCGAACTTATGAGCGGCCCGTTTCATGATGCACTGGCCCTTAGCTATGCCTGCGATTATGGAATGATCTTCGTTCGTTGTAAAGATGGAATCAGTCACAACCCGCTGGAGTTTAGCACCTATGAAGACCTGGCCCTAGGCGCCGAAGTTTTGTATGGCACGATGGCGGAGATATTGAAATAGAAGGTGAAGATTTTCAAAGTAGATTTCACCAACTCAGGTCAAACAGCACCTGTCTATGCTTCGTAAAATACTTTTCCGTTTTTGAACGTCGCAATACTGTACCTTTCTCCCTGTTCTATCCTTTTTTATCTGCCGGGCATGATAATTATATGGTAGAAATATTCGGAGTTAGATGTTTTTCATCAACGAGATTTTAAAAATTATTTATTATGCCTATTGTAACTGTTGTCGTTGTTCTTATTGTGGTTGGTGTGCTTTTGTGGCTTATTAACACCTATATACCAATGGACAGTAAAATAAAATCCATACTTAATGTGGTGGTGGTAATTGCTGTTGTTATTTGGCTGCTAAAGGTGTTTGGCTTATTTAGCTCGCTCGGAAGTGTGAAAGTTTAGTTCCTCATTTATTTTAGCTGGCAGTTAACAAGTGCTATTCATGGCGCAGTGCCCCGTCCGAAGGCGGAGGAGCCTTGCGTAGCATGGGGAAGCAATCACCGGTATTTGTCAACCTGATTAGGCGGGGGATTGCTTCCCCGCCAGAAGAAGCGGGGCAGGCTGTTCCTGCCCATGAAATATTTTTAGTCTGATTGATTTATGATTCACCGTAATTATACGTACAGGCGGTTTTTCACGCAAAGACGCAAAGTAAAAATCTTTGAATCATACAAATAAATACACTTATACATCTTTGCGTGAAGCTCTTAGCGGCTTTGCGTGAAAACATGCCGACATAAATATCCATTCAAATAAGGTACGCATTTTTACGAAGAGCCTTATTTATAACGCTTAATATAAAGGAAGATTCTGAATTAATAAACGATTTTATTAAAAAGAGCACTTTGAAATTAGAGGCTTTAGGCTGCGTCATTTTCAAAGAATTTTTTTGGGAACTCAAAAATTAAACAGTAGAAATGACGACAAGATTGTAACCACTACCCCAACAAATAAAAAGCGACAATTATAAATTCACCTTTAGCTTATTGATATAGTTTTTGCTTATGTTCACTATAATAAATCTTACGTTTTGTTTTGGGTAAAGTCTTCATGGTAACCTCGCTGCCGTCTTCAGCATATTCCTTTTTGTACACATAATAATTTTTGTGGGCACTTGTCTTTTCAAGTTGATCATAAAACTGTTTGGCATAGCTAACCACCTTTTTTATGAGCGCAGTAATTTTAGCGGCGGGTATTTTACCAGTAATACTTAAGGGATGAATTCCCGCCAGGTACAGTGCCTCGTTCCTGATCTTGTTGCCCACACCGGTAAACACCTCCTGGTCCATCAGCACATCGTCTATTGGTTCGGAGGCATGTTTCTTTAGTAGGGTTTTAACGAATGCCGCATCGAAATCGTTATGCAAAATATCGGTGCGCCAGTCATAGGTTTCTTCGGCGCTACCCTTTAGCTTTTCGGCTTTTACAACATAGCAATTGATCTCTCCGTCGTTAAACTCCAGAAAAAAAGAACGGTTGACTTTACCGCGTTCATTTATCATTATTCGTCCAAACAACATCAGGTGTACCCGAACAGTACCAGTGGTAAATACAAAAAGCAAGTGCTTTCCCCAGGTTTGTATATCCAGCAGCTTTTTTCCTTTTATCCAATCAGTTGGCATGGGCCCATAACCGCCCGCCTGTTTTACAATTTTACCTTTAAAGGGCAACAATTGGTTTCGTAAATGCAAAATGGATGGTCCTTCGGGCATAACAATAATTTTTATCAGCAATAAATATAAGCTGATTAACACATGTAGGTTTGGCGCCATGGCAACAGATTTAAATTCTGTCAAATATTCCACAGCGTATGGCTGCTGATTTTATAATAAACAGGCAATGAAACGATTTGCAAATACGATCTGGCTGCACTGACAGGCTTAATTATCACCTATGCATTATTTTTTATAAAACTGTTAGGATTTACTGCAACTAATTTTTACCTTACTAAACATGCCCATGTGTAGTTTCCAAACTTCACAATGTGGCTGGTCAATCCGGCATTCACCGAAACAATCCATATAGTTATGCATAGCGCTCCTGCATCCTTTCCGCAATCTATCGCCTATGGCGAAGCTGAAGTGCGCATACAATCCAATGGAGATGATGTGGTTGTATTAAGCGATCTTCACCTGGCAGCCGGTGTAAATCAAAGCCGCAACTACGACGGCACCGAAAACTTCTACGCCGATGATTCTTTTGCACGTTTTATTGATTACCTGCAAAAAAATCAAAATGGCAAAAAACAAATGCTGGTTATTAACGGTGATTTTATTGACTTTTTAAGGATAAGGGACCTGCCCGAAACGGACGATGATTTCAGGCTCTGGAAAATAAACCTGGATGCTATCGGTATAAATAAAACAGAAGAGGAACTGCGGCAGAGCATTTCAAAAAAGGAAAAGGAATACGGACTAAAGACCAATGATTACAAGTCGGTGTATAAATTATTTAAATGCTGTGCCGGACACATAAAGTTATTTGTGCAACTGGCAATGTGGGTGCATGCCGGAAACAAACTGGTTATTATCAAGGGCAATCACGACCTGGAATGGTATTGGCCCGCGGTAAGGGATCACCTGGAATACCTTTTAGCCGATCTGATCATCACCAGCCAAACCGGGCAGGCGTTAGACGAAATAAAG
>JBBRCW010000379.1:0-6073 GCA_038204535.1 Chitinophagales bacterium | reverse complement strand
TACAAAAGGATTAAAAGACTTGACCGCTACTGTTCGCTTTGGACAGGCTACCAACATAAACTGGAACTGGCTGGGCAATCCGCAGTTGAAAGTTTATGTAATGGGAGGCAAATTAACCGGAACTGATTTTGTAACCGCAGGACCAGACAAAATGCTAATGGTGCTGCGTGACCCCCCCGGGGCCAAAAGTTTCTCCTATGCCGAGAGCGGATCTACCATAACTAATTCGACTACTTATTCAGGTTCGTTAGATCAGGAAGGTGACCTTGACCTAACCCAGAAATTGGGGGCCGAACTGGTAACCTTTACCGGAATTGGGGTAGGCGTAATTAATTCCGCTGTAGCCACCACGGGTATTTCGGTTGGCGTTCACCACGAAGAGCATTATACCTACACTAATACCAAAGAAACTTCAACTACGCTAACCACCCGTTTTCAAACAAGCGATGATCCGCTTTTTGTAGGACCGGTCGCCGATGTTTTCGTAGGCTACTCTACCAACATCACCTATGGCCAAAGTAACAATATTACCATGATCAAACGGGCCGATCTAAAGGCTTCTGACATTTTTCTCTACGAACCCGACCCGGCCAGCGAATTCGTAATTATACAAAGAGGCGGAATTAATATCGGCGAAACATTCGCAACCTTGTTTGCCTATCCGCAGCAGCATATTGAAAAAATTCTTATTCCCAATCTGATCAATATAAGAAACACGGCGCTGTTGCCATCTACGGTTGTACCGGCAGATGCACAATCACTTGCCAATAGTTCAAAGAAACCGGTTTATGTTTCAAAGTTGGCGATCGACAATTTAAACTTTGGCAAATCAAACAGCGACACCATTGCTTTTGGAGCCACTGCTAAAAGCGATCCCTTTGGCGATGGCAAGAGCTATAAGATTTATTTTCCGGTTACCTCGCTTTACCGTACCGATACGATTATGATACTAAACCAATATGTAGCAGCCTGGCAAAAAAGAATGGGCGACAACGAAAAGGCTAAATTAGAATCTGTATTAATGCAGAACTACTCATTTCATGCTGCAAGCCCTATTGCTTTTTCAACTGCAACCAGTATAAAGAACAACACTGAAAACGCGTTTAATTTTGTTGTTTCGGGCAGTGTAAGTAATTCGACCGACGTTAAAATTCAGGGCAATGGTTTCGAATTTAAATTCAAAGAATCCATAGGTACCAACCAGGGAGGCGTTGTGGGCAGCAGCACAGAAACAACCTCCACTTTAGGCTTTAATATGGCCAGTGAAGGAACAGACGATTATTTTAGCATTGATGTTAACCGCGCTGCCGACAACAGCCTGGTATTTAGAACCAAAGGCGGTGTAAGCGGATGCCCTTATGCCGGTGCCACATTAACCACCTACTACCAGCCGGGTACTTTAATCGACCAGCCCACTCAGCGTGCCGAGGTGCCCAAACTGAGCGTTGATAAGCCGGTGGTTAACGATGTGCCGTCAAGCCGTAAAGCGTCGTATGTACTAACGCTTCGCAACGAATCAGAAGCCAGGTTACCAGCAACCTTTGTTTTAAGCTATTCCGACAACGATAGCATTAAAGGAGCCACAATTGCGGTGGATGGCGTTTCAATTGGCGGTGCGGGCCGTGCCGTAGTGGTGCAGTTTGGCCAATCGGTACAAAAAGTATTAACGCTTACCAAAGGGCCAACCGCAATGGATTATAACAACATTATGATCTTGCTGCACTCAGGATGCCAATACGACCCAACGGGCTATCGCGAAAACATTGCCGACACCGTGCTCATCTCAGCCCATTTTATTCCCTCCTGCTCCGATATCAATATTAAATCGCCCAAAGACAAATGGGTGCTAAATACAGAGTCGCCGGTAAATGTACAGGGCAAAAGATACCTTCCTTTAACGGTTAATCAATTTGATGTTAACAACAGTTTATTCGATCGTATTGAATTACAGTATAAACCTACCTCATCCAGCACCTGGATAAACTCTATGAGTTTTTATGCAGACTCCACAAAGTTTAAAGCAGCGCAGGGCGAAAAGCAATTCATCACCAATGCCCAGGCAATCAATTATAACCTGGTGCTGGATGACGCGGCCTTTAACGATCAGAACTACGACATACAGGCGGTCAGCTATTGTAAGGTGGGACCAAATAATTTTGTAACCACTGAATCTAATTTAATCAGTGGCATAAAAGACACCTATTATCCAAGGCTGTTTGGCACGCCGCAACCAGCCAATGGCATATTAGGAATTAGCGACGAAGTGCGCCTGAACTTTAATGAAACGATTGCGGCAGGGTTGCTTACTTATACCGACTTTCAGGTTACCGGCATACGCAATGGCGTAAAAGGCGACCACATTGTTTCGGTAAGGCTTGATGGAATAAAAAATTACCTGTTCACCGAATTCGATAAAAATTTAACCGGAAAGAACCTGACAGCCGAAACCTGGATCTTGCCCGATAAGCAGGCCACCCAAACGGTTTTAAGCCAGGGCAGTGTTAACGAAGCAATGGAGTTAGCTGTAACAAGCGATAACTATTTGCAGGTAACTGTGGGCAGCCAGGTAATTAAGAGCAGCCAGGCTTTTGCATACAAAGCAGGCGAATGGGCGCATGTGGCGCTGAAATACAATGCCGCCAGCAAAACCATTTCGGCTTATTACAATTTTGTCGAACTGATTCACAATGCACCGGTCAATATTTATACGGGCATAGGCCATTTCGAATTTGGCAGAAGCATACGCCAGCAGGGCAATTATTTTGCAGGCAATATGCACGAATTAAGGGTCTGGTCCGATACGCTTTCGTCCATACAAATACAAATAAACAGCCTGACACAATTATCGGGCGGCGAAAACGGTTTATTGGCCTATTATCCCATGAACGAAGGCAAGGGCGTTATTTGTTTTGATAAGGCTCACGGATCAAATGCAAGGCTGAACGGGCAATGGAATACACCGGCTGGTAAGTCTGTCAGCTTAATTGGCAATGGCTTTGTAAAAGTTAATACATCATTTGCGCCGGTCACCTCAAGAATGGATTACACCATTGAGCTTTGGTTTAAAGCGCAGACTGGCCAAACCGACGCTACGCTATTATCTAACGGCCGTGGCGATGGTACCGATGCAGGCGGATCGCTCAATTTGATTAACCTTGGTTTTGAGCAGGGAATGCTCACTTTTAACAACAATGGTTTTAAAATAAAAGCGGATGGCAATTACCTGGATAATAACTGGCACCATGTTGCGCTGGCGGTCAACCGAAACTCGGGTAACGCACAATTATTTGTTGATGGATTATTGAATAAATACTTTGATGCAAAAAATCTGGGAGGTGTAGCCAAAGCAAACACCTATGTAGGTGCGCGGGTTTTCAATCATCCTCACTCAAGCACGGTCAATATTTTTGACAGGTATTTCAAGGGAAATATAGACGAGGTAAGAATATGGAATACGTATTTAAACCAAACATTGGTAGCTAAAAACAACAATGTTCGCCTGCAGGGCAACGAGGTCTGCTGGCATACTATCCGTTTGAGAAGTACACGGTGTTTCAGAATAACGCTCAATTGATCTACTCGTTAAGCGATGCAAAAATTCAAACTGTACCCAACACGGTGGTGCCCGATGGAGTAGCAACCAATGCGGCAGAAACCAGTGAAAAAGCGCCCATCAAAGACAGCGGCCCGGTTGACAACCTCAAGTTTGATTATGTAGTTAACAACGACGGCCTCATTATAACCATGCAGGAACCGAGGCAGGCCATCGACAAAACCATCATAACTTTTAAAGTGAAAAATGTACGCGACCTGAATGGCAACCCCATTCTGTCGCCTATAACCTGGACGGCTTACATTGATCAAAACCAGCTTAAGTGGAGTGATAGAGAATTGAACCTTTCCAAAAATGTGTACGCACCACTGCAGTTTCAGTCAATCCTTATTAATAGCGGCGGAAGCTCCCAGCACTATACAATCGGCAATTTGCCAGGCTGGCTAAAAGCCGAACCTGCCACCGGAACCATTGCACCTAAAGGTCAACAAAAAATAACCTTTACGGTTAATGAAGGATTAAACGTTGGCTCGTATGAGGAACTGGTATTTATGCGCAACGACAACAATGAATCCGAAGCGCTTAAAATAAACCTTAAAGTAAATGGTAAGCAACCCGACTGGACCGTTAACCCGGCAGATTACGCCTATAGTATGAATGTGTATGGAAAAATTCGCGTAAACAATATCTTCTCGGTTAATAAGGAAGATATACTGGCAGTGTTTATGAACGGTAAATGCATAGGTGTTGCCCAAAATACTTATCATGCAGCTAACGACTTCTGGTACACGTTCTTAACAGTGTACAGCGATACGATTAAATTAAGCAACCTTGAGTTCCGTATCTGGCAGGCCAGTTCGGGTAAAACATTCCTGGCCGTTCCTACGGTTCCGGTTGTGTTCGAAAACAATAGTGTGGCCGGCAGCCCTTCCAATCCGGTAATATTCGATGGTAAAGAAATGTTGTTGCAGGATATAACGTTGCAACAAAACTGGAACTGGATATCGCTGAACCTGCTAAACCCTGCTTTTAATAACATTGGCGGCACACTGGCAAACGGAAGCTGGACTGGCGGTGACCTGGTTAAAAATGAATTGCTTGGCTTTAGCCAGTATTCATCGGCATCGGGATGGGTAGGTTACCTGAGTGCCTTCAATAATGTCAATATGTTTATGCTGAAAACAGCCAAAGCCCAAACCTTAAGTATAACCGGTACTGCGGTGGATGTAAAAACCACGGCCATACCATTAAAAGGCAGCCGATGGAATTACATCAGCTACCTGCCGCAGGTAAATATTACGGTTAAAGAAGCGCTTTCGGGATATGCTGCCAATGACGAAGATGTCATAAAATCGCAGACAGGCTTTAGTATGTTCAGTACGCAAAATGGCTGGATAGGTAACCTGACCTTTTTAGAACCCGGAAAAGGCTATATGCTGTACAGAAAGGCGGCTGGCGATGTAACCTTCAATTACCCCAGCCTTAATGGCAGCCTGACCAATACAATACCACGGGGCGTAAATCCGAACCAGCTGCAAAATCCGGTGGAAGGTAATTTCAGTTATGCAAGCAATATGACGGTTTTGGCAGTAATAGGCAGCGACTTCGACTTTAAACGCGGAGACAGCGTTTTAGCCTTTGTGGGCGGCGAATTAAGAGGCAAATCCAAACCTGTAATAAATCCTGAAATCAACCAGCCATCCTTCTTCTTTAATATCGCGGGCGAAACCAATCAGCCGGTTTACTTTATGATTGAAAGAGCAGGAGAATTAATAGCAAGGTCAACCGCGCAGCTGCCCTACCAGGCCGATGCCAAAATGGGCACGCTGAAAAAACCCATTGAGCTTCATTTCACCAAAGAAGTTTCTGGCATAACGGTTTATCCAAATCCGTTTAAAAACAGCCTGACACTAAATGTGGCAATTAATAGCGATAGCAGAACTGCCAGTCAGAAGGTGCAGGTTTCGGTATACGATATTTCGGGAAGGACTTTACTGCAAAAGCCAGCGGAAACCGTAGTAAATAACAACTTCCGAATGAGCTGGAATGGTAAGACCTCTGGCGGGCAGGAATGCAGCAAGGGTACTTATTTCATCCACGTTATTGTAGATGGTGTGCCCCGCATTTATAAAGTAATCAAACAATAAACACCTTCATTACAGGGCGTGGTAAAAGTGAAAACATCATTTACCACGCCTTTAAAAAGAAGAAAAAATTAAGACAATGAAAAATTTCATCTCCTTTATATCGGTACTGTTAGTCGTATCCACCATTAGCAGTTGCAAGAAAAAAGAAATTGTGGCACTCCCACTAACTATGTTCCCGGTTCCTGCCTGGCAGGTTGATAATACCGGCAAATACCCGTTGAGTATGACCGCAGTGGCCGATCTGCCTTTATCGGTAAAACCCCTTTTTCAAGCTGACGACCTGGTGGGAGCTTTTATTGATGGCGAATGCAGGGGTATAGGCGTATTGGTAAAAGTAAACGCAACATTGTCGGTTTATTACATTTTAATACAT
>JBBRCW010000378.1:0-6078 GCA_038204535.1 Chitinophagales bacterium | reverse complement strand
GGCGATGGCAACGATATTGAGTTTGGAGGAAAGATCTCTAAATCGGTGGTGCTTAATTATATTGAAGAAAGATATTACGTGGATTATGTTGTCTGCTTTAAAATGAATCATTTTATTGACAGGGGAACTGCCGCTCACCAGGAGTTTTATGATGTGGAGGAAGCAAAGACAACCACTGGCATTTCAATACTGGTATCGTATTACGACCAGGCAACCAATACCCGTCACTTAATTAATGCAGGTGTACCCTGCCCTTGCTAATGGATACATTATTAACCATACCAAAAAACACGACACTTACAACAGCCGAAGATTATGAATTGCTTCGGAAAACAGGCCGGGACTATATTGAAAACCTTGGAAGTGAATTTTGGACCGACTACAACGAACATGATCCGGGAATTACAATCCTGGAAGCGCTTTGCTATGCCATAACTGAATTGGGTTATCGCACAAACATTGACATAAAAGATCTCTTAACAGAACCAGATGGCAAAATAGCAGCTACGCAGCCTTTTTTTACTGCACGTAATATTTTAACCTGCAGCCCGCTCAACGTTAACGATTACCGCAAATTGCTGGCTGATATCATTGGCGTACACAATGCCTGGCTTTATACGAGTGATAAAGAAACTTTAGCCACGGGTGTGGAAGTGCCTGTAAACGAAGTGCCGCTGTTTGCCGATTGTAAAAAGGATGCATTAACCACCATAAAAAACAATCATCCGCTTTTTCTTTCAGGATTGTATCGCGTTTTATTAGACCTGGAGAACGATGACCAGTTTGGTGATTTAAATAAAGGCGATATTGAAATATTTAATCCCTTGTCTGCCGGCCCCACACCAAAATTTAGAGCAGGCGAAATTAGTTTTACTATTGAATTACCCTACCTGGCCGATGTAAATTTAGATTGGGTTACTGCCACTGCCGACGAAACACATATTACCAATATTGTTGTATTTCAGCAAAACGCTTTGTGGAAATGTACCGTTACCAACGATACCGGGTTACCCGACCTTACGTTTGTAATAACCATTAATCTTAAGCCATCCAATAAAACAATTGAACTGGCCGACATGCAGGATTTTTTTTCTGCAAAGTTTGTTAGCCAGGTGTTTTATCAGTATCTAAAGAAAATTGAAAAAATAAAGGCTATTATTTTGGAGGTGAAGAAGACAGTAATGGCCAACCGGAACCTTTGCGAAGATTTTATAAAAATTGAAACCGTACGCGATGAGGAAGTAGCTATTTGCTGCGATATTGATGTACGGCCCGATGCCGATATGGAAGCGGTAGAAGCGGAAGTTTTTTACCTGATAGAAAACTACCTGAACCCTTCAATAAACTTTTACCTGTTAAAAGAATTAAGAGCAAAGGGCACACCGGTTGATGAAATTTTTGAGGGGCCTAAATTAAATCATGGATTTATAGATACGCCTGAACTGGAAGCAACACAACTACGCGATGTAATACATACAAGCGACATCATTAGCCTGTTAATGGATATTGATGGCGTTCTGGCTGTTAGAAATTTCTTACTGACCAAGTACGATGATAATGGGGTGGCGGTACCCGGCCAGATCGGTTTAAAATGGTGCATGCACATTGGGCTGAAACACAAGCCGGTCTTGTCGATCAACCGTTCTAAAATTATCTTCTATAAGAATACTTTTCCATTTTTAGCTACTTACGCCGAAATAAAAGATACCCTGCAATTAATGCGGGCTGCCCGCGAACGACCTAAATTAAAAGGCCAGCAAGACGATCTTTTAATACCAAATGGCGACTACCAGGATGTTGAAGATTATTGGCCGGTACAAAACGATTTTCCGCAAACGTATGGTATAGGCATAGTGGGCTTACCGCTTACAGCCACCCGCGAACGAAAAGCGCAGGCCAGGCAATTAAAGGCTTACCTGATGTTCTACGACCAGCTATTGGCCAACTTTTTTTCGCAGTTACGCCATGCTAAAGACCTTTTTGGTTTAACGGATTTAAAGCAGACCTATTTTGCGCAGTTTCTGCTGGATGTGCCGGATATTTTGCCTGTTTACAAACAAAACCCGCCAGGTAATGCCTTACTGAAAGATATATTCAGCAACCAGGATTCAACGCTGGCATCGGCCAATAAAGATTGGAAGGCCCTGGTAGAAACATCGGATGTATACGAAGAGCGGCGAAACCTGTTTCTCGATCATTTGCTGGCCCGTTTTGGTGAAAGTTTCAGCGAGTATGTTTTAATGATGTTCAGCATCAACTTTAAAGACAACACCACCAAATCTATTGACGCTGAAAAACTTATCGGCAATAAAATAAATTTCTTAAAGCAATACCCAGCCATCAGTTATGGCCGCGGAACGGGTTATAATTATTACCCGCTGACTGTGGCAAATGCAGTTGATGTAAGCCGTTTATGGGATACCGATAATGTTTCGGGGCTCGAAAAAAGGTCGGCCGGGTTAGCCGGTATAAAAAATTATTACCGCCGTTTTTTATCCTGCATAAAAAATATTGAAATAACCACGGTTAAAGAAACGGTGATTGCAGAAGATAGCACCGAGCTGGTAAAGACGTTTTTTGTGTTTGAAATTGTAAACAAAGACGGGGATGCGCTGGTGCAAAACGAAAAATTTGAAAATAGAAACGACCTGGAGCAAGTGGTAGCAGAGCTTGCAGGACTGCTGAACGATAAAGCCAATTACCTGTACGATATTACCTCACAAAAAATTGAAGTGATAGGCGGGGAGAGCCAGGTGCTGGCAGTTAGTAAATATAAATCGAAAAATAAGACGGATGCCGACAAAGTGATCAAGCAGTTTGAAACCGAATTTAAAGATGACTGCGCAGATGCTGAAGGGATGATTTTGATAGAACACCTGTTGTTACGGCCAAGGACGGATTCTTATAAGTTAATGCAGGTATGCCTTAACCAGGACTGCGAATTTTGCGGCGAACAGGATCCTTATACCTTCAGGGCCTCGGTTTATTTGCCCTACTGGACAGATCAGTTTAATAACCTCAACTTCAGAACTTATTTCGAAAACATGATCAGGGCCGAAGCGCCGGCACATATTATGCTAAAAGTGTGCTGGCTAAGCAATGGGCAAATGCGGCAGTTGGAGATTGTCTTTAAGCGCTGGGTTTTTGCGCTGGCAAATTTCACCCATCAGATATTAAACGTGCAAAAGGCCAACGAATTCAGGGCGGCTAATAACGCGTTGGTTTTATTAATGCCCACGCTGCATTCGGTCTATCCCGAAGCTACTTTGCATGACTGTGATGAAAGTGTAAATACAAACCCGGTAAAACTGGGTAAAACAATATTAGGAACTATAAAACCTGCAAACAATGAGTAATACAGAGTCTTATATCATATTTGAGCCCGATCAGGTATTAACCAACGACCATTTAAATGAGTTGTTTGATTACCTGGATACACAGGAGCGGCTGACCCGCAATAAGCTCATTGGCATTGGCATTGTTTGTGGTTTGGAAATTGATAACCTCGGTGCCACCATCAGCATAAGTAAAGGTTGCGGGGTAACATCAAAAGGGTATTTAATTGTTTGGGATGCAGCCGAACTTACCCAGTATATTGCCTACACGCTGCCTGCAAATCCGCTGTACACACCTTTTATTAATGAAGGCACCGGAAAGCAGTACGACCTGCTGCGCTTGATTACCAACGAAGAAGCAGCCGCCATTGATGCGGATAAGAAGCCTGTTGGGCCGGTTTTGAAAGATAAAGTGGCGGTGCTGTTTTTAGAAGCAAACGAAAAGGACCTGAAAAATTGCGATACCCAGGATTGTAATGAGAAGGGCCGCCAGATGGATCTTACCGTTCGGCCGTTGCTGATCAACAAGACTGATATGGATGCCATCATCAGCAAACAAAAGAAACTGAGCGGCGAAGACGGATTGAGTAACAGTTATATTGAAAGGCTTGGCTTAAAAGAAATTCCATTTAAACGCTTTGATGTTAAGGCAACTCCTTTACAGGATGCATATGATATTTATAATGCCTACCAGCTTTGTTTGAACGATGACCTGATTAAAAATGTCGCCGATGTTTATTCACAATGCTTTTCAATATTTCAGCCCATATTATCCGGTTACGATAACAAAAATCCGTTCAGCAACCTTGCTTCCGAACTAAGCTCCAAGCTTAGCTATGTTAAATCGTCGATGCCCATCTACATACAGTATTACTACGATTTTATAGACGATCTTATTAAGGCCTACTACGAATTCAGGGAAAGAAGCTTTGAAGTCATCACCGAGTGCTGCCCCGATGAAGACCTTTTTCCCATGCACCTTATGTTGGGCGAAGCATCGGTGGATACGGCAGACGATATACGTTCGCCCTACCGGCAATATTTTATTTATTCGCCCTTGTTTAATAACCAGTCAAACCTTATCAACGAAGTAAAAGTGTTGTTCGATCGTATGGTAACCCTGGTTAAAAGCCTGTTTATCCCGCTATACAGCCCCCGCTCCGGAGTGCCTATACGCATTACGCCCGGCAAGTGGAGCCAGGCGCCTTTATCGGCAAGGGCCATCCCTTATTATTACAACATAAGTTATGTAAGTAAGGTATGGAACCCATTGCTAACACGAAAAGGGAGATCGAACTATAACCTTTCGTACAACGCCGACAAATATTCGCCCCAACCCCCCGATATTATTACCAATCCTTTGCTGTATTCAATAGAACCCAATGATTTTTATAGAATCGAAGGACATATAGGGCAGCAATTTTCGTCGGTATTAAATGTATTGCTGTCAATAAAAAATACCAATCGTTTACCGTTTGATGTTATTGCATTAAAGGCCGGCACCGATGCAACAACAACTACCATAAAATACGATTGCCACTTTGAAGACCTTGAAGCCCAGTTTAAAATATTGAGGGCCGAAATGGCTTGTTTAATGCACGAACCATTGTGCATTGCTGCCAAGGTGCCTTCTATACTGCGAATTGTGGCGGGCAACGATACAACAGCTTTTAATTTTCTTACCACATTTAATACAATACACACCCTGGCGCTAAAAGACGTGGTGGCCAATAAAAATCTGCTGATAACTAATTTTGTTCAAATCACCCGTTTTACCACCAAAGGCGATTTCCTGAAAACCTATTGTCCGGTAACAGCCAAAACGCTGGGCAGCGAATACATAGCTTCTACTAACAAGTTTTTTCCGCGTCCTGCAGAAATAGATTTGAATACGACCGCTGGCTCAAGGGCGGCGTTAATGCACCTGATAGACACTACAGAGACCTTAATGCAAAGGTTAACCGGTGCCGTAAATATTTACAATTTCGGCTTCGATATTTTCAATACTGTTTATACCGCAACCATCAGTTATTTTACTGAGTTCATGCAGGCGTTATTACAAATTGATAACCAGCAGGGAACTTTGAACCCACGGTTGTATAGCATGCTCGAGGCTGTAGTTACCGGTTGTATGAAAGATAAAATACAGGCGCTTACCGAAGAGTATAAGGCCCGTGTTTTAAAAATACAGAAGCAAAACCTATTGTCTGAATACCTGAACAGCAACCCCGGCATAGATCATAAAGCCGGTGTGCCCCGTGGCGGAACTTTCATAATAGTGTATCACGAAGCGCCGCCAACCACTGCTTCGGTCTTAACAACCGCCAATACCCTCACCAATCTTTCATCAGCTAAAGTAACGGCAGGCACTGCTGCAGCCGCCGCCACAAATACGATCACACTGGCCGATACAACCAAATTTACAAAAGACAATATAAGCCAGGTTCTTAAGATTTTTGATTCAAAACAACTGCAGCTGACCGATGTGCAGATCGCTTCGCTGAAGGCGCTGACATTGCAGCAATTGACTACAGCGGTAGCCAAGTTGCCTTTCAATATTCCGGATAACACAGTGGTGGCCGATTTCTACCTGCCATACTTATGTTGTTCAAGCTGTCCGCCGGTTGCCTATATTTTACCGAAAGTGCAGCAGGATATTTTAACGCTGTCGCTCGATAAAACAGATTTTTGCAATAATGATACAAACGTTTATAAAGTAACTGTAAACCCATTGGGCGGTACA
>JBBRCW010000377.1:0-6092 GCA_038204535.1 Chitinophagales bacterium | reverse complement strand
ATCAATATGGCCAAAGAGGGCAAAATCGCGGGAGTAGTTACGGCGCCCATAAATAAAGAAGCCATCCATTTGGCAGGACATCATTTTGCAGGACATACGGAAATATTTGCAGCTTACACCGAAACCAGGGATTACGCGATGTTGCTGTACGATCAGAAATTCAGTGTCATTCATATTTCAACCCACGTCCCGCTGGCCGAAGCAATTTCTACATTAAACCAGCCAAGGGTAGAAACAGTAATTCAACTGGCTGAAGATTCTATGACTAAAATTTTGGGGCGACCACCTCGAATAGCGGTAGCAGGTTTAAACCCACATGCCGGCGAAAATGGATTATTTGGAAACCAGGAGATTGATATACTTATTCCGGCCATAAAAAACATGCAGGGCAGGGGTATCGATGTGTCAGGACCCTATGCACCCGATACCATTTTTTTAAGGGCTGTTAAAAAAGATTTTGATATAGTAGTGGCAATGTACCACGACCAGGGACATATTCCTATGAAATTACTGGGTTTTGATACTGGTGTAAATGTATCTGTAGGATTGCCAATCATCAGAACTTCTGTTGACCATGGCACCGCCTTCGATATTGCCTGGAAAGGCATCGCGAAAAATGAAAGCCTGCTTAAAGCCATTTTTTTAGCGGAAAGACTGGCTGAAAAAAGTTGAATTAAATGACGATTGAAATATGAATAGGATATAGAATTTTATGAGAATCCATTTTTAAAAAGAAGATAAAAAATTAAATGTGGCGATAATTCAGCCAAAATAACAATGATGTTCAAGCATAAAACCATATTGGGCGTATTACTGCTGACAGCAATTTTATTGTGCAAATCAGCTTTTTCGCAATGGCCTACTATTAATCCAGGTCGGTACGATACCACCTGGTGGAACCACACACCTGTCCGGCTCATCCAGACTAACTTGAGAGAGATTGACGCCCTAATGGATGTTGATGCCTTTGTTAAATCTGTTGAAGATGCCTCGGCCAATGTGGTATTGATAAATGTTGGGGGTATCGTTGCCAACTATCCAACCCGCCTGCCATTTCACTATCGCAATCCATTTATGAAAGGCGACCTGGTGGGAACACTAATAAAACGACTGCATGCAAAAGGCATCAGGGTGCTGGGCCGTTTTGATGTTAGTAAGATCAACGAAACCCTGGCGGCTCAAAAACCTGGTTGGTTGTATGTTGGCACCGATGGAAAAAATGTAAACTATAACGGCCAGGTACATACCTGTGTAAACGGGGGATACCAGCAACAATACACGTTCGAAATATTAAAGGAAACCATCGATAACTACGACCTGGATGGTATCTTTTTTAACATGCCGGGTTACACAACTTCAGATTACAATGGAGTGTATCATGGTATCTGCCAGTGCGAAAATTGTAAAAAACGTTTTCATGATTCAACCGGCCTGGCGCTTCCTGTAAAGGAAGATATGAGTGATGCAGTTTTTAGAAAGTACAATGCTTTTAGAAAATCCACCTCCGAAGAGCTCTTTACCAGCATCGGCAGCTTTATAAAGAAGGAAAATCCCAAACTGATCATTGTTACCTATACTGATGCCGGGGTGGATATGACACGCAGCGAATCCAGTTCGTGGCTTACGCCCGATTACGAATGGAATTATTTTTCAACTGATCATGTAAAGCGGGTGATCGGTTCGTACAAAGACAGGTCGCCCAGTAACCTGCTGCAATATTTTTTGGCCATCGGGTACCGGCACATCGCTACATCACCCAATATTTCGCGGGTGTGGGTTTTGGAAAACATGCTGAACGGCGCTCCGCTTGATGTGTATGTGATTGGCACCCTTGCAAATCAGCAGGACCGTAGGTTCATCCCCATCATGAACGATATTTACAGGTTTCATAAAACCAATGAAAAGCTGTTCACCAATCTTCGGCCGGTAAGTACAGTGGCGCTTGTCAGGGGCTCGTCTAATGAATATAAAGGCATGATCAAGCTGTTGACGGAAGAACATATTATGTTTGATGTACTGGAACCCGCGGCTATCGGAACCCAGCGCATGCCCAGGTCATTAAGTTCATACGATGTAGTAATTCTGGGCGATGTAACAGATATGAACGATCAGTTGATCGGACAGATGGACGCTTATGTGCAAAATGGGGGAAAGCTGCTGACTACCGGCTTTACTTCTACAAAAGACGGCATAGGAAATCCTGCCGGAAAAGTAAGACTTCAGAGTGTCGGCGTTGAACCTGCTTTTTCGTTATTCAAACAGGCAAAGTCAACCTATCTTACCATACCTGCTAAAGATAAATTTGAATTGGGCGATAAAGCTTTTGCAGATGTTGACCTGATGATGATGTATGGAGACTTTTTGGAATGCAAGACTTCGGGTAAAGCAAAAGGATATTTAAACCTGTTGCCGGCCACCATGTTTGGCCCGCCCGAAAAATGTTATTATACTGATGACGAGGTAACCGGTTATCCGGGCCTTGTAAGTAATGTGTTTGGTAAGGGAATATCTGTGTTTATACCATGGCAAATAGGGGCACAATATTATTTCAAAGGGCAATATGCGCACAAGGCATTGTTTGCTTCGGCCCTGCACAATCTTTTTCAATCGCAACGACAAATTATAACCAATGCCCCGCCGCTGATTGAAATGACTTGGATGGCAAATCGTGACATGGCTTTTGAGTGGATCGGGTTGATCAATCATTCAGGACAGGTAGGCGCTTCGTTGCTGGAACCGGTTCCGGTGTACAATACAACTTTGCGTTTTAAACCGCAAAGGCCTGTGCAGAAAATGCAACTGTTGCGCTCCGGCAAACCAGTTGCTTTCGTAAAAGAAGGCAATGGGTGGATAAAATGCACGGTTCCGAAGCTGGATGATTTTGAAATGCTGGTGTGCCTGTATCAATAGAGGTGAAAGACTGGCCCAGAAAAACAATAAACGGTAATAAAAAATTTTCCCGCAGATATTCGCAGAGATAACAAACAGATCAGCGCAAATCAGCGAAACAATCGGCGGAAATCAGCGGGAAAAAACCAGTCCCGCAGAATTTGTCCGCAGATGTTCGCAGAAATAACAAACAGATCAGCGTAAATCAGCGAAACAATCGGCCTAAATCAGCGGGAGAAAACTTCAATGAATAGTCAATAAACAACCAAACAAATAATATGATCAACAATCAGTCATTTCTTCCTAAATTGACACAGTTTGACGATTGTTTAAAACCTTATACTTAGCAATATGAAAGTTGGCCTTTTTATTCCCTGTTATGTTAACCAGTTTTACCCGGGAGCGGCTAAGGCTACTTTACAGGTGCTTCAAAAACTTGGGGTAGATGTGGAGTACCCCTCAAACCAAACCTGTTGCGGACAGCCCATGGCAAATGCCGGTTTTGAGTACCTTACAGGCGACTGTAACGAGCTCTTTATAAAGAATTTTTCGGAGTTTGATTATATCGTTGCCCCGTCTGCAAGCTGTGTATTGCATGTAAAGGATCATTTGCATTCGGGCGCTAATGAAGCCGCGGCAACAGCTATCCGCACAAAAATTTACGAATTGGTAGAATTTCTGACCGATGTATTACAGGTCAAAGAGCTCGACGCCGTATTTCCACACAAGGTCGGTATTCACCATAGCTGTCATGGCCTGCGTGGCCTGCACCTGTCGCAAATGAGCGAACTGAATGCTGCTCCCTTTTCAAAACCTGCCTACTTATTAAATATGGTAAAAGGGCTGGAACAAATTACGCTGGACAGGGCCGATGAATGCTGCGGCTTTGGCGGAACCTTTTGCGTAGCAGAAGAAGCGGTCTCCGTTAAAATGGGAAAAGACCGTGTAACCGATCATACAAAGAACGGCGCGGAGTATATCACCTCGTCAGACCTATCCTGCCTCATGCACCTGCAGGGAATTTTACAAAGAAAGAAGAGCGATGTTAAGGTGCTGCATATTGCTGAAATATTAAATTCAAACTTATGAGCCAGACCGATAATAGAGACCATGCCGCCAGGGCTGAAGAATTTATAAAAGATGAGGAACATGTAGACTGGCACGACAGCGCTTTATGGTACATCAGGGAAAAGCGCGACATCGCTTCTAAAAACATTCCTGAATGGGAGGCATTGCGGGAGGCAGCTTCCAAAATAAAAAGCAATGTGATCTCCAACCTGCATCAATACCTGGTGCAGTTTGAAGCCAACCTGGTAAAGAATGGCATTATAGTGCATTGGGCCAATAATGCAGAAGAACACAACGAGATTGTGTATTCAATATTAAAGTCGAAAGAAGTAACGCAGATGGTTAAAAGCAAATCGATGCTTACCGAAGAGTGCCAGTTAAATGAATACCTGGAAGAAAAGGGAATTGAAGTGATCAATTCTGACCTGGGCGAATATATTCAGCAGATAGATAACGAACCACCCAGTCACATTGTGTTGCCCTGCATTCATAAACGCAAGGAGGAGATCGGCGAATTGTTTCATGAACACCTGGGCACCGAAAAGGGCATGTCTGATCCTACCCAGTTAACCAGGGTGGCGCGGAAGCACTTACGAAATGTCTTCAATACACGCAGGGCGGCGCTGACCGGGGTAAACTTTGCCGTTGCCGAAACAGGTGAATTTATCGTGTGTACCAATGAAGGCAATTCCGATATGGGCACGCACCTGTCCGAAGTGCAGATAGCTTCTATGGGCCTCGAAAAGATTGTTCCCCTAAAAAAGCACCTGGGTATTTTTCTGCGGCTTCTTGCCCGCAGTGCTACAGGCCAGCCTATTACGATTTATTCAAGTCATTATAGAAAACCCCGCCCCGGGCAGGAGATGCACCTTATACTGGTAGATGCCGGCCGAACCCGCCAATTGGCCCGGCCCCAGTTCAGGGATTCGCTGAAATGTATTAAGTGCGGTGCCTGTATGAATACCTGCCCGGTGTACAGAAAGAGCGGTGGCCTCAGTTACCATAACACGATCTCGGGCCCCATTGGCGCTATACTGGCGCCTAATCTTGATATGAAGAAGCATGCCGACCTACCCTTTGCATCAACGTTATGCGGTTCGTGCTCAAACGTATGCCCGGTAAAAATTAATATACACGAACAGTTGTACCAGTGGAGACAGGAAATTGTAAAAGAGGGTTATGCCGCCAATACAAAAGCGCTTGGAATGAAGGCCATGGCCTGGACACTATCAAAGCCAAAAAACCTGGCCACCGCCGGCAGGGCGGGCCGCTGGTTTATGCACAACATTCCGTTTGTAGTAAATAATAAATTTAACCCGTGGTACAAGCAACGCGAAATGCCCGAAGGTCCTACGGAAACTTTTGGCGAATGGTATGCGAAAAATGGAGGGAAAGTAGTGCAGGAATAAGTGTTTAAGTTTAAAGCGGGAATGATAAATATAAATACATCATTAAGATCAAAAAACCTGGAAAACGAGCCGTCATGCTGAATTTATTTCAGCATCCCATGGAGAACGTCTTGTTGCATTCCGGAACTCCTGAGGCAAGCTGCCAATGACACATTTTTAGTCTGATTGATTTATGGTTCATTGTAATTATACGTACCTGCGATTTTTCACGCAAAGACGCAAAGTAAAACCCACGCAAAGGACGCAAAGAAGAATCTTTGAATCATACAAATAAAACACTTATACATCTTTGCGTGAAGCTATTGGCGGCTTTGCGTGAAAATATGCCGACTTAAATTTCTATTCAAATAAGGTACGCATTTTTACAAAGGGCCTGATTTGATTTATGTAGTGTCATTTTTGAAGAACTTTTTTGGGAGCCCCAAAATTAATCACTCAACATGACGGCTCTTGTTGCCCACTGATAGTTTGCAACAATATCATTAGTCAATGGCATTAAATTAATATCTACATTTAAACAACAATTGTAAATTGAATAAACATCTTAATTATCATTATGGAAAAACGACGTGAGTTTATCAAAAACATGGCTTTGGGAACAGCAGGTCTTGCCATAGGGCAAACCGTATTAGGGAAAAACGTTGCAGCGTTTAGCGCTAAAAGCTACCGCAATATCATAGGGGCAAACGACAAAATCCGGTTGGCTGTAATAGGCGTAAACGGACG
>JBBRCW010000376.1:0-6129 GCA_038204535.1 Chitinophagales bacterium | reverse complement strand
TTAGTAAGGCGCAGAAACTATATTTTGCGCCTTATTAATTTAAAAGATTTGAAAAGAATTGGACTAATTGCTGATACACACGGATACCTTGACGAAACTATTTTTAAACATTTTGACAAGTGCGATGAAATTTGGCATGCTGGTGATTTTGGCGACAGGTCAATAGCTGAAAAATTAAAGGAATTTAAGCCTTTGCGCGGTGTTTATGGAAATATTGATGGCCAGGATATACGTACCGAATATAAGGAAGTGCTTCATTTTAATTGCGAAAAGATCAAGGTGCTGATGATACATATTGGCGGCTATCCCGGAAGATATACGAGATTGGCAAAAAAAGAAATTTTGTCCGCAAATCCCCAAATTTTTATTTCAGGCCATTCCCACATTTTAAAGGTAATGTACGACCCTTTATATAAGTGCCTTCATATGAACCCCGGCGCCGCCGGCAAACAGGGGTGGCATCGGGTTAGAACGGTCATAAGATTTAAAATAGATGGTTTGGACATAAAAGATTGTGAGGTGATCGAGTTAGGAAATCGGTAATTAGATTGGCCTGTTTCATCAAAGGCAAAGCGCCGCAACAATAATTATTGTGGACACTACCATTGAACAAATTAGTGAGCATCAAAAGCAATCATGGAATAAATTTTCGCCGGGATAGCTGAAATGGGATGAAATTAATATAGACTTTTTGCAACCGGCGGGCGACGAAATAATCAGGTTACTTGATCTAAAATCAACCGACACCGTTTTGGATATTGCCTCTGGTTCCGGTGAGCCTGCAATAAGCATTTCAAAAATTGTAATCCAGGGAAAAGTAATTGGTTCCGATCTGTCGCAGGGTATGCTGGAGATAGCCAGGCAAAAGGCCAATACTCAACACCTTTCCAACATTGCTTTTTTAGAAGCGGACGTTTCGAACCTGCCATTTGAAGATGAAACATTTAATGCGGTAAGCTGCAGGTTTGGTTTCATGTTTTTTGCCGACATGCACCTTGCGGCAAAACAAATGTTTCGGGTATTGAAAAACGGCGGTAAAATGGCCACCTCGGTTTGGAATATGCCAGAAAAGAATTTTTGGGTCACTGTTATTATGGATGCCATCGGCAGAAATATTGAAATAACGCCTCCACCTGTAGGTACGCCTTCTATGTTCAGATGCGCTAAAAATGGATTGATGGAAGAAATATTGACAAAAGCAGGCTTTCAAAATATTCAGATTAAAGAAGCTGTCTGCAAATTAAGATGCCTGACTGCCGATGGATATTGGAATTTTATGAATGATCTGGCCGCACCCGTCGTGGCCGCTTTAAGTACGGCTGACGACAAAACAGTTCAAAATATTAAAGAGGAAGTTTTTGCCGCGATCAAACAAAAATTTGGAGTAGAAGAGGTTGTTATTGATGCTGGTTTTTTGGTCTTGTCTGGCGAAAAATAATGGCCGATCCGTTTCTTTATTTTTAGGGTTTCCCGGCGCGAAAATTTCACAATCCGGGCTTCATTAATGGAGATTTTCTTTTATGTATATTAAGCATACTCTATATATATGCAGTCTTTAACGCTAAAAATTTAAACAATTTATCAAGATCCTGAGGAAATAAAAGGCAAATTCAAAATTTCTAATAACTTGAAAATAAGGTGATTGAGAAAAATTTTTCGCTTGTTATTTCTACTAAACCTGTCTTTGTCCCCAACTCCTCATTTTTCATTAAAATTTTCTAAAAAGCTTGAATAGTTAATAACCTGTTATATTGCCGCTTTAACCTATTTTTGCCGACCTAAAAAAACAGACTATTCAATTATGGACAAATTGATTTATGCCGTTCCGGCTATGGGAATTATTGGCCTTTTGTACACATTAATAAAATTCAACTGGGTATCAAAGCAGCCTGCCGGTAACGCCAGGATGAAAGAAATAAGTAATTATATAGCTGAAGGAGCCATGGCCTTTTTAAAAGCCGAATGGAAAGTATTAGGCTATTTTGTTGTTATTGTTGCTTTGTTGCTTGGCTTCATGGCTTCGAGAAATGAAACCGGCCATTGGAGCATAGCCGTGGCATTTGTAATCGGGGCTGTTTTTAGCGCCACTGCGGGCTATATCGGTATGAAAGTAGCAACTAAAGCAAACGTTCGTACGGCCGAAGCTGCAAAAACAAGTTTGTCAAAAGCCTTAAATGTATCCTTTACCGGTGGTTCGGTAATGGGTTTAGGCGTTTCTGGCCTGGCAGTTTTAGGGTTAGGTGGCTTATTTATAATATTGAAGGGTTATTTTTCCCCGGATGGCGATGCGGAAGGAATGCTGCGTACGATTGAAGTATTAACGGGTTTTTCGCTGGGTGCGGAGAGTATCGCATTATTTGCCCGCGTTGGTGGTGGTATCTATACAAAGGCTGCCGACGTTGGCGCCGACCTTGTTGGTAAAGTTGAAGCTGGTATTCCCGAAGACGATCCGCGTAACCCTGCAACCATCGCCGATAATGTGGGCGATAATGTGGGTGATGTTGCCGGAATGGGCGCAGACCTATTTGGATCTTATGTAGCCACTGTACTGGCAACCATGGTTTTAGGCCAGGAAGTTACCAGTGCCTCAGGTGGTCAGTTGGTTGACAATTTTAATGGACTTTCTCCTATATTATTGCCAATGCTAATAGCAGGCATTGGAATCATACTTTCTATTATAGGCACCTTGTTTGTACGGGTAAGCGATGCGACCGGTAACAGCACACATGCAGTGCAAAAGGCCCTTAATATGGGTAACTGGGGTTCAATGGTCTTGACCGCTATTGCCTGTTTCTTTATAGTTAATTACATATTGCCCGAAACCATGACCTTAAGAGGGCTTGAATTTTCGCGCAATGGGGTATTGGGTGCAATAGGTGTTGGACTTGTGGTGGGAACATTAATGAGTATCATTACAGAGTATTATACTGCAATGGGTAAGCGCCCTGTTATGAGCATTATCCGCCAGTCGGCTACCGGCCACGCTACCAATATAATTGGAGGACTGGCAGTTGGAATGGAAAGTACTTTTTTACCAATATTGGTTTTGGCTGCAGGTATCTACGGTTCATTTGCCTGCGCAGGTTTATACGGTGTAGCTATTGCCGCTGCCGGTATGATGAGTACTACAGCAATGCAATTGGCAATTGATGCTTTTGGACCCATCGCCGACAACGCAGGCGGTATCGCCGAAATGAGTGAACTGCCACCGGAAGTGCGCGAAAAGACCGATATTCTGGATGCCGTGGGTAATACGACTGCTGCAAGCGGCAAAGGTTTTGCGATTGCCTCAGCCGCGTTAACTGCATTGGCTTTATTTGCTGCATTTGTGGGTGTTGCAATGCCCGATAATCAGCATATCGATATTTACAAAGCAGATGTTTTGGCTTCGTTGTTTGTGGGCGGAATGATACCTTTTATTTTCTCGTCGTTGGCTATCCGCGCCGTAGGCGAGGCTGCCATGGCAATGGTGGAAGAAGTACGCAGGCAGTTTAAAACTATTCCTGGAATAATGGAAGGAACAGGCAAACCTGAATATGATAAATGTGTGGCAATTTCAACCGAAGCCTCTCTCAAAAAAATGTTACTTCCAGGTGCTATTACGATTATTTCACCTTTATTAATAGGATTTTTGTTAGGCCCCGAAGCATTGGGCGGATTTTTGGCTGGCGCTACCGTATGTGGTGTTTTAATGGGAATTTTTCAAAACAACGCCGGCGGGGCATGGGACAATGCCAAAAAGAGTTTTGAAAAGGGTGTTGAGATCAATGGCGAAATGTTTTACAAAAAATCTGAGCCGCATAAGGCATCAGTTACCGGCGATACAGTAGGCGATCCATTTAAAGATACCTCCGGTCCCTCTATGAATATCCTCATAAAATTGATGTCAATCGTTTCTCTGGTAATTGCCCCTACACTTGCACAAATACATGGCAGCACCGGTGATAGGGCAAAAGGCGTTACGAAAATTGAAAAGACCGTTGCAATAAAAATGACTGATGGTAAGGATGTAACAGAAAATAAAATTGGAGCCGAAAGCCCTGAAGCATTGATTGCAGCATTAAAAAAAGACGGATTAATTAGCGGCGAAAACGTTTCCATTGAATTTAAAAATGGAATACTTTCGATCAATGGCAAAGATCAGCCTGAGAAGGTCGTAAAAAAATATCTCGCATATCTTGGTGACGGCAAAGAGGTTAAGCTTTCGGTTGATATCAACGAAAAGAAATAGAATGCTTATTTAAATTACGAAGAAGCCCTGTTGAATGATCAGCAGGGCTTTTTTATTGATATTGACGGCGTAATTTTACATAGATTTAAACGAGTTAGGCAGATTGCCATCACAGATAAAATAAACCCATGGGCCCTACCCTGTTATTTTATGCCATTCCAGCCTTTGTAATTTTAGTGATTGCGGAGTGGTACTATTCATACAAAGAAAATAAGGCGTTTTATGAGCCGAAAGATGCTTTTAGCAGTATGGCGCTGGGTATAGGTAATGTAGTTTCGGGCTTTGGATCAAAAGTTTTGGTTTTTGGTGCCTACTTCCTTGTGTATAAGTTCAGGATATACACTTTAGATGCTGCCAACTGGTGGGTTTGGGTGCTGGCATTCTTCGCCGACGATTTTAGTTATTACTGGTTTCACCGAAGCAGTCATCATATCCGTTTCTTTTGGGCTTCGCACGTGGTACACCACTCCTCTCAACGTTACAACCTGGCAGCGGCGCTTCGCCAAACCTGGACAGGTAATTTTACCGGAAGTTTCATATTCTGGTTATGGATGCCGCTGGTCGGCTTTCATCCGTTAATGGTCATGCTGATGCAGCAAATAAGCCTCGTTTATCAATTTTGGATACATACCGAAAGCATTAAAAAGCTGCCCGCACCAATTGAATTTATCATGAACACACCTTCTCACCACCGCGTTCATCACGCCACCAATTTAAAATATCTTGATAAAAACCATGCAGGCATTTTGATTATTTGGGATAGAATGTTCGGGACTTTTCAGCCGGAAGAAGAAAGACCAACATACGGCCTGACTAAAAATGTGAACACATTTAATCCCGTAAAAGTTGCTTTTCATGAATGGGTTAACCTGGGAAAGGATATCAGGAGAGGTAGATCTTTGAAAAATTCAGTAAAATATTTACTGAAACCGCCCGGCTGGAGCCATGATGGACAAACCGTGACAACCAAACAATTAAGGGCCCGAATTAAACATGAAAAATAAAATTTTGAAACGGGTATATGATTTACCGTTAAATAATTAAATGTTTATTCCTTAATGAGAAACTTTCCTTTTACAATAAAAATATTAGCAGCTTTTGTTGTTATTTTTTGTCTTCAATAAATCGGTTGTGCCTTCCATCACAATTTTAAATTCTTTAATTCGACATTTATCCGTTCGGGTGCACCTTTAAAACAAAGGTTATAGCTTTAAAAGATTGTTTTTTAAAAAAAAGGGGGCGCAAAATTGCGACCCCTTTTTTATTATTAGCATTACTATTTGGCTACTACCAATCTCAGCGTTTTCTTGTTTATGCCTGTATTTACTTCTACCCAATACGTGCCAGATTGAAGTTGGTTGACCGGCAAAGGTATAAGCTGACTGGTGGCGTCAGCTCCTTGCAACGTTGCCAGCCGTTTGCCCAATCCATCGAATAAATGAATGGTGATTTTACCACCGTCAGGATTTGAAATACTGATGTTGGCCGAGTTGGCCGCAGGATTTGGATAAATAGAGACATTGAAGTTTTTACCGCCGATTGATATCAATGCGACGTTGGTATAGTAATATGACCCGTTTTTATTAACCATTTTTACCCTGTATTGATAACGATTTCCTGTCAATACACCTGCATCAGCATATTCGTAAGTTTTGCTTGAGCTCGCAAAACCAGAAGGGTTTACTTTTCCTATTGAGATAAAACTTGCCTCCGCAGTTCCTTTACGTTCTATTTCAAAATAGGCAGTATTTACTTCGTTAAAAGTTTTCCACTGCAGATTTACGGTTTGCGATTTTAGCGCTGCGTTTAACGAACCCAGCGAATTGGGCAAAATGGTTCCACCCAAAACAAATGAGGAAGTTGAATTACGTGCATTGGATCCTTCGTTTTCCCTGATG
>JBBRCW010000375.1:0-6157 GCA_038204535.1 Chitinophagales bacterium | reverse complement strand
ATTAAAGGTAAATTCCTTGCTTATGATCCAAACATTCTTTCGCTCATCGCAATGGTATGCGCAGTTTGGTTGTTTCATAAAAAAAGCAAATAGGTCAGACATCGCATGAATGCTGTAAACAGCGGTAGAGCCATCGTTTATGCCGGGGCTCAGCGCTTTTAAGGCAACTTCTGACAACTGTTGAAAACCAAAGTACGGATTGAGATCAATGCTTTGACCCTCAAAAAAATCAATTGCCAAAAATAGTTCTTCGAGGTCCTCCTCATTTAGTTTCTTACCACGTGTTATCAGCATATCGGCCCCTTTAACCAGATAACTTCCTTTAGGATATAAAAATTCAATGACCACCTTGTTTTCCTCCGCAAACTGCATCAATCGCTTTTCATTATATCCCTGGAAATAGCCTGTTTCGTTCGCCTTAACCCGGATTTCCGGTGCCAGCTTTTCATTGGGCCTTAAAGGTTCATTAGAATGATCTTGCTTCTGTAAGGCATGAAAAGTTTTATCATGAATTTGCCGGATGATGGTCTCGTATTTTACCGTCTGGGTAACAAAATGCAGAAAATAGATAAAAAGAAAAATATCCACCACCATAAAGACCACCAGTAAATAAATACTTATTGCCGGCACATAAATTCCCGATTGCACATCGCGTATGGTGCTAAGTAGAAAAAGTGCATAAACAAAGGTGCCAATATAGGTTCCCAATACAAATTGCTGGAACCGGTTACCGATCATTATATCCAATATGCGGTTGCTCATTTGCGAGGCCGCCTGGTTTAAAACAATCATTACCATCGAAAAACTAAAAACCGTCAATGTAATTATCCCCCCCACTATTGAAGATACTATACTTCGGGCGGTGCTGGCATCTTTAAGGCTTATCCAGGCAATATCCAGTTTAATCTGTTTACCAAGCGGCGAATAATCGAACCAATACATCAGGAATGACAACAGCAGAAAACCGGCAGCAATTATTGCAGGATAGAATGCTATGCTATTAACAATAACATTGTAATGTTTCCTCAACCATTTCCATATATTTTTCATTCCTGAAAATTTTACACTTCCCCGGTTTCCACCAAAGAGTAAACAATTTGATAATCACAGCTTACCGGGTTCAATTTCTTTTGATGGCTGGTATTCATTTTTTTCTTCGCCCATTGCCTCTTCAATATAGCTATGTTTTAATTGCTCGTAAAGCGAATGCTTATCCACTAACAAGGCCGCCACATTTGATACCATTGCAGCAAGCATTAAATGAAAGATAACACTATGGCGGTCTGTCATTTCAAGCACTAAAATAGCCGAGGTAAAGGGGGTACGCGTAACACCCGTTAAAAACCCCACCATACCGCTGAGTATTAAAATATTTGAATTGGCACCTGCAAAATCAAATAAGTTGGAAACAAACCCGCCCACCGCTGCACCAGCCGCCAGCGAAGGGGCAAATATACCTCCCGCAGCGCCCGTATTAAATGCGATTACCGGGCCCGCCATTCTAAGAACAACCGTTAGCCAGGTTATTTTTTTATCTTTTGTAAACAGGGAGTCGTTCATGATTTCTTTACCCGACCCCAACACATCTTCGCTAATAAAAAACGAAATAGCAGCAATGGAAAGCCCCGCAAAAACTAGAAATAAAATTATTTTTGTGCGACTGAAATTCTTTTTCCACTTCATTAACTGCAAAATAAGTTTAGCCATATATCCGCCTAACAATCCGGCCAATATTGCAGTAAAGGCCACTGCAGCAAATATTGACAAACCAAGGCCTTTTACATTTGGATAACCGAGATAAAGATAGGGCCCCAAAAAGCCCTGGGCCGTTAAACCAGCTATGATGACCGCCGAAAATAATGCCGTTCTAAAAAACCGGATGTGAGTCTTAGCGAGTTCTTCCATTGCAAATACGACCCCGCCCAACGGTGTATTGAACGCTGCCGCCAATCCGGCTGCCGCGCCTGTCAGTATAAAACTTTGCTTCGACAATTTTGGCCACGAGGCTGGTATCCACCTATTTACGATACTAAAAATAGAACCGGCAATTTGAATAGTGGGTCCTTCGCGGCCGATGGCACCTCCTCCCAATACCATAAAAAAACTCGATACGCACTTTACTACTATTATCTTAAAGCTTAATAACTTTTTCACTTTACCGTAATGACGTGGCGATGAAAGATCTATAGCGGCCATCACTTGCGGAATACCACTGCCACGGGCAGCAGGCGCAAACAACTGAATAATTAACCACGCTATAAAAAAACAAACGGGGGCCATTACAAAAATCATCCACGATTGCCAATGCAAAATATCAATCAACAACTGTTCGGCAAAACTAAAAAGTTTTGTATACGCCACCGCCACAAGGCCCACCAACAACGAGGCAATCCAAAATGGAATACCCTGTAAAATATTTAATTTAATTCCGCTCGAAAATATGAGATCGAAGTAAAACCCAATTTGAGCTTTTACCCTTTTGCGCCAATTGTCATTCATTGCTGCTTATTTATCACTGCATTTTATTCGCAGGTAACACATGCACTTTTTAAGAAGCACATAGCCAGAAAAACCTACCTGCAAGGGACGGCAAAGGTACAGTCTATACCAATGCACATGAAAAAAGTCCCGGTTTGCTTTTTCTAATGTAACAGTTAAAAGCAAAAATTTACGGCTACAAAATATCAGGAACGCCCCTGTATGTCAACAGCACTCCCTTGAATAATTCATTTAAGAGGAGTGGCATTAAATTTATATACCTAAATATAACGGGCGGCCTATTTATTGGTAAATGAGCTACCAAGAACGACCGCCATCATAAAATAATTTGGTATGAAAACTAAATTTCCGCAACTGGTTATTACCGCGTTTGTCTTTGCAATGTGCGCCTGTAATGGTCCCAACGATCCGGCAAATACCGACAGCATTTTGCCTTCGCACCGGGATAGTATGCCCGTATTGAAGCTACCGCTAAATGATACAAACAGCGCCGTGATTACGCCACCGGTAAACGACCCCAACGTTGTTAATCCCGACACCAATAACAGGCAACGTTAGCGGTCAGGCTTCCGACACCTCTCGTAACCACTGACACCTTCCCACATTAATCCCTTTAATCGGTCTTCCCAAAATCTCATCCCGACAATATTATCGTCCTGATTTTTAATGTGATATAATTATTTTTCTTTTTTCAACATAAATTTATTGTTTATCAATATATATTTACTGATATTTGCATTTTCATTTTAAAACTGGTAAATAGTTATGGAAATTAAAATCACAACCAATCAGACTTTGAAAGTATTGCAGATACTTTCGTGGATAATTTTTATTGGCTTATGTATTGAAGCTGGCGGCATTGCTGTCAATACTATTATTACACTGTTCATAAACCCGCCTGGCGTTGAAAATTTTTGGGAAGGAGCAGATTATTTATCAAGCCTTTACAAATTTGACCACGGACATTTTTTTGTCATAGCGCTGGCAATGATTATTGTAGTTGTATTGAAAGCAATTATGTTTTACCTAATCGTAAAACTGTTTGTTGAAAAAAGATGAACATTTCCCACCCTTTCAGTATGGAATTAAGGCAGTTCATTTTAAAAATGTCTTATCTGGCTTTAGGTATCGGTTTGTTCTCTCATTCTGGGTTTGAATATTCCGTATGGCTGACTAAACAAGGGCTTGCAACAGCCGACCTGCAATCGTTGCATATTGGAGGAGCCGATGTTTGGCTTTTTATGGCGGTTATACTTTTTGTAATTGTACAGATTGTAAAAAGAGGAATAGAAATTCAAAACGAAAACGATTTAACCGTATAGCTTATGCCCATAATAGTAAACTTAGATGTAATGATGGCAAAGCGAAAAATGTCGCTAAATGAGCTTTCCGAAAAAGTGGGTTTAACGTTGTCTAACCTTTCCATTCTAAAAACAGGAAAAGCAAAAGCCATCCGTTTTAGCACACTGGAAGCAATATGCGGAGTGTTGGATTGCCAGCCTGGGGACATTTTAGAATATGAAAACGAAAAAAACTGAAACCAAGAATAGAAATATCTGTCGAAAAAAAGTTAGATGGAAAAAGGCTGACAATGAGTTTTGCAGCCAAACCAAGAAGATAAGCCCGAACCCCCTAACAAGAGTATTGCCAAAAAGATGGAAGAAGCAGCGCTGCCATAAACCGTAATGTAATAAAACGGCGTATAGATAAAAATAATTACGCAATTCGAATTACTTTTTACCAAAAGTTACGCCTTGCCAGTCGTCGGTTCTAAACGGACTTGCGGGCAAGGCCGCCTGGTTATATAAGTTGCCATTGGGATTGTTGGCCCAGTTATATCGCACAGCTACAGGCTTTGTAACTTCTTTACTTGAAACCACCACCTGGTTTCCTTTAATAAATGCTTCCGCAACATGAAACTTTTTATCGGCCCCGGCAATTTCAAAAGCAGCAAGCCCATTGGTGGAGCTGGCTTTTAAGCCACCATTCAATTGGGTAAAATTTAGAAAAATAGTATTTCCCTTTAAGGATTGTGAAAGATACATTGGACCTGAATAAGCTACATTCTTACCATAAGTTTTAGCCAGGGCAATCAGGGCCAGCCTGCCGCCCACGTCCTGTTTGTTTTTTGGATGAATGTCGGCCGCTTCTCCAATATCGGTAATAACCGCCATACCCGTATTGGGCAACGCGAGGGTTTTTAATTGGGCTTCTCTTAACTCTGCCCAGGCTGATTCCTCTGGCTGTGTAGATGGTTTCATAAAATTGGCAAGTTGCACAAAATAAAAAGGAAAGTCTCCCTGGCCCCAGTTGTTGCGCCAGTCTTGTATGAGACTGGGAAAAAGCCACCGATATTGGTAAGCCCTGTTGGCATTACTTTCGCCCTGATACCAGATAGCCCCGCGGATGGCATAGTTCAGCAGTGGATGTATCATTGCATTAAATAAGACCGTTGGCCGGTTTGGCCCTGTTGATTGCACCGGGCTTTCTCCTATATCTTTCTTATCAACCCCTACCTTGTAACTCCAATCGCCTGCAAGGGAAATTTTTTCACCTTCGGCATTGCTCAATTGCAGTTTGTTGGCATCGCCATAAATACCGCCGCCGCCCGAGCCATCAAATACCCTGACGGTAATTTCGTTCTCTCCGGCCTTTACCATGTTAGCGGGTATGGAATATTTTCGTTCTTTATTGTAGCCGATTGTCTCTCCTATCTTTTCGCCGTTCCACCAGGTAATATCATTGTCGTCAATTAGCTGCAGCGCTGCGGTCAATTCTTTTGCGGCCATAGACTCCGGCACAATGACTTTTTTTTTAAACCAGACTACGCCATCAAAGTTTGGCAGAACTGACTCTTCCCACAATCCCGGTACAGGCATGGTTTTCCAGTTGTTGCCCGATGCGGAGGGCCAGCTATATTGGCCATTGTTATAACCTGCATCTTTGGTGGTAAAACTGTTTTGCCAATCCTGTAACTTTTTTTCATAAGCCTGTCGACTCTCGCCAACGCCCGCTTTTTCAATCGCTTCGGTGGCGGCCCTAAAATCATCGGTTGTTTTTAAAGCGGCACCGCTCATCCATGCTTCGGCGATAGTACCGCCACACGAAGTGTGTATTAGGCCGATTGGAATTTTGGTTTCGTTAAAAATTTTACGGGCGAAGAAGTATGCCACCGAAGAAAATTCAGCCACGGTTTGCGGGGTGCAGGCCGTCCAGCCGCCATTGGTAACTTTAGCGTTATCAAGGGGAGCATTGCTGGTAACATGTTCCAGTTGCAACAATCGAATGTTTGGATAATTGGCATGGGCGATCTCTTGCTCATAATCATTGATCTTGCCCCAGCCAGCCAGGGGCATCTCCATGTTTGACTGCCCCGAACAAACCCACACCTCTCCTATTAAAACATTATTCAGCCTTGTTTCATCGCCGTCGTTTATTGATATCAGAAAAGGCCCGCCAAAAGATGGCGTCTGCACTTTTACTTTCCATTGCCCATCGGGGCCGGCGGTGACACTATATTGCTTGTCATTCCAGCCGGTGGTGATGGTTACTTTAACTCCAGCCCCGGCAGTGCCCCACAAAGCGGCATCTGTTTTTTGCTGCAGCACCATGTTATCTGTAATAACCGATGGAAGGGTAACTTTGGCATCTGCTGTTA
>JBBRCW010000374.1:0-6179 GCA_038204535.1 Chitinophagales bacterium | reverse complement strand
CAAAGCTAGATTTAAGGATTCAAATCGTGAGAACTATCCATGCAATGGATTGCGTAAAAAATTCCCGGCTATTTTTTCAACCAGGTTTTCGGCGATTAACGAGGGGAATACGATCAGCAGCTGCAGCAAAGAACCTGCATGAAAATTTTCAGAGGCCAAAAGCCAACCTATTATGAATGAATGCTGAATGATCATCTGTTAGCTGGCAATGGCAGCCAAAGTGTCGATTTCAAAATCTTCTGCTTTTACCAATTTGACCTCTATTAAAGTTGTCTGAAATTGAAGCAAAGCACGTTTGGCTGCTATAACGGTGGCGTTGAGCAGCTCTTCATAGTTATTTAACGCGGTGAACAAAACCTTCAGCGCTGCTTGGTTATATTCGGGTTTATTAAAGTACGGATGGGGGTTGTTGATATAGGCCAGCAGGCTCGCTTTAATTTCGGGAGTGACTTGCTGCCCGTGATTTGCATCGTTCAGCAGCTCCGTCATTTCAGATTTCAAAGCCTTTTCGTCTTCCTCAAGTGCCAAAAAATTACCAATGATGGTTTCGTAAGGGGTAGTATGCTGAACAAAGGTTGTACCACTGGCTATTACTGAGTGTAACAAGAACCTTCTTTTAAATGCACCGTAAATTCTCGTTGTAGTTTTGATATAAACTCCTTAAATACGATTCCTGCCCTTTTCGTACTGCCAGTTTTAAAAAGGTGTCTGTAATTTTTTTATCGTGCAGTGCAATTTCCGCATTCAGGTTTTCCAAATCTTTTTCTAAGTCGGCAAATAAGTTAGCGCTGTCTGCTATGGCATAACGCTGGCCGTCGTAATCAAACGTCTTTATGCTTGTTTCGCCGGTACTCAATTGTTTTACCCAGGCAATATCGTTTTCCAAAGCATCTAAGGTAAAAATCCGGTCCAAAACTACCGAATCAAATAACAAAGACGGATCCGTTTCAAGCTGCAGGATTTTATCCCGGGCACTTAGTTCGAACCCCGTAAATTTACTATTATAATAGCCGTTGTATAGTTTGGGATAACGAGCCTGCCGATAGCTTTGTGCATACTCTTCAATAAACGTGGCCTTGCTTTGCACTTGTGGTGTCGTGCTATAATTAACCTGCTCAAACATTTGCAAAGTAAAAAGCTGCTGTAACTCTTCCTTATTATGTAAGCATGTTTCGGCGGCTGCGGTTTCAATTGAAAGTATGGGCACCTGCAATCGTTGGAGATGTTCAATTCTTTCGCTGGTGGAAGGATGGGA
This sequence comes from Chitinophagales bacterium, assembly GCA_038204535.1. Lineage (GTDB taxonomy): Bacteria > Bacteroidota > Bacteroidia > Chitinophagales > Chitinophagaceae > Segetibacter. The sequence continues at coordinate 4,924 of JBBRCW010000374.1, read as the reverse complement.
CGACCACTGATCTTTAATAACCAATTTGGTTTTATTAAACCTGCCGATGTCATCCTGTGTTACAACCGGCAGGCCATTTTTAATAGTTATATTGTTTTCGGCACCCAAAAAATTAAGCATCCACGAATGCAACGGGTAAATATTTTGCTGAGTGATGCCTTGCTCTACACGCTGGTTATAATAATCCAGAACACCATTCAGGGCCTGGTCGGCCAGGTTTAACCTTAATAAAGATGTAACCAGCGGTTGCGATCCGGTAACATTGGCGGCAACCTCATCCGCATGAAATTCCATTTCTCTTGATAGTGACATATAGCTAACATTTACCACTTCATAAACTTTGCGCAGCACCGCCTGTATGGCCTGAATAATTTTAGCGGCGATTTCGCCGGTGATCCTGAAATAGCTGTTAACACCCGACCAGCTGTTTAAGGCCGAGCCGTATCCTTCATTATCGTACAGCATGTTATAAATTACCTGGTTTACGTTGTACACAAAACTGCCCAGCTTCATGCTGCGTTGCGAAAAGTGACCAAATTCATGCGCCAGAATTGCTTTTAGCTCGCTGGCATTAACGGAATGAATAAGTCCTAAACCGATCTGCAAATTTTTTCGAACCGGAAAAAACATACTCCAAAACGAAGAGTTGTAAAATACGGCGGCATTAATGTCACCAGACAGGTAAACTTTTTTTGGAAACGGCGTTTTAACCTGCAGTACTACGTTTTCAATCATTTTAAAAAGCTCAGGTTGTTCGGCCGCGGTTATTTTAACCAGGTGCGACCGGTCAATTTTATGTTTCGAGAATACAAATTTGACAAGAAAGATCAACGTAAAGACACCTGCACTCATGAGCGCAATACCTATCATGATGGTCACAAACATGGGTTTAAAGGCTATAAGCAACATACCGGCATAACCCAGGCCAATCGTAAGCCCTATGGCAACACAAACCAAAAAAAGGTAGGTGATAACAAACAATAGTATGGATAAAACAGCCTTTAGTGCCATTTTTTTAAAACGCCTGGAAACTTGAATTTGCACGGGAAATATTTAGAAGGTGTAAAAGAAAAGAAACAGGAACTGAAATAAATAATAAATGGCTATTTGACGCAGAAAATTCTGAAAAGGTTGAATTTTTCACTTTATTTATTTTACCTGCAGCCCCAATTACTACAAGCCTCCTACACATCAATAGTATGGCTTTAACAAAGGAAATGAATTAACAGAGGTGGTTTAAAAGGCCGGAAAAGAATATGTTGTGACGGCCGTTATTTAATGGACAGGCATTCGGAAAGCAATCTGGCAATGTAAACATGCAGACAGCAAAAACGATAAAATACAGTATCCCTTTGGTTTAAAAAATTGCATCCAGCAAAATATAGATCAACCAGGCAACTGCGGCCAATAATATAAACAACACCACCAAAAGCGGAACGATCACCTTCCAGGCGCCGCCGGTATGCCGGCCTTCGGTGTAATGTTCGCGCATTAATTTCATGTTGCGAAGATTTGCCTTAAAACCAATGTCGAAAATAGCACCCAAAATCGGGATCATGCCTACCACCGCGTCAACCGCGATATTCAGTATCATTCGCGCCAGCAAAAAACCGCTGGCCCCGTTACGTGCCAAAATAACCAGCATATACGCCGATACGGCAAAAGTGGACAGGTCGCCCAAAACAGGTATCAGGCCGATCAGGCCATCCAATCCAAAACGGATACTGGTGCCTGGTATTCTGAATTTTGAGTCCATCAGCCTGGCAAGGCCTTCCAATTGCGCGATCTCTGTATTTTCATGCGGTTGTTGCTTCATACCTCCCAAATCTTAAATTATCCTGCCAAAACTTATGGGTATTAGTGTGTTAAATTGGCTGATATAAATCTGCCGGGCAAATTAGTCTCACTTATATTAAAATAGGTAGCTGATTGCAAGTGGCCCAAAATTTATATTGATTTGCAGATTATGAAAAATACACAAACAAAGCGACAGATTGGTATAATCGGCGGAGGCCCATCGGGCTTGTTTCTATTCAAAAAACTGGTAGAGGCAGACGACAACAATATGGAGGTATTTATATTTGAGAAAAAAGATCAGTTGGGTTCGGGCATGCCTTATAGCAAAGACGGTGCAAGCTTTGAGCACATCACCAATGTATCGGACAACGAGATACCCGAAATAGTTACCTCTATTGATGACTGGATCGGGCATGCTCCTGATAAATTGCTGAACCAATTTGAGATAACGCCCGCATCGTTTAATGAGTATAAAGTAGTGCCGCGATTGCTGTTTGGAGAATATTTGTCTTACCAATTTGATCTGCTGCTTGAAAAAGCTAAAACAAAGGGTTTAGACACCCATGTTTTTACCAGTACAGTGGTGACCGATATAATGGATTTTGCCGACCAGGAAAAAGTGAGTGTTTATACAAAAGATGAAAAGCAGTTTATTTTTGATGCAGTGGTCATTAGTACAGGGCATTACTGGCCCAGGAAATTTGAAGACAAAATAAAGAATTGGTTCGACTCTCCTTACCCGCCGGTTAAACTTGAAAAAATCACCGATTACCCGGTAGCCATTAAAGGATCGTCGTTAACTGCCATTGATGCGGTACGCACTCTGGCTCGTCAAAATGGCCATTTCCAAAAATATGAAGACAACACCTACCGCTATATTTTGGGAAAACAAAGCCCCAACTTTAAGCTGGTCATGCACTCTTTAGATGGTCTGTTGCCTGCCATTCGTTTTCATTTGGAGGATTCTCACCTGTCGAAAGATTCATTAATAAGCATTGAAGAGGTTAAGGCAAGTAAGAAAGAAAATGGCGGGTTTATTCCCCTCGATTATATTTTTGAACGGAATTTTAAACAGCCATTGCAAAAGGAACGACCGGCATTTTATGAAAAAATAAAAAACCTGTCCATAGAAGAATTTGTGGAGATGATGATGAGCCATCGCGAAAACAGGGATGCGTTTGAATTATTCAGGGCGGAATATATTGAGGCCGAAAAATCGATTGAACAAAGACAGTCGGTTTACTGGAAGGAAATGCTGGCTGTCTTAAGCTATTCAATGAATTACCCGGCCAAACATTTATCGGCTGAGGATATGCTGCGGTTAAGAAAGGTGCTGATGCCTTTGATCTCGATTGTTATCGCATTCGTACCGCAAAGTTCGTGTCGCGAAATATTGGCATTGTACGATGCGGGCATTCTTAGCCTGGTACCGGTGGATAAAGATAGTAAAGCCGAACCGGCAGATGGAGGCGGCGCGATATATACCTACACCAATGAAGCCGGGCAAAAAATAGTTCAACAATATGAAATGTTTATTGATGCGGTGGGGCAGCCCGCCTTTATGCCCGAAGACTTTTTGTTTAAAGGACTGCTAAACAATGGTAGCGTTAGTGCTGCTTTACTTGCCTTTAAAGATCAGCAAGAAGGCGCCAGGCAAAATGAATCGGGAAATAAAGATGTAATAAAGAATAGGCAGGGAGATTTCTTTTTAAAAGTGCCCGGTATCGCAATCAACGATCATTTTCAGGCGATAGATAATCAAGGAAAGAGCAACAAACGGATTTACGTAATGGCTGTACCCTATATAGGGGGATTAAATCCTGATTACTCGGGCCTAGACTTTTGCGACGAAGCATCGGAACGGATTGTAAAAGCATTTCTTAAAACAGATCACTAATTCAAAGGGCTAAAAGAAACCAATGATGAATTTAAAGGGGAGCCCATTTATCCACTTTATCCAGTTTAAAATACCCGAGATGAATCTCATCTTCAGGGGTATCGGGGTCCGCCTCTTTAATAATTAAGCTGTATTTATTTTTTAAGTCCGAAGGCAAAATATCTTTTATAGCGAAAATGTCGTCCACATCCACGCCATATTTATCGTCTATGTGCGCATTGGCCCCTTTAAAACCGGTATGCCGAAAAAAAGCCGTTTGTTTAGATAGCTGAACCGCTTCGCCTTTACCGGATGCGGCAATAATCATTTTATAATGAAATTCTTCAAATTCGCCCAGCTTATATCCGCCGAGATTGATAAAAAATAACTGGTTCGGGCTGTTCACTCCAGGCTGTTCAGTCACCTCTATCGCGAAACCATTTACCAGGGTTACTGTACGCCAGGCATCCAGGTGCAAGGTGCCTTTAGCTTCGGGCCAGAAATCTAAAAGACCTGGCAATACATCGCGGATATTATTGCCAATGCCGAAACAGACATCGTGCTGTTCAATATTTCGCCCCTTGGGCAAGCAGCCAATCAATAACATGTAAAGGGTGGGCATAGGCTAAATTTATTTGATAAATTTTTATGCAGAAAGTGTACCAGAGGACATTGGCTGACTACTGGCGCTGTTACGGGAAGTTGTAAGATTAGAAATACCTGGGTATTTTGGCTGGGTGAACCTTCGTTTTAATCTTTCAATGAGCTTTTCAGCGAATTCATGCACTGGTTTGGTGTAGCCGTAAATAGTTTCATTGTTATTTATCTGGTTGTTCATGCTCTCTCCTGTTGTTTGTTGTGAACAGCAGGAAAAGAACCTGGGACTTATAGCGATTGTTCCGGCAATCAATTTTGGCACGGCGTGGAATTGCCGCAGGCAAGGGGAAAATTGTTGTTGGATAAATGAGTGTCCCAGGTAGCCTGCCACTTTCACACCTTCATAACGACGGGAGAATTATGGATAATAGATACAAAGAAAGTTTACACAGGAGAACGAACTTTATTGCAGGGTTGAAAATTGTAATTGGAGAAGATTGTTGAACTCTAGTTTCAGAACCCCTGACCTCTACGACTAAGAAAAAATCCCAAAAAAGCCTACAATCCTTTATTGTCAATACATTAGGAATAATTACATTGAAGAATTAAAGATTTCATTACGGAATTTAAAATGATACCAAAATGGAGGAAAAC
>JBBRCW010000373.1:0-6241 GCA_038204535.1 Chitinophagales bacterium | reverse complement strand
TAATTATCGGCCTTGGCCTGTGTTGATATATTGCCATCATCAAAATTCCATTCGTATTTTAAGCCATAATAACTGCTGTCGAAAAATTTAATCTGTGCCGGCGGACACGACACAAACGTATCGCTGACCGAAAAGGAAGCTTTTGGTTGTTTAACGGTGATGAACTGTACTTTTTCAATAATGTCCCTGCAAAGATTGGCACCTGTAATTTTTAACCTGACCGTGTACATTCCGCTGTCGGCATATTTGTGTACCGGCTGCCGGTCGGTGGAGGTGGTGCCATCCCCAAAATTCCAAAAGCTGCCTGTAACAATGCCGCCCGAAGTATTGTTAAACTGAACCGGGCTATTTATGCAGGCCAATGTATCTAACGAAGTAAAATCCGCAATGCCCTCTGACCGCGAAATGAAATTAAACTTTGTAAGGCTGTCAGTGCAACCTAACCGGTCAGTAATCACCAGTTTGACAGAAAAATTTCCACCTGTTGAGTAAGTATGACTAAAAGGGCCACCTGTGTATTGCTGTCCGCTTCCATCCCCAAAATTCCATTGGTAATTAACAATTTTGTCTAATGGGTCAACCTTTGACGAATCCGTAAAAATTGCCGGAACATTCAGGCATCCGCTGATTACATCGGCACCAAAATTTGCTTTAGGCCCAAATATCTTTACGCCAATTGGCTGAATGATCGTATCGGCGCAACCAAACGAATCGATGGTGTACACTTTCAAACCAAAATCGCCTGCCTTAAAGTAATCCCAGCCGATAATAGCAGACGGTGTGTAGATATAATCGGAATAAGATGGCGTTTCGGCGTTCCAGTAATAGGCGGTGATTGCTTTTTCGTTTGGATGCACCATTCTTATAACAGACCGCTCTCCCGTGCACAAAGTGTCTTTAGAAAAAGTAAAAGTGGGTTTTTCAACCCAGACGGGGACCGTTTTAACCACTGTATCGCTGCAGCTGCCATTTGTGGTTATGAGCTGTACCTTATAATTGCCCGTTGCCGAAAAATTATGGTTGGGGCTGATCGCGGCTGATGAAGTATTATCGCCAAAGTTCCAAAGATTGGTTATGGCTCTTGATGAAGTATTTGTGAAACTAACAGTTTGCTTATTTGAACAATCTTTTGCAAATTTAAATGCAGCTACCGGCGGCTGCACTTTTACTAAATTGTTTTTTGTTACCGTAGAAAGACATCCATTATTTTCAATAGACAACGAAACAGAGAAAAAACCGGTATCGGTGTAATTGTGTATTGGATTTTTAATTGTCGATAGAATTGAATCGCCAAAATTCCACTTAAATTCAGTAACAGCCGGGCCGGCAATTGCGGTAAACTCTACAGCGCCTTTTCCGCAAACGATGGTTTTATTAACCGTAAAATCGACCGGTGCAGGTGTACCCGTTCGAACCCCATCCGGAACCATGACCGTATCGGTACAACCATCTTTTGTGATAATTGATAACGATACCGGGTAGAAACCCGCGTTGTTATAAATGTGCGACGGAAACGCCTGGTTACTGGTGGTGCCATCCCCAAAATTCCACAGATAACTGGTTATGCTGTCAACCCTGCTTACCAAATATTGGGGAGAAAATGTAAAAGGAATACATCCCTTATTGATGACCTTAGAAAAATCTATTATTGGCTTACCAACATTAATAAAACCTTCTTTGATTTTAGTTGTCTGGCAACCTGATGCATTTTGTGCCGTTAACTTAATAGCAAACGAACCCGTATCGGTAAACGTATGGCTGGGGTTGTTTGCGGAGGATTGACTACCATCACCAAAATCCCACAGCCAGGATGTTGCCCCTGAACTGTTATTGGTAAAATTTACCGTGAATGGCGGCTTACAACGGACAGCGCTGTTGGCCGAAAAATCGACAATGAGGTCTTTATTCACCACCACGGTTCGTTTAATAGTATCGCGGCAAGTGCCGAAATCGGTAATCACGGTAACAGTAAAGTTGCCGCTTTTAGAATAGGCGTGGTTCACATTTTCCGTATTATAAAAGGTGCTATCCCCCATATCCCAAAAAATACTACCGGCAGGTGCAGTGGTCGTGATCTTAAAAAATCCCAATAGACCCGTACACAAACTGGATGGCCCCTGGTAAGCGGCCGATTTATTTGGAAGACTAATACTTTTTTGAAAAGTATCGGTACATCCTTTGTCGGTAGTTGCCAATAATTTTATTGTATAGTCGCCATAAGTATTATAAATATGGGTTGGATTATTGGCAGATGAAGTAAACCCATCACCAAAATTCCACATATAACTGACCGTGCCGCCGCTTACCGACGCATTATTAAAATTGATGCCAACCGGAAGCGCACAGTAATTGGGCGTTATAAAATTAAAGCTGGCCGATACTGCCGCATCTACTTTTATGTATTGCGACCGCGAAAAAAAATTTGAACACCCATTGGAATTGGTGACTTTTAAGAAAACACCAAACTTGCCTGGATTGCCATAAGAATGCGACGGGTTTTTAAGATCCGAAGTTGTTCCATCACCAAAATTCCATTCCCATTTATTAATGGTGCCGCTGCCTGCCGCCGACAAGTCGGAGAAAGTAGTTAAAACCGGTGAACAACCGCTGGTGTCAATTGCAGCAAAATTAGCCACTGGTAATGCATACACATTTATGTATGCGGTTTTGGTTACTGAGCCACTACCATTAGCGTTGGCAGCAGTGAGTTTTATGGTATAACTTCCCGGCGAGGTAAAATTTGCTCCGGGGTTTTGAAGCGTTGAGACCGTTCCATTGCCCAGATCCCAGGTCCATGAAGTAGGGCCGTTGGTACTCTTATCGCTGAAATTTACTACCAAAGGAGCACATCCGGCAACACTATTGGCCGAAAAATCTGCTACCGGAGATTGTCCAATTGCCGCAAACATCCAAAACAATAAAAAACCTGATAAAAGTACACTCCTCATACTACCCTGCTATTGGAAAAAAATTGAAAATAAACTTAATAAATTGCCGGTTTTACATAAGCAGGATTTCAAAAGGTAATTTTCAAGGGGCAAACAATCTGTCGTTAATATAATGTGTAAAGAAAGGCAGTAATATGAAAGGTGAAAAATAAATGTTTTCACGGTCGAACTAATAAGTTGTAGAAATGAATGAATTATCTATTCTGTATCGAACCGGTCAACGGTATGTATGCCTTTTAACTTTTGTAACCGGTCTACCAATTCTTCCAGCTCCTCTTTATCGTGTACAAAAACCTTAATAGTTCCTTCAAAAAGCCCATCCCTTGACTCAATGGTTAAGGCAGAAATATTGATCTTTAACTCCCCCGAAATAATGTTGGTAATCTTATTAATTATTCCAACATCGTCTAACCCAATAATTTTTAAACCGGTTAAAAAGCTGATCTCCTTATTTTTTGCCCATTTGGTTTTAACAACGCGGTGGCCATAGTTTGCCATTAACCGCGGGGAGTTGGGGCAATTGGTTCTATGAATAATTAGCCCTTTGCCGGTGCTAACAAATCCAAATACATCGTCGCCAGGTATGGGGTTGCAGCATTTGGCCAGAGAATACATGATTTTGTCGCTGCTTTCGCCAAATATTATCAGTTCGGAATCTTTTTTGGTATAATGCGGCGTGTGATCAATCGGTACTTCGATAGCGATCTTATGTGGTTTGGGCACTTCTAATTTGTCGCCCAAAACGTTGAACTCTTTTAAATCCTTTAAATCGTTTGACTTTATTGCAACCTGGTAATAAAAATCTAACTGCGAGTGAAGTTTGTAATAAGCCACCAAAATATCAATATTATGCTGACTGTATGAGGCGCCCATGGCCTCTAGTTTCCGCTGCACAATATATTTACCGTCTTCGGCAATCTTTCTTTTTACTTCTTTTAAAGCATCTTTTATTTTGGCCTTGGCTTTGGCTGTCACTACCAGGTTCAGCCAATCTTCGCTGGGTTTCTGCTTATTACTGGTAATAATTTCCACCTGGTCGCCACTGCGTAATTTATGGCCAATGGGTACCAGTTTATGGTTTATTTTGGCGCCGATACATTTGGTGCCAATAGCACTATGAATACTAAAAGCAAAATCAAGCGCGGTGCTGCCTATGGGCAACATTTTTACATCGCCTTTGGGGGTGTACACATAAATTTCCTCCGCCAGAAAGCTCACTTTAAAATCCTGCAGAAAATCAACACCATCTGTATCCTGGCTCAAAACTTCCCTTATCTGCCCGAACCATTTGTCGAACCGATCTTCTTCATTGTGTCCTTCTTTGTATTTATAATGGGCAGCCAGGCCTTTTTCGGCTATTTCATTCATGCGATGGGTGCGTATCTGTACTTCCACCCATTTACCCTGCGGACCCATTACAGTGGTATGTAAAGCTTCGTAACCGTTGTTTTTGGGATTACTGAGCCAATCGCGCAGTCTTTCGGGCGATGGGGTATATTCATCGGTAATGATCGAATAAACTTTCCAGCAATCTTCCTTTTCGCGTTCGGGGGGCGAATTTAATATGATCCGAATGGCAAAAAGATCATACACTTCATTAAATGTCACGCCCTTTTTCTTCATCTTATTCCAGATGGAATGGATGCTTTTAGGCCTGCCATGAATTTCGAAATTAAACTCGCCTTTTACCAGCTTTTCTTTTATGGGGCGAATAAATTCGTTGATGTAGCGGCTTCGTTCTCTTTTAGTTTCCGACAACCTTTGGGCAATGTCTTTGTAGGTTTCGGGTTCCATGTACTTCATCGACAGGTCTTCGAGTTCGGTCTTAATATTATATAAACCCATACGATGCGCCAGCGGCGCATACACCCAAATTGTTTCACTCGAAATCTTCATTTGTTTCTCCCGTTTCATACTGTCAAGCGTTCGCATGTTATGCAAACGGTCGGCAAGCTTTATTAATATAACCCGGGGGTCATCGGTAAGCGTAAGAAGAATTTTTTTGAAATTTTCGGCCTGCTGGCTCGAATTATTGTCCATGACGTTTGAAATCTTGGTCAATCCGTCCACAATTTTTGATATTTCTGAGCCAAACTCTCTTTCCACATCCTCCAGTGTAACTTCTGTATCTTCAACTGTATCGTGCAGCAAGGCGCAAATAGAGCTGCGAACACCCAGGCCGATCTCTTCTACGCATATCATAGCTACAGCAATGGGGTGCAGAATATAAGGCTCGCCGCTTTTTCGCCGCATGGTTTTATGAGCATCGGCCGCTATTTCAAATGCACGCCGAACCAATTCTTTATCGCCTTTCTTAATTTTTTGCCGCATTGCACGCAACAATGCTCTGTAATAACGAAGAATTTCCTTTTTTTCCTGATCTTCAGTTAAATTATATTTTGGTACCGCCGGTGCGGTTACGACAGCTTGCTCTTCCATACAATACGAATTTACGGAATGCCATTTGAATAAGTTTTGGAAAGATATTTTTGCAACCGGCTGCAGAATAAAGGATGAAACCGTGTTTGCGCACTACCTCTTGTGTTAAAGAAAGGTGGTTTTACTGATGCTTTAGATAACTCCGTTTTTATGTTTTTGTGAAAAGGCTAAAAATTGTTTTTCGCTTTTTACTAAAACTACTACATTTGCCGCCCAACAGCGGATGTGGCGAAATTGGCAGACGCACTAGACTTAGGATCTAGCGCCGCGAGGCGTGTGGGTTCGACCCCCTCCATCCGCACTTATACCCGATCTATTTTTTGATCGGGTTTTTTATTATTTCTATTGAGGATCTGGCACTTCCGCCATGACGGGATGTGGGTCCATCCGCACTTATACCCGATCTATTTTTTGATCGGGTTTTTTATTGTTGCGATTGAGGATCTGGCACTCCCGCCATGGCCTATCGTGTGGACACATCTTTTGCAGTGCTTTTTATTCGAAATCAAGCAATGTAATTCTATAATAATAGTCTTAAAATAGCCCCATGGGGGCTACCTGTTTATAGAATAAAAGATAAATCGAGCATCCAGGCTCCATAGGAGCCGCCTAAATTCCTCAAAACAGGAAGCACTACGGAGCTCTAATTGACATCTTCAGGAATTTTTCTATAAACAGGATGCTCCTAACGGAGCAATAAAGCCATTAAGAATGTATCCGCGCAAAAGATCAAAATAGGATTTGCACAAGAGAATTATTCCTATTATTTATCGATGTTGACTCCATGCGTTTTTACCATTTTTTCCAGGGTCTCCCGTGCGGCAATGCGGCATGGCGGCTTTGATTATGTTGTC
>JBBRCW010000372.1:0-6246 GCA_038204535.1 Chitinophagales bacterium | reverse complement strand
AATTGAAGGTCCAATTAATTGTTCTATTGAAGGATTTCTACCCGATCAATTTCTAATTCTTTTTTTATAACTCATTTGCGTCAAACTATTGCCTGGTAAAGGTTTTAGCGAAATTATTGAATTCTTAAGTTGACGCCTATGCGATCAAAATCGGGATCGGAATGACAAGCGGTGTCGGAAGGACAACCCTTTTGTCATTTCGGGGAACAAGGGATCCGCTGTTGTTTTGGGTGGGATTCCTTCCCGATCAAAATCGGGATCGGAAGGACAAGCGGTGTCGGAAGGACAACCCTTTTGTCATTTCGGGGAACAAGGGATCCGTTGTTGTTACGTAGGGATTCCTCGTTCCTCGGAATGACAAATCTAAAGGACAACCTCCGTCGGACAACTGCATTGGGGAAAGAGATTTGGAGATGGTAAAGAAGAAATTGGGATATTGAAAGATTTGTTGAGATATTGGAAAGGTAATCGAAGGGAATATTGGGATATTGAAAGAGGTATTGGGATATTGGAAAAGATATTTAGATATTGCAGGCGATATTGAGGTAATAAAGAGCTTAATGAAATATTGAAAACAGATATTGTGTTATTGAAGATGAGATTTACAGCTGCTAAATACCAAATCACCCAATCACCCAATCACCAAATCACCAAATCACCAAATCGCCAAATCACCCAATCACCCAATCACCCAATCACCAAATCACCAAATCACCAAATCACCCAATCACCAAATCACCAAATCACCCAATCACCAAATCACCCAATCACCCATTCACCAAATCACCCAATCACCAAATCACCCAATCACCCAATCAATGAACCTGAGATTTAATAAGCCATTATGTTTTGTTTTATTCCTTTTTTGCGGCAGCAATTATTTAAATGCTCAATTAAAAACTGTCAAAACGGTCAACGGCATGGTTGCCGGCGTCAGCCACGATGAACTATCTATTTTCAAAGGCATTCCTTTCGCGGCACCGCCAACTGGGCCATTGCGTTGGAAAACGCCGCAACCTGCTGCTGACTGGAAAGGTACGCGGCAATGCACTGCCTTTTCAGCGAGTCCCATACAGCCCACGCCTGTGCCATTCAGGTGCTGGACCGAAGAGTTTATTGCGCCGCCGGAGCCGCTGAGTGAGGATTGTCTTTATCTGAATGTATGGACCGGTGCAAAAAGCCCGGCTGAAAAAAGGCCAGTGTTCGTCTGGATTTATGGAGGAGGGTTCAACTCTGGTTCGGCCGCATGTGCAATTTATGACGGAGCGGAAATGGCTAAAAGAGGGATTGTTTTTGTTAGCATTAATTATAGGGTGGGGCCGTTCGGTTTTATGGCGCATCCGCAGCTGAGTAAAGAGCAGAACAATGCATCAGGTAATTATGGCTTGCTCGACCAGGTGGCCGCTTTGCAGTGGGTCAAAAAAAATATAGCGGCCTTTGGGGGAAATCCAAACCAGGTAACCATTGCAGGGCAATCGGCCGGCTCCATGAGTGTGAATGCCTTACTTGCATCACCTTTGGCTAAAGGTCTTTTTCAGGGGGCCATTTTAGAAAGTGGCGGTTTGTCAGGTAGCCGTACCCCGGCCTCGTTACTGAGCGCCGAAGCAATAGGTATTGAGTTACAAAAAAAAGCAGGGGCAACCGATATTGACGATTTACGAATTAAATCTGCCGGCGAGGTTTTAAAGGCTTCGCAGGCATTGGCCCGCATGCGGATGGGATTAACGCTTGATGGTTATGTTTTGCCTTTAAATTTTATGGATGTCTTTAAAAATGGCAATCAAAATAAGGTGCCCTTAATGATGGGCTGGGTAACGGGAGATGCATCGCTATCAGGAACGCCCGATATTACCGCGGATAAATTTATTGAACAGGCCAATGAAAAATATGGCACAAACGCGGCTGAATTTTTAAAGGTTTTTCCGGCCAGTAGCGATAGTGAAGCCAGGGCAAGTGAGGCCAGGCTGGCGGTATTAAATTTTGCCTCCTCATCAGGGCACTTGCTGGCCTTATACAACAGCAAACCGTCTTTTATTTATGAGGATAATTATGTGCCCACCGACAAGCCGGGCTTTCCAAACTATGGTGCCTTTCATACCTCTGAAGTTCCCTACGCATTGCATACCCTGCATTTATGGAAACGGCCCTGGAAACAGGCTGATTATGATATGCAGGAGCTGATGTCGTCGTATTGGATACAGTTTATTAAAACAGGCAACCCCAATGTAAAGGGTTTACCGCTATGGAATGCGTATGATAAAACAGCAGGCACAATTTTAGAAATAGGCACCACTACTGTGGCAAAGCCGGGGATGTATAAAAATGAATTTGAGCTTTTAGAAAAATTAAAGAGGAACCAATAATGAATGCATATATCATTGACGGAATCAGAACGCCCATTGGCAGTTTTGGCGGAACATTATCTACCGTAAGAGCAGATGACCTGGCAGCGCTCGTCATCAGCAAAATAATGGAAAGGAACCCGGCCATTGCAAAAGAAAATATAGATGATGTGATATTGGGTTGCGTAAACCAGGCGGGTGATGATAACAGAAACGTTGCCCGGATGGCGTTGCTATTGGCGGGTTTGCCCTATACAGTTCCAGGTGAGACCGTAAACCGTTTATGTGCTTCGGGCATGAGCGCGGTGGTGCATGCAGCAAGGGCCATACAATCGGGCGATGGCGATGTTTTTATTGCAGGCGGCGTGGAAAATATGACCAGGGGGCCCTATGTAATTTCGAAAGCAAGCAAGCCGTTTGGCACCGATGCGCAAATGTTCGACAGCAGCTTTGGCTGGCGTTTCGTTAATCCGCAAATGGAAAAAATGTATGGCACCGATGCGATGGGCGTAACGGCGGAGAACCTGGCGGAGATGTATACTATTAGTCGCCACGACCAGGATGTTTTTGCTTATCAATCGCAGATGAAGGCGGCAAAAGCAGCAGAAAGCGGGCGCCTGGCGGAAGAGATCACTCCTGTAGAAGTTTCTGGCAGAAAAGGCGCGGTGACTCTTTTTGAAAAGGATGAGTTTATGAAGCCTGCCACCACCATAGAAGGATTGTCAAAACTCAGGGCAGCCTTCAAAAAAGAAAATGGAACGGTTACGGCCGGCAATGCATCAGGATTGAATGATGGTGCAGCGTCACTATTGATCGTTTCAGAGGCGGCATTAGAAAAATACCATCTAACGCCAAGGGCAAAAATAATCAGTAGTGCGGTAGTAGGGGTTGAGCCGCGTATTATGGGCATAGGGCCTGTTGAAGCTACAAAGAAGGCGCTGGCAAAAGCAGGACTTACGCTGGCTGACATAGACATAATAGAGTTGAACGAGGCATTTGCCGCGCAAAGCATTGCCTGCATTCGTGCGTTGGGTTTAAAGGATGATGACTCCAGGATAAATCCGAATGGCGGAGCGATTGCCCTGGGCCATCCTTTGGGTATGAGTGGCGCCAGGATTACCTGGAGCGCCGCGCTTGAATTACAAAAACAGCACAAACGATACGCCCTTGCCACCATGTGTATTGGGGTAGGGCAGGGGTATGCGATCATACTGCAGGATATGCAGCAATAATATATGGTGCCAATTTGACCGGCCGGCCGGGCTGATACTTCCCCAAAAATTGAACTTTTACCAACCCGTAAATCTTCCTGCAAAAGTTTCCCATCCTTTTCAAGGATGGGGACAGAATGTTTTTATAACCTGTTATAAAAACATTCAGGGGTGGTTAAACAGCAGATGAAAAATGTCGTCTTTAACAACATACCCGAATTCAAACCTCCCGGCAAACAGCTCCGTAACCACAGCACCTCCGTCGGGGCTAAAGCGGAGTTTAACCACCCCTGATTTTATGCGAAGCATAAAATCGGTCCCCTCCTTGAAAAGGAGGGGAAACTTTACAAATGTGTTATTGATAGGAACAGCTTATCCCGCTTCTTCTGTCACCAGGTTTCGCAAGTCTTGCAATGACGATTGCTTATTACTACAACAATTTGAAATGCAAATTTGAATATTTAGCAGGCCTTATTTTTTATTGTATTTATTATGTTTCCATTTGTTCGTACCTGCTTCACTGTCGGCAATAAGCTCGTTTAGTCTTTTTATTCTTGTTACTTCCTGCTTTGCACTCATTACCCAGTTAGCCGATGGTTTTCTGTAGGAGGGTGCAAGAGCTTGAAAATAATTCCACGCAATTTTATTTGCTTTAAATCGCTTTTCAAGGTCAGGTGAAAATTTCGCTTCCTCCTTTTCGAAGGCATAAATTCCAGATTTATTTTCTTTACGATGTTTAAAGCTTGCATGGCCTGCCGGATGCATTAGGCCTTGTTGGGTTAATTCTGCCATTTTTTTTATGTTAACCGCACTCCATATACTTGTCGGTTTTCTTTGCGTAAACCGAATTTGATAACTGTCTTTGTCTATGGATTTTCGTACGCCGTCTATCCAGCCAAAACTAAGCGCCTGGTAAACAGACTGTGACCAGGTCATAGAAGATTTGCCGGAGTTCACTTTATAGAAACCAACTAAAAGTTCTGTTTCCTGATGGTGATTTTTTTCTAACCATTTCCTAAATTCATTTTGTGATTCAAAAAAAGTTGGTGTCATATAATAATGTCTGTTCAATGTTAATAGGATGTAGGGCAGCAATAGCAGCTATCGATAATGACGGCTGTGTGCGGGATTTTGTTAAGTGGTCTGGCCCGGAGCCGCAGCCCAATCGAAAATATTTTGATGAAGTTAAAAACTAAAGTTGAAAGCTACCATTCTAGCCAGAACAACTAATGCATATCAAATTTGCTGGGATAGTGGTTTCAATCTCCTCGTTGTTGCGGGTGATTAATTTTTGGGCTCCAAAAAAGTTCTTCAAAAATGACTTTACATAAATCAAATCAGGCCCTTTGTAAAAATGCGTTCCTTATTTGAATGGATATTTAAGTCGGCATATTTTCACGCAAAGCTGCCAAGAGCTTCACGCAAAGATGTATAAGTGTATTATATGTATGATTCAAAGATTTTTCTTTGCGTCCTTTGCTTGGGTATTTCTTGCGTCTTTGCGTGAAAAATCGCAGGCACGTATAATTACGATGAACCATAAATCAAACAGACTAAAAATGTGTCATTAGCAGGGAACAGCCTGTCCCGATTTTTTTTTCGGGAAAGCAATCCCACTTCTCAACCGGGTTGACAAATGGCTGAGGAATGCTTCGCAAGGTTCGCAATGACGAACACTTTTTAACGGCGACGATTTGAAATGCGCCCCAGAACAACAAACTGCATTTGCAAACTTCTGATTGCATTTCCGTCAGGCGCCCTTTGTACAAGACCGCATGATGAACTGAAACGCCTTGCCCGAAATTTTATAAATTTGTTATCTGTTTCCGATTCTCCCGGCGGCAGCGCTTTTGTCAAGACTTGCAATAAATATATTTTTTGCTTCTTCCTGTTCTGGTTTAATTTCAACGTGTTTGGTGGAGAAATAAATATGGCTTTCGTAAATCATCCCAAAATATTGCGATGTTAATTTAAATGGAATATCAAAACCTGGAGGCATTTCTTTGTCGGAACCAACTGCCAAAAGAAAAGTTGATTTGTTTTTCAATTGTCTTCCTATTTCTTTTTTGGTTGTTACAACGTCTGTCAGCCTGTCAAAGAAAATTTTCATAACGCCGCTCATTGCATACCAATAAACAGGCGTTGCAAAAACAATAATGGTGTGTTTTAAAATTTCGTCGAAAATATGAATGAAATTATCTGTATCGGAATAGGTATTGTCATACGAATAATGTGAAATATTAAAATCTAAAAGATCAATTATTTTATGGTTTATGTCTTTGCAAACAAAGTCAACGTAAAATTTGGTGTCACTTGCTTTTCGGGAACTTCCTACAATTATTAATACTGTTTCAATCATGTTTCATGCTTAAGAATGTGCAGTTTTGTTTTAATTCTAACGAACAGGTTTTAGCGATGGCAAGGGCTTTCAGGTTCTCCTGATTTTCGGGACCGAGACAAATGCTGTTTAAAAAACTAATGTACAAAATATGTTGAACAGCCAAATAGATATAGTCGAGCCAGGATATGCGCATTGGCGGCAACTTAAGACATCGGCATTTTAGCTAAAACCTTTACCAGGCAATGGTTTGGAGCGAAAAGATTGCTTACGATTAATAGAAAGCGATAAATGACAATTTAGGCGGAAAAGACTGCCATAAAAATATGCGGTACAAGGGGAGACCCGCCGCAGC
>JBBRCW010000371.1:0-6246 GCA_038204535.1 Chitinophagales bacterium | reverse complement strand
ATAAATTCAGCATGACGCGCACTTGAACCACCGTTCGTCATCCCGAACTCGTTTCGGGATCCCCTGGAGGGCAGCCGAACTGCAGGCCGTCATCCCGAACTCGTTTCGGGATCCCTTGAGCATTAGGGGGCCAACCACCAGGGGATGCTGAAATAAATTCAGCTTGACGGGCAATTGAACCACCGCTCGTCATCCCGAACTCGTTTCGGGATCCCCTGAGCATTGGCCAGCCAACCACCAGGGGATGCTGAAATAAATTCAGCATGACGCGCACTTGAACCACCGTTCGTCATCCCGAACTCGTTTCGGGATCCCCTGGAGGGCAGCCAAACTGCAGGCCGTCATCCCGAACTCGTTTCGGGATCCCTTGAGCATTAGCAGGCCGCTCACCAGCGGATGCTGAAATAAATTCAGCATGACGGGCACTTGAACCACCGTTCGTCATCCCGAACTCGTTTCGGGATCCCCTGAGAATTGGCCAGCCGCTCACCAGGGGATGCTGAAATAAATTCAGCATGACGGGCACTTTTGGGCGATCCATTTTTGCTACCTGCAAAACGACCGGGAAGATGGTAAAAAATTTACTAATCTCCTACCCCACTTCCTACTCAAAACGGCTGGATATTTTTTTGCCTGCGGCGTCCAGTGCTTTAATGATCTGGTCTTTGTGCGAAGTGTTTAGCCGGCTTTCGGGTAAGAAGACGCTTAGGCTGGCAATTACCTTTTCTTTTCTATAAACCGGCACGGCAAAACCGACTATATGTTTTGAAGAAACCGTTTGAGCCAGGTTATCTTTCCTGATTTTTTTTATTAGTTTTTCCATTCCTTCGGTGGTCTGTGCGCCGGCCCAAACCTCTTCCAACGGGTAGCCGGTAGCCTCCAATAACGTATCTAATTCCTTGGCCGATAAAAAGGCTACCATGGTGCGCCCGCTGGCGGTACCAAATACATCGGCTTCTACTTTAGCCCTTACCTGTAGGTCCTGGTCGCACAACACCGAATGAAGTATGAATCTTTTATTATTTCGAATGACACCCAGTAAACTTGTTTCATTTAAATCCGATGTTAATTCTTCCATGATGGGTTTAGCTACAGTAAGCAGGTCCTGGTTATACGATAGGTTGCCTGTTAGCTTGTATGCGCCTGCCCCCAGTATATAACCGGTTTTACGACTCACGTTTTCTAAAAAATTTCGCTCAACCAATGTCTTTATAATATTAGCACAGGTGGGCTGGCTTAACTTTACTTCTTCAGCAATTTTTATTAATTGAATTGGCTCCTTTCCATGCAGTGCCACAAACTCTAAAATGTCAATGGCCCTTTCTATAACCTGTATCATGCGCAAAATTTTAACTGGCAAGTTAATTCAATTATGCAAAATTCAAGATTGATGAATTTAAATTAGACTATAAAAAATCAACCAGCGTTAAGTTAAGTGTGAGTTGTAAGTAGTGAATAGTGAGTAAGCCCTCTAAAAGTAGGCTACCCACTCACAACTTACCACTCACCACTCACAACGCACCCCTCACAACTACTCACAACTCACAACTCACCACTCACCACTCACAACTCACAACTCACTATTCTGATCTACCTTTAATTTCTATTTTTCCCGTAACACATAAACGTTTACCATTTGAACCATTTCTTCTTTCTTGTCATACTCTTTTTTAATGGAGCTTTTACAAACCCTGGCACCTACCATGGTTTTTCTCCGGCATTAAATTCCTCCAAAATCAACCCTGTCGATGTGCATAATCCTGCAATGCAAGTGCAGAATACTTTACCAGGTGATATACTTAATATTCGCGTTGCCCCAACCCTCAATGATACCCTCCTAGACTTATACCTGTTAATTGGGCAAAGCAACATGGCAGGCAGGGGATTGATCACCGATCAATATGTAGGAAAAGAAAATCCATCGGTATTAATGCTTTCCAAAAACAACCAATGGATACCGGCACATCATCCGCTCCACTTTGATAAACCATCTGTTGCCGGTGTAGGACCCGGGCTGACTTTTGGCAAGGCTATGGCTGCCGCCAACCCTACTCATCTTATCGGTTTAATACCTTGTGCTGTTGGCGGCACCTCCATTAACACCTGGGTACCCGGCGGCTACGATTCAGCCACCAAAACGCACCCTTACGACGATATGCTGCTACGGTTACGCGCCGCCATGCAATCGGGCACATTAAAAGGTATCTGCTGGCTACAGGGCGAATCGGACAGCAGCCCTGAAAAGGCGGAAGGCTACCTCGCTAAACTATCCATATTGATTGAAAGGCTGCGAAAGGAAGCCGGCGTAAACGTACCTTTTGTGGCAGGCCAGTTGGGCCGTTACAAAAAGCAATACAAAACAATCAACCGGCAATTAAAAAGGCTGCCATCCACGGTTGCCAATACAGCGGTAGCTTCATCAAAAGGATTGGTACATAAGGGAGATAATACTCATTTTGATTCGGCCCCGGCCGAAAAAATGGGTAGTCGCATGGCTAAAAAGATGAGGCAACTGCAGCGCCGATAGATTTGCTGGTAACCATTTTTCCCAGACAACCCATCATAAAACAATATCAAGTATTAATTAAAGAACGATTAAGAAAAACCAACACTACAAAAGGTTTTGGAGGAAGAGATATACACGCAAAGCGTCCTGCATTACAAGCTTGTTTTAAAAAAGCATTGACGAACAAATGCCGATACTAATTATTTCCTTGCCATGCAATGCCAGTATGACTGGTGGCTGCAGAATGCCACTGATTGCGACAAAGACAAGTAGTGTTAATGTAAGTGTGAATAGTGAGTAATGATTTGTGAGTAGTGAGTGGTGAGTAGTGAATAGTGAGTGATCTGTTTATCAATGCCTAAGGTAATCACTCAAAACTGGCTATTCACCTCTCATTTGAATTACGACATTTTACAAATAACATTACAATAGTTTGTTTTAGGCCGTTCCCATTATCGTACCCATTTTTCATTTTTTGTAATTCTGCGTCGGAGGCATTTTTTGGCTGAAAAGAGGTGTAAGTTGCGATGTCTGAAAAAAGACTTTGATCTGTATCAAAAAAGATTTTACTTTAGTTCTGTCATTGTTACTATTAAAATTTGTGATGAACGAACACTTGCTTGCTGCTATTGCTGAAGGTGATGAGATTGCCTTTAAACACCTATATGAAGCCTATAGGGAGAAGTTGTTTTGCTATATGTTTAAGGTTACAAAATCACCTAAAATTGCTGAGGAAATTGTGCTCGATGTGTTTTTAAAACTATGGATGGGCAGGGAATTACTAAAAGAAATTAAAGATTTGGATGCCTTTCTCTACAAGGTTGCCTACAACAAAGCAATTGACTTTTTTAGAATTGCCGCCAGGGAAAGAAAATTGCAAAAACTAATCGGGGAACAGATGGAAACAGGAAAGGCAAGAGAGGCAGATTATCACATGCTGGATACTGAATGCCAGATGGTTCTTAGAAAATCAATTGAGCAGCTATCACCCCAACGCCGCCTGATTTTTAATCTTAGCCGGATTGAAGGATTATCCCACGAAGAAATTGCACAGCAGCTTCAGTTGTCACGAAATACCGTTCGCAATACCATTGCAGAAACCCTGAAATCCATTCGCCATTACCTGCGGCAGGCAGGCATCCATTCAAACATTCTTCTGTTGTTCCTTCTCCACTTTTGAAGCTTCGTTTTTACACTTTTTTAAAAAATCTTTCGACAACTCAATCCTGGATTACTTTCTGGCAGGTATATCGAATTAGCTTTATTCAATGTCGATTAGTTAAGCTCCGAAGGTACTTCCTGTTTATAGAGTGGTTGTAGCAAATTGTTTTAACAGCTCCGTAGGTGCTTCCCTTGCATAGGAGACTCCTACGAAGTCCAGAACTGAATTTCGCATTGAAGTTGCTATAAACACGTTGCTCCTTTAGAGCTACCGTCTGTAAACATTTTTTTCTTTTTCTTTTGCTCCGTAGGAGCCTGTTTATAGAAATCATACCCAAAACAATCATAAAAGCTCCGTAGGTGCTTCCTTATTACCTGATGTAGGAGGCACCTACGGAGCCAGGAATTTTAAATTGCAGGTCTCGTTATAAACAGGATGCTCCGATGGAGCAAGAAAAATTATTGTTTCATATCCATTTTGATACTCCACCTATTTGTGTACACACGTAGCCTTTGGAGCAAAAATGCCTAAGACATTGATGCTTTATTAACTGCATTGAAAAAAAAGTTTTCCAATCAATAGTACTGGTGCTCTATTCCTACGTCTTTATTCACCCAACGTTTATTATGTCTTCAAATCCGCTCCGTTTGCGCCATCTTTTTGAAAGGTATGTTCAGAACGCCTGTACAAAACAAGAACTGGACGAGTTCTGGGCGCTTATGGCCGAACTGTCGAACGAGGATTTGATGGACACCGACCTAAAGAGGCTTTGGAATGACAGCGGGGAGAAGAGTATGCCTGCAAACCTTGTTGACTGGGATGCGGCGTATGCCCGGTTGCAACAAAAAATTGAAGACCACAAGCCGGATTATGCCAGGGTAGTTTCCATTCGCCGCAATCAACTGGTGAAGATTGCCGTGGCTGCCTCCGTTGTTTTATGTATTGGGCTAGCTTACTTTCTCTCGGGTGAAAAGCGGGTAGAAAGCAACCTGCAACAGACCCAAAACAATAGTGCTGTTCAAACAATCCATTTGCCGGATGGGACAGTTGTTATGCTTAACCAACACAGTAAGATCAGTTACCCTGTACAGTTTACGGGCGACACACGGGAAGTGTATTTAACCGGTGAGGCTTTTTTTGATGTGGCCCATAATCCTCAGCAACCCTTTATTGTTCATACGGGTAAATACATCACGAAGGTTTTAGGTACGGCATTCAACATAAACGCTTATGGCAATGCGGACGAACTGAAAGTGACCGTGACCCGTGGGAAGGTGCAGGTAGAAAATGCAGGAGCAAACTATGCCACCCTGGGCGTGCTGCTACCTGGCGACCAACTGGTCATTAAAAAGGAGGACGCCATTGCAGTAGTAAACAAAGTGGATACAACAAGCGTGGTAAACTGGAGAAATACTGAGCTAAAATTTGACAACGTAACGTTTGAAACTGCAGCAAAGCGTTTCGACAAACACTTTGACGTGAAAATTGAATTTATTAACGAGGACCTGAAGAATTGCCGTTTTACCGGTGACTTTACCAGTGATAGCCTTGCACAGGCGTTGGATGTGGTGTGTGCACTCACCAATGCCGTTTGGAAACAAACAGAAGAGGGCGTAATTCAAATTGAAGGAACAGGTTGCAAATAAGCAGACAAAAAAATTGGCTACCTAATTGCGAGTTAGATAGCCGGTGATTCAAATATTGAGTAACATTTAAACCATCTAAAGGTATGAGAACATCTGATATGAATACAAGCATATGTATTCGTAAGAAAACCATTGTCTCAAAAAAATGGTTGTTAATTATGCGACTAAGTTTTATCACGGTTTTATTGCTTCTGCTTACGCTAAACCTTTTATGGGCAGCACCAGGCAGTGGCCAAAGTATTGAAAACGTAAAAGTGGAAATAAGCCTGAGAAGCGAACCGTTGCAGGTTGCCTTTGAGCAGATAGAGCGACAGTCGGGCTTTAAGTTTGCTTACGTAGAAAGCCAGGTGGCGGTGTACCATTTAAGTTTAAAGAAAGAGTCCCGCTCAGTAAAAAAAACGTTGGAATTACTGCTGGCGAATACCGCGCTGAAGTACATGGTAAGAAACAGTACGGTAGTGATTTTACCCAAACAGAATGCCGCAATTGCTGACAATAGTGAGCGAACTGACGCATCGAAGACGTCACCTGACAATAAGGAAGTGATTTTTAAATTAGGGGCAGTCGTGGGAAAAGTGGTGAGTGGCACCGTGTCTAATGAGGCTGGGGAGCCCCTGGCCGGAGCCTCAATAAGTGTAAAACAAAACGGCGGTGGTACGCTAACGGATAGCCGCGGACAATTTTCGATAGAAGTGCCTGATGATAATGCCGTGCTGGTGATTTCTTATGCCGGCTTCATAACAAAAGAAACTATTGTAGGCCGGAGTAATACGTTGGCTGTTTCGCTCACCTCAGCCAATAAAATGATGGAGGATGTACTGGTTATTGGCTACGGCAACGTGAAACGGTCGGATGTAACGGGTTCGGTAGCTAAAATAGGAGAAGCGGCGGTGAAAGCCACGCCGATTGTGGCGCTCGACAGGGCCATGCAA
>JBBRCW010000370.1:0-6256 GCA_038204535.1 Chitinophagales bacterium | reverse complement strand
GAACAATTAAAGGTGCAGCGCACCGAAATATCGACTAAAAAAACATAACAATTTGCTGAATTCGATATTATCAAAATATTGCGGTGCGCTGCACCTCAGGAGCCTCGTGATGATGATGTTCTACAAATATTTTGGTGCGCTGCACCTGGGTTTCAAGCATTAGTTGCGGCAACAATTTGGTGCATTTCGCCAAACCAACCGGGGTTAATTTCGTATAAAGGATAATAGATCGCGGTAACTTAAAATGGATAAGTGTTTTAGCAGTCAAAGAAAAAAATCAACTTTAAATTTTACTTCCTTGTTAGCCCTGGCTTGTACAGGTTAGACAACAATGCACTTTCGAATTTTATTTTTGGTGCAGCGCACCCAAATATTTATAGAAAATTAAATTACAGAACAATCAAAGGTGCAGCGCACCGAAATATCAACAAAAAAAGCATAACAATTTGCCGTGGGCGATATTATCAAAATATCGCGGTGCGCTGCACCTCATAATCCTTGCGATGATTATGTTCTACAAATATTTTGGTGCGCTGCACCTGGCTTACAAGCATTAGAGTTGCGGCAACAATTTGGCTGCACTGCGCCAAAAGAACCGGGGCTAATTTTGCATGAAGGATAATTGATTTGCGGTAACCTAACATGGATAGGGGTTTTAGAGGGCAAAGAAAAAAACCAACTTTAATTTTTTCTTCCTTTTTAGCCCTGGCTTGTACTGGCTAGGCAACAATGGACTTTTGATTTTACTTTTTGGTGCAGCGCACCCAAATATTTGTAGAAAATAAATTTACAATACAATCAAAGGTGCAGCGCACCGAAATATCGACTAAAAAAGCATAACAAATTGCGGTGTGCGATTTTATCAAAATATTGCGGTGCACCACATAAGCCTTGTGATGATGATGCTCTATAAATATTTAAGGTGCGCTGCACCTGGATTTCAAGCATTAGAGATGCGGCAACAATTTGGTTGCACTGCGCCAACCGAAACAGGGCTAATTCGATTATTACTCCATTTTACTATAATCCGTTAAAGCCTTTCTGCCAACCTGTCACTATCCACCATTTTATCTTATTTTTGCCACCTAAATTTTTTGAAAAGGATGGAAATGCTGGAACTGACTTCAAAATTACACGACGAGGCGCGGCAGGGAGAAGCTTATGCACCATTTGCCAAAGGCCCTGATCAATTTAAAAAGAAATTCTTAATTGAAAGTTATGGGTGTGCCATGAATTTTGCCGACAGCGAAATTGTAGCTTCCATTTTAAATAAAGAAGGTTTTGGCGCCACTAAAAATGCCGAAGAGGCTGATCTCATCTTATTGAATACCTGCTCCATTCGCGAAAAGGCCGAACTTACTATCCGCAAAAGATTAACTGAATTTAAAAAAATAAAAATGGCCCGGCCAGGCGTACTGGTGGGCGTTTTGGGCTGTATGGCCGAGCGGTTAAAAAGCAATTTGCTTGAAGAGGAAAGATTGGTTGATATGGTAGTAGGGCCAGATGCTTACCGCACATTACCCGGTTTAATTGAAGAAGCAGGTACCGGCCAAAAGGCGGTGAATGTGTTATTGAGCCGCGACGAAACCTACGCAGACATCTCCCCTGTTCGTTTAGACAGCAATGGACTTACTGCCTTTGTAAGCATTATGCGGGGCTGTAATAATATGTGCAGTTTTTGCGTAGTTCCCTTTACCCGAGGCCGCGAAAGAAGCCGCGACGTAGAATCTATTTTAAGTGAATGCACAGACCTGTTTGAAAAAGGTTTTAAAGAAGTGACCCTTTTGGGCCAGAATGTGGACAGCTATTATGCGGCCCCCCTGCCCCCCAAAGGGGGGAGTATTGGAGGAAGGGAGGTTTCGTCTGCGAATGGCGGCGTTACTTTTGCTATGCTGCTCGAAAAGGTTGCTCAGATCAGCCCTGAATTAAGGGTTCGCTTCAGCACCTCGCACCCAAAAGACATTACCGACGAAGTGTTGTTCACAATGGCCAGGTACGAAAACATCTGTAAATACATCCACCTTCCGGTACAAAGCGGCAGCACCAGGGTTTTGCAGCTAATGAACCGAACCTATACCCGTGAGTGGTACAAGGCAAAAGTTGACAGAATTAGAGAAATCATGCCCGATTGCGGTATTACAAGCGATGTTATTTCCGGCTTTTGCACCGAAACGGAAGAAGATCACCAGCAAACGCTTAGCATGATGGAATACAGCCGGTACGATATGAGCTACATGTATTTCTACAGTGAACGCCCAGGCACCTTAGCTGCGCGCCGTTACCAGGACGATGTGCCGTTGTCCACCAAAAAAAGAAGATTAGATGAAATAGTGAAGCTGCAAAACCGCCTTTCTCAGCAAAGTTACAGGCAGGATGTGGGTAAGATTTATAAAGTATTGATTGAAGGTAACAGCAAAAGAAGCGACGAAGCCTGGTCTGGTAAAACCACGCACGGCAAAGTTTTAGTGTTTGCAAAAGCAGACTATCAATATATCAAGGGAGATTATGCAATGGTTAAGGTTACCTCTACCACCGGGGGTACGCTGATTGGGGAGATAATTAATGTTGTAAAAATTTAGGCTTTTTTTTAAGATGTGAAGAGTAGCATGCTTCACTCATTTTTTGATTTCATAAAAAAAATAAATGATGGAAAGTGTTTTTGCCTATTATGATGGAGAGAAATTTATTCCGGAAAAGAAAATAGAATTTTTAAAGGGACAAAAAGTAATATTGACTGTTCTTGAAGATGAAATCAAAATTCTGGATGAGTCTAATTTAATGTATAATACCTCAGCCAATGGGGGAAGTCTTGATTATTTATTTGAAGAAGGTGAGGCTGAATATTCTATTAATGATTGCAAAGAAAAGTTTAAGTGAAAAGGGGCGCCATCATATTGATACCTTTTTACTTCACTGATTT
The DNA here is from genome assembly GCA_038204535.1 of Chitinophagales bacterium. Classification (GTDB taxonomy): domain Bacteria; phylum Bacteroidota; class Bacteroidia; order Chitinophagales; family Chitinophagaceae; genus Segetibacter. Next base: position 3,336 of record JBBRCW010000370.1, on the reverse strand, counting down.
TAAAGGTTTTAAATTTCGTCCTGCGGTCATTGTTTCTCTAAATCAATCTCAACCTGATGACTTTATTGTTGCTTTTATCTCAACAATTATCCCATCAAAAGTACTTATTCATCCAACTCACTTAATAGTTGATAAAAAAGAAAAATATTTTAAAGAAACAGGATTACATACAACCTCAATAATAAAATGCGACAAATTAATGACCATAAACCGATCTATAGTTGAAGGCCTTTTGGGAGAGCTTCCGAAAACCATACCCGATATCCTGGATCAAAAATTAATGATAGCACTGTCGCTACAATAAAGAATAATGGAATTACAAGCAATAAAAAACCGTTTTGGAATTATAGGAAACTCACCCGCATTAAATTATGCGCTAAATGTGGCAGTGCAGGTGGCTAATACCGACTTAAGCGTGCTGATCGTAGGCGAGAGCGGGGTTGGTAAAGAAGTTTTCTCGCAAATCATACACGCCCTTTCGGCCCGAAAGCACAATCCCTTTATAGCCGTAAACTGCGGTGCAATACCAGAGGGCACCATAGACAGCGAATTATTTGGCCACGAAAAGGGGTCATTTACCGGTGCGGTTGACAGCCGAAAAGGCTATTTTGAAACTGTAAGCGGAGGCACCATTTTTCTGGATGAAATTGGCGAAATGCCCCTGGGCACGCAGGCAAGACTGCTGAGAGTATTGGAGACGGGCGAATTTATAAGAGTTGGATCGTCGAAAGTGCAAAAGACCGATGTAAGGGTGATTGCCGCCACCAACCGCGAGCTGCTGGAATTTACAGAAAAAGGCAAATTCAGGATCGACCTTTATTATCGTTTAAGCACCGTTCCAATACGGGTACCCAGCCTGCGCGACAGAAAAGAGGATATCGGCATTTTGTTTAGAAAATTTGTGGTTGACTTTGCCGAACGATATAAAACAACGCCGGTACAACTAGACGACGACGCAAGAAACCTTTTAATAAATTATCCGTGGAAGGGTAATGTGCGTGAATTGAAGAATATAGCTGAACAGATATCGGTTTTAAGTACAGAAAAACAGGTTGGACTTTCAGAATTAAGTAAGTTTTTGCCGGAAGCTGGCAATTACAACCGACTGCCTGTTTTGGCGCATCCAAGCCACCAATCGCCACAGGTTAGCCACAACGAATTTGCCAACGAACGCGAAATTTTGTACAAACTCTTCTTCGATATGAAGAAAGATGTTACGGAATTAAAAAAAATGTTTTTGGAAATTCTCCAAAATCCGAATACTGCCCACGCAGCTGCTGCTTTTACCAGGGAAAGCCTGTTGCATGAAAATAAGAATGAGCATTCGGCGGGGCTGCATCCATCGCTTTCTCAGCCACAGGCGGTCCATAATAATCAGCCTGTTATTTATCACGACGATATTCACCAGCACGAAGAAGTAGAGGAGTCGCTCAATATAATGGACAAAGAAAAAGAGCTGATCATCAAAGCCCTGAAAAAACACAAAGGAAAACGAAAAGATGCCAGCAGCGACCTCGGCATAAGCGAACGTACGCTATACCGAAAATTAAAAGAATATAGTATTGATGATTAATTACCTAAGCGATATTATTTTGCAGCCTGACCATGAAATTTAAGATACACCATTTCTCAAATACCAGCGCTTTATTGCCTGCCATCTTTTTGGTATTGGGCAGCTTATTATTACTTGCTTCTTGTAAAGTGTACAGTTTTACCAGTGCAAGCATTCCGCCTGAGGTTAAAACCGTTAAAATCGGTTTTATTGAAAACAAGGCCCGATATATAAACCCGCAATTAAGCGCCCGGTTAACCGATAAGCTGCAAACAAAAATTGTGGGTCAAACCCGGTTAACGCGTACCAATAGCGACGATGCCCATTACCAAATTAGGGGTTATATTTCTGACTATAATGTTTCAACTGCTGGCATATCGAACCAGCAGGCGGCCACAAACCGTTTAACCGTTGGCGTGCACCTTATATTTTTAAATACGCTTACCGCCAAAACAGAAGAATTCGACATCTCCCGAAGTTTTGATTTTTCGGCGAACCTCTCGCTGCCACAGGCAGAGGGTGCTCTTACAGAGGATATTGTCAAAAATTTGACTGATGAAATTTTCAACCGTATTTTTTCAAATTGGTAACCTAATCGTATTTTCACCCCATGAACCAATTTCTTGAAAGTACATTAACGAGCCTGACCCAAAAGCGCCATTTAGATCAGGTAAGTGTTGAAGAGTTGGAAAAGCTGACCGTTGAATATCCTTATTTTTCTGTTGCCCAGGTTTTGTTAGCACGAAAATTAAAAGCTGATAAAAAAGAACAATTTTTACCGCAGGCTCAAAAGGCTGCGTTATTTATGTCGAACCCCTGGTGGTTTCATTTTGTGCTTACCTCCGAAGAAGCATTTTCCCCTTTACAAAAGAAAGAAGCAGTACAAGTACCTGCACCTTTAGCAGTGGAGAATGAGATAGAGCCGGAAAGCCAGCCGGGCGAAATTGAACCAGATTCTGATCAGGCGGCGATTCTCGACCAAAATGAAAGTGAGGCAAAAAATATTGAACCTGCAGTTGAAGAAGTTTCCCCAGCAATCGCACAGGCCGCCATTGAAGAAATTAATAAGGGCATTGTACCTGAAACTGACAGAAACAAAGTAGTACTGACCGATGGCGACGACAATATACCTGCCAACGAATTATTAAACCAGGAAACGGCGTTTTCTGAAGAAGACCAGCCAAATGATGAAAAAGCTCCGGAACCTGCCGGGGCCGGTCATCAACACAAAACGGAACATGCACAAGAAATTGTAGAACATGATGAGACCGCAAAGATTGAGGCAGAATCGGATGAGGTGCCTATCACTACCGAATTTAAAAAAGAGGAAATAGACGAAGCGGGAGAAATGGCAAAGAAGCAACTTTCCGACCCGGAACCACTGGCGACAGTTGAAGAAGATGCGGAGATTGACAGGATAGTTGAAGAAACGAAAGACGTGCCCATCACCACCGAATTTTCAAAAGAGGAAATAGACGAAGCGGGAGAACTGGCAAAGGAGCAACTTTCCAATTTGGAACCTGCAGCGACAGTTGACGAAGAAGCCAAGGTTGCCAGGATAGATGAGGAAACGAAAGAAGTACCCATCACCACCGAATTTTCAAAAGAGGAAATAAACGAGTCGGGGGAGATAGCGAAGGAATCGCTTGATGAGGCGGAACCCCTAACCGAAAATGTTATAGAAAAAGAATCAAATGAAGAACAGGGCAGTGCGGCAGATGAGGAAGAATTAGTTGAATCTCAAACCGACAACGAAGCATTTAGTAATAACGAGATGTTAAAAA
>JBBRCW010000369.1:0-6262 GCA_038204535.1 Chitinophagales bacterium | reverse complement strand
TGGCTTTTCGCGCAGCAGCACCGCCGCCGACATTAACTGCCCCGAATGGCAATAGCCACATTGCGGAACACTTACTTCGTGCCACGCTACCTGTAACGGGTGGTCGTTGTTTTTAGACAATCCTTCTATGGTAGTAATTTTTTGCCCCGCAGCGCGGCTTACTTTGGTTACACACGAACGAACCGCCTGACCGTTTAGGTGAACGGTACATGCACCACATTGCGCAACACCGCATCCAAATTTTGTTCCGGTGAGGCCTACAACGTCTCTGATCACCCACAGCAAGGGCATATCGGGGCTTACATCTACCTGGTAATTTTTCTGATTAATATTTAATGTGATCATTGCGAAAACATATAATGTATGAAGAAATATAAATTCAAACTGTCCTGGTTAACGGGATCCTATTTTAACCAGGTACCTCTTTCAAAGATATTCTTGTTTTTTGAACGATTGTTATACCAATCAAACCAATTACTGCGAATTTCAAACCAACGGCAATGGTTGGAATACAATACCCGAAATTTTTTGTTGTAGCCGCACTTTACAAACATCAGCAACTAAAATAGTACCGCTGATTTTTTTAAACACATTTAAAGTTAAACGAAATCTTTTTAGCAGGTTGATTACAATTACCCTAACAAATGGCGTCCTTTTATTTTTAAATGTAAAAGGATATTCTAACGGTTATCAAAGTAATCATTACGAAATTCAAACATCGAAGCAGGAAACGGACCAGGTTGTTCTCTCAATCAACTTTTTTCTTACCACATAGAAGCATAAGGTACATTGGAAGAAAACACATAGGTTCCATCTGATGAAATACTTTGGAATTAAAAAGACACCAAGAACACAAAGTGACACAAAGAATGAGCAAGCCCTTTGTTGACCTATGTGAGCGCATATGTTTTCTACTGTGCCTATGTGGTGAATTCCTTTGGAACCACTAAGGCACAAAGCGCACTGAGTAACACAAAGACGGGAGACTTATGCATACTCAGCCTTTCTGAATAATCTGGTTGATCAATGCGACCTCAAAATTTTCGTTTTTCATTTGTTGCCCTATTTGAATTGCCTTCTCCCTGAATGTTTTATTATTGAACATCTCTAAAATTTTTGGCTCCAAATTTTTTTCGGTGATATTGCTGATCTTAATCCCCAACGGCCCCGCTCCTTTTTCATGTACGATCCCGTTCCAGATAAACTGGTCAATAATATGAGGAATGATGAGGGAAACGCATCCATTTTTGAGCGCCATATGTGTGGTGCCTGATCCGCCATGATGTATTACGGCATACATTTTAGGAAAGACCCAATCGTATGGTATTGCCGATACAAAAAGAAAGCGTTGTTTGTCGTATGATTCCGGCTTTACCAGTCCGCCGGATGAAATATTGATAATAGCCGGAATGTTATTTCGTTGTAAAATATTCAGAATGATCTTTGTTTTGGCCTCCGGCTCTGGGTTCGTCATGCTGCCGAAAGTGACAAATACAATTTTTGAATGTGTTTCTAAAAACTGAACCAGGTCTTCGTCTGGCTGCCAACCCGCGGTTTTGTTTCTTTCGTGATAACCGGCTATCTGCATGTTTTGTGGCCAGTAATCCGGCCTTGTAAATAGTTGCGGCGAAATGGTATAAATAATTTGGTGGTTTTGAAGTGCCCGTTGCACCCGGCGCCTGGTAATACCTGTTAGCTTCAGCCATTTTACCGCCATCATAATGGCCTTTTCAAGACCCCAATCGGCAAGTCTGAAAGTGAGCCTGTTTAGAAGGTCGCCGTAATTGCTATGAAACGCGGTATGGGTATGGCCTTTTACGTAATGGAGATAAGGCACCGGGCTAATATATACCGTTTTACCGGGGCTTTCAACTTCCCACAGTACCGGGTACATCACCTTTCCATTATGAACAATCCGGTCGGGTTTTAAATCGCATACAGCGTTAAACTGTCTCTGGATCATCAGCTTGTTGTTACCGCTTTGTATTTTCGCTAATTTAATAAAAGCAAGTATTTTCTTCCATTTTGAACCAGTACCTCCAAGGGCAAACTTGCCGGTTTCGCTCTCAAGCATTTCCATAAATTCACTCCCTAACGAAACAAATTCAAAGTTGGATTCCCGGGCAAGAACCCTGAATTGTTCAGGAAACAGGCAAACAACCTCGTGTCCGTTTTTTCTGAGCAGTTCGCCTATTGCCAGAAAAGGTTCTATGTCGCCGCGTGTTCCTATGGATGATATGAGTATTTTCATTTGGCTTATCTGCAAATTATAGGAGCATGCCGATTTTGGATGGGCGTTAATTTAGGTAAAGCGAAGACAGCAATCTACCGGATTATTGCAGCTCCTTTATAGTCTCATCCAATTCATCGCGGGTTTTACCAGCTATCATTTCGAGTTCTTTAAATGATTTTGCATATTCCGATAATTTTGATGCAGCTTCGGGAACCCTCGACGAACTCATCATGGCGTTTTCGATGAGCGCATCGGTGACGTCCCCAATAGCGGCATTCATACTATGGGCCATCCGGTAAACGATGCTGTAAAAATCCTGCTCATCATCATAAATTTTTTGAAGAAGCACGCCCAGTTCGTATTCTCTTTGCGCCGACTGCACATCAAAGAAACTCCAGAATGGCCGGGTGCCGCCGCTGCTTACTTTATCAGCATGTTGCCTTATAATATGGCAATGCCCTTTAAGCGAACGAATGAGATCTTCCGCCTCATTCTTGTTGGTTTTGTAGGTAATAAAGTAATCATTGAATCTTGTTGGTTCATTATCCAATGCCCCGGCCGACGAGTTGAACCGGAAGTTGGTTATTACACCGGATGCCGTTGCAATGGCATTACATGTTTTCTGCAGCTCGGCACACATATCGGCTACATCTTTCTTTATTTCGGGATGTGCCTTTTCAAAGTATTTCTTGCCGTCTTTGATAGCGGTATGTATTTCTTTAATGTTTTTGATGGCATTGGCAACAATGGCAATGTCGTTTGTTATTTCTTTTAGAATGCTCATGGTTTATTTATATTTTGATTTTGAACAACGATAAAAGATCACTGATATCGTTTGACTAAAATATTCAAATTCCATGGAATTTCAAATGCTGTTACATCGGCCGAAATTCAAGCCAATCTGGCAGCGCCTGAATCTGCGAAAATAGAATTGATAGATGCAGATGCGTAGGGAAAGAAAAACCTGGTGCAACTAAATTGTTGCTACATCTTTAATTATTGTAACGTAGGTGCAGCGCACCGAAAATATTTGTAGAACATCATCAGCGCAGAGCTCATGAGGTGCAGCGTAAAGAAATATTTACCTAAAATCACATTCACAACCCGAAAAAAGTGACAATTTGTTGACAGTTATTTGAGCATAATCGCTTAATTATCCTTTACCTAAAGTAAGCCTCTGGTTCGGTTGGCAAAGTGCAACTAAATTGTTGCTACATCTTTAATTATTGTAACCCAGGTGCAGCGCACCGAAATATTTGTAGAATATCATCGTCGCGGGGCTCATGAGGTGCAGCGCACCGCAATATTTGCATAAAATCACACCCACCAAATTATTAGTCGATATTTCGGTGCGCTGCACCTTAAATTGTACCGCAATTTTATAATCTACAAATATTTGGGTGCGCTGCACCAAAAAGTAAATTCGATGGTCAATTTTTGCCTTACCTGACCTTATTAAAATACCTTGTTGAAGAAGGCGCAACTGAAAATAAGCTAATAAACCTTATGCTTCTATGTGGTGAAAAAGGAGGTTTAATTAATCGATTTTGAACCATTCTTCATTCCCATTTTTTACAACGGCTCTCTGCCGGTAATTCGGCATCAACAACCAAAACTTTCTTTTTGCCTGATGAAGGAAAGCCAGGCTATCCGATCGCACTTACTTAAAATAATCGAGCCACTTGCCCACCTTAATATCATCGATAACCTGCATAATGCCCTCCGTTACACTTACCCAGGCTTCGTCTTGATTTGGCCAGGCGCTGATTGCCTTTTGACCGGCCGGTAAATATTGAAATTCAGTAAAGGGCAGTAATTTCTTAACAGCAGGCCTTATTAAAATTGGTATGATGACCTGTTTCTTTTCTTTAAACCGCCCGATGGCCGAGGCGATCTCCGCCCGCTGAATATAGTCAGATGCAAGAAAGTTGGGACTAATGAGAAAAACCGCTATAGTGGCGCGTTCGAGGAATTGCTTTAAAGATTTATCCCATTGCATCCCGGGCTTTAAGTCACCGTCTGTGCGAACCTCCAGGTCGAGGGAATAATGAAGCTGTAAACTTTTCAATTGGGTGTCCCGAAATTCTTTGAGATAGCTGATGTCTTCATGCGCATAAGAAACAAAGATGGAAATATCCATACTTGCCGGTTTTTTGTTGAACGAAACAAGGTGTTCAAAAATATTGATATCCAGGATGTTTTTCTGTCTCGATTCAATGCGCCGGTTACCAAGGGAATTTTGTTTGATAAGCTCGCCGATATTCACGAAATCATCGCCACCGTTTACCGCCACTTCAAGCTGGTTATTCTTATTGCAAAGTTCGCTGAGGTCATTGAACAACTCAGCCTGCAGCAACGGGTCATTGTCTTCCACATAAATATTGATGGTTCTGGCGAAATTGTCGCATAGAACATATATCAGTCTCTTGTCTTTTGAAAACGCAATTCCGTTTTTCCAATAAAGCTGTCCCGAGGCTTCGCTGCCAAATCGCGAAAGGAACCGAAGCATAATACTTCGGGGCAGAAAACCGGGAAAATAAACTGCCAGTGAAGGTTTTAAACCGGCAAATTTTACCTTGTAGGGTGATAGGGCCTTTTTGTCGGGAGACTGATTGGGCAAATATTGTGGCGCAATAAGATCTTCATTTTCGGCGTCTTCAAATATTATTTCATACGATTTCATCAGCTCCACCAGTTCTTCGGTACCTAGCCCCGATTTATTGGTGGCTTCAACATGCTGCCGGTTAAATACGCCATTGTTTGCCTCTACCGATCGATCCAGCACTCCATAAATGCATTCGATCACCCAAACAGGATTCAGATATACCGTGCCGTTTAATTTTGGATTATTGCCGTAATAAAGTATTACTCCTGCTTCGTCGCGAAAGTATCGTGTAAAAAGATTGATGTCGGCGTCTGAAATATCCGGTTCATGCTTTTTTATGCAGGTGATATATTCGTCATAACTCCAGGTGAGACTGTTCTTTGAATCTTCAATTCCTTTGCGCGTAGCAGCCAGGCCCCTTCCTATGTGTTTCTTTTGGCTGATCTCCGCTAACTTTTTTTGTAGTATATTTTTGAACTGCCTATAGGGTGGCAAAAAATCAGGATCGTTGTCTGAAGCCTTTAAAACACTCAGATCAAAAAAATCGAGGCTGGTATATTTATTTGACAGTTTTTGTTGATCAACATATTCAGTCGGGCCCGGCAGGTCAATTTTATTTTGAACCATTATTATCGGACTCATTTCATTTTCATCATCATACTGGCGAATGCTTTCCAACCAATAATCAAACGGAAAATGTTCAAGCGGTTTTAGTGTTGCATGCAGGTTGCCCAGGCTGTCTTCTTCATAAATGAGTGTATCGATAAAACCATTGTGATTGGTACTTTTCTCCCAGAGAACAAGATAGACGGACCTGGCTGTAAAAAACAGCCTATGCGTAGCATGATAATATTCCTGGCCGCCAAAATCCCAAATATGCACGTCCATTTCTTTCTTTTTGCCACTCACTTTCCGGTTATTTATTGGAAGCCTCCAAGTGTCGCAAACAATGCCGTGCGTGGTTAGTTCGCTGGCATCCACCATTTCGCCTTTAAGCAATTTTCGTAAAGAGGTTTTGCCGGCAGTACTGTTACCCGCCAGCACCAGCTTTATCTCATTCCTGACCTCATACCCGCCGGCAATACTTTTAAAATAGCTGCGAATTGCTTCAAGGCAATTATATGAGGCACCAGAACCCAAATAGGTAGAGGGAATATCGCCCAGCGGATTTCCATAAAGAAAGAGCGCCTTTAGTGCAGGCAGCGCAACCAGGGGCCTGATCATATTAGCCGAATCAACCGCATTAGAATCCAACTGAAGTGTTTCGAGTGTAAACAAATTATTTATAGGCGACAAGTCAGTCAGCTTATTACCAGACAGATCAAGTTCTTTTATATGTGGAAGGCCATCCAGTCCTTTGCACGATACCAATTGGTTCTCACTTAAAAACAATCGCTTTACACTTTTCAGTTTTGAAAACGGCG
>JBBRCW010000368.1:0-6476 GCA_038204535.1 Chitinophagales bacterium | reverse complement strand
AGAAGTTATTGCGCTTTTGCGTTTAAAACCGGTTTTTGTTGAGGTTGACAAAGAAACCTTTTGTATTGACCCGCAGGCAATAAAAGCTGCTATTACACCTAAAACAAAAGCAATTGTTCCTGTTCACTTATATGGGCACGCTGCTCCTATGGAAGAGATCATGAACATTGCCAGGGAACATAACTTATACGTAATAGAAGACAATGCACAGGCAATAGGCTGTAATTATACATTTACCGATGGTTCAATAAAAAAGGCCGGCACCATTGGCACCATAGGAACCACTTCTTTTTACCCTTCAAAAAATTTGGGAGCTTTTGGCGATGGCGGCGCCATTTTTACGCACGATGCGGTCCTTGCCGAAAAATTAAAAATGACAGCCAATCATGGTCAAAAGGTGCGGTACTACCACGACCTGGTGGGTTGCAACTCCCGGCTCGACAGTATTCAGGCGGCAATATTAGACGTTAAGCTAAAATATTTAGATGAGTATATTGCCAGCAGGCAAAAGGTGGCGGCAGGTTATAATGCTGCTTTTGCCAATAACCAAAAAATAACGGTGCCGATAATTAAAGGCTATTGCGACCATGTATATCATCAATACACGCTTATTCTAAATGGAGTAAACCGCGATGATTTGTCTAAATACCTTGCCGAAAACAAAATTCCTTCAATGATCTATTACCCGGTACCGGCGCACAGGCAAAAAATGTTTGACGCGTTCGGGGGCAGTGAATATGACCTTCCGTTAACAGACTGGCTTACTGAAAGGGTTATTTCGTTGCCGGTACATACCGAAATGGATGATGAACAATTAAACTATATAACCAAACACGTTTTAAATTTTATTAACACTTAAATCGAACTATGAAAATTGCCGTAATAGGTACCGGGTATGTTGGCCTGGTATCCGGAACTTGTTTTGCAGAAACCGGAAACTTTGTAACCTGTGTTGATATCGACCAAAAAAAAGTTGAAAAATTAGCTAAAGGACAGATCACCATTTTTGAGCCTGGCCTTGAAAAATTATTTCACCGGAATATTAAGGAAAACCGTTTAAAATTTACAACCAACCTGGCAGAAGGTATTGAAGAAGCAGAAGTCATTTTTTTAGCACTGCCAACGCCACCCGGTGAAGATGGAAGCGCCGATTTGCGGTATATTCTTAAAGTTGCCGATGATTTGGGTAAAATAATGAAGGAATATAAAGTGATTGTAGATAAAAGCACCGTGCCTGTGGGTACATCAAAAAAGGTGCATGCAGCAATTGCAAAACATGCTACGGTTGAGTTTGATGTGGTGAGTAATCCTGAATTTTTACGCGAGGGAGTTGCTGTTGACGACTTTATGAAACCGGACAGGGTAGTTATTGGTACCGACTCCGAAAGGGCCATTAAAGTAATGGGCGATTTGTATGCACCTTTTGTTCGCCAGGGTAACCCGGTTATATTTATGGATGAGGAATCGGCCGAACTGACCAAATACGCTGCCAATTCGTTTTTGGCGGCCAAGATCACTTTCATGAACGAAATTGCCCGATTGTGCGAGTTGCTGGGCGCCGATGTTGACCTGGTACGCCGTGGTATTGGCAGTGATGCCCGTATCGGCAAAAGATTTTTATTTCCTGGTATTGGCTACGGCGGAAGTTGTTTTCCCAAAGACGTAAAAGCATTGGTAAAATCGGCCGAAGGGGTAAACTACGACTTTAAAATACTAAAGGCGGTGGAAGAAGTGAACGAGGAACAAAAGGTGTACCTGATGCCGAAGATCAAAAAATACTTTGGCGATATTAATGGCAAAACTTTTGCAATCTGGGGCCTGGCTTTTAAGCCGAATACCGACGATATTCGCGAAGCACCAGCCTTATATATTATTGACGACTTGCTAAAAAATGGCTGTACGGTGAGAACATTTGATCCGGAGGCGATGGCCAATGTAAAAGAGATATACAATGATAAAATTTCTTTCTGCGAAAGCCAGTACGATGCGTTACAAGGAGCAGATGCTCTAATCATTGCTACAGAATGGTCCGAGTTCAGGACGCCCGATTTTGACCGTATGACGGAACTGATGCCTTCGAAAGTTATATTTGACGGCCGAAACCTTTTCGATCTGGCCAAAATGCAGGAAAATGGTTTTCATTATACCAGTATCGGCAGAAAAACCATCACCCAATAAAAACCAATCATGAGTAAAAAAAGAGTATTAATCACCGGCGCTGCCGGTTTCCTTGGCTCGCATTTGTGCGACAGGTTTATAAACGAAGGGTTTCATGTAATAGCTATGGATAACCTGATTACGGGTGATCTGCGAAATATTGAGCACTTATTTCCAAACGAAGATTTTGAATTCTATCATCATGATGTTTCCAAATTTATACATGTGCCTGGCCAGTTGGATTATATCATGCACTTTGCATCGCCCGCCAGCCCCATTGATTATTTGAAAATTCCTATCCAAACCCTTAAGGTGGGTTCTTTGGGAACACACAATTGCCTTGGTTTGGCGAAGGAGAAAAATGCACGCATATTGGTAGCTTCTACCAGCGAGGTTTATGGCGATCCTCTGGTTCATCCGCAAGACGAAGAATATTGGGGAAATGTAAATCCTGTAGGACCTCGTGGTGTTTATGACGAGGCCAAACGTTTTCAGGAAGCCATTACCATGGCCTATCATACTTTTCATGGGGTGGAAACCAGGATCGTTCGCATATTTAATACCTATGGCCCGCGGATGCGTTTAAATGACGGAAGAGCACTGCCTGCTTTCATTGGACAGGCCTTGCGTGGCGAAGAAATGACAGTGTTTGGCGACGGTTCGCAAACCAGGTCGTTTTGTTATGTGGCTGATTTGGTGGAAGGTATTTACCGCTTGTTAATGAGCGATTATGCCAGCCCGGTTAATATAGGTAACCCGGTAGAAATTTCGTTGAAAGATTTTGCAGAAGAAGTGATCAAACTAACCGGAACCGATACTAAAATAGTTTACAAACCGCTGCCCGTGGATGATCCCAAACAAAGGCAGCCAAATATTACAAAGGCCAGAGAGCTGCTCGGTTGGGAACCAAAAGTTTCAAGGGCCGAAGGGCTTAAGATAACCTACGACTACTTTAAGTCGTTGCCAAAGGAAGAATTGTATAAACTGCCAAAGGAATTTGTAAGCAAATAGTTTATGCTGCTTTCTTAATACTTTCCCATTAAAATTTTTGAAAACAATAGGGGGGTGGTGATCAGCAATTATTTCATCCCCTATATAATAAAGGTTTATTAAACATGTACACGTCCCTATTAAAAAAAGATTCGAAACTTGCTGTAATTGGTTTAGGATATGTTGGATTACCCATAGCGCTGGAGTTCGCTAAAAAGATCTCCGTAATTGGGTTTGATATAAACGAAAAGCGTATTGAGATGATGCGCCAGGGGAAAGATCCCAGTAAAGAACTGGATGCAGATGCTTTTGAAGGCTGCGACATCACCTTTACCAGCGACCTGGAAGTTTTAAAACAAGCCAGCTTTTATATAGTTGCTGTTCCCACACCAGTTGACCCCCACAATGTTCCTGATTTGCGGCCGGTTTTGGGTGCTTCTTCAACCATTGGTAAAGTGATAAAGAAAGGCGATTATGTTGTTTTTGAATCCACAGTGTATCCCGGTTGCACCGAAGAAGACTGTATTCCATTGATAGAGGAGTTAAGCGGTTTAAATTTTGTCACCGATTTTAAGGTGGGCTACAGCCCTGAAAGAATAAATCCGGGAGATAAAAACCACACACTTACAAATATTGTAAAGGTGGTTTCGGGCTGCGATGATGAATCATTAGACGTTATTGCCAAAGTGTACGAACTGGTAGTTGAAGCCGGTGTTCACAGGGCATCCTGCATTAAGGTGGCCGAGGCCGCCAAGATCATAGAAAACACCCAGCGCGACCTTAACATTGCCTTAATGAACGAGCTGTCTATTATTTTTGATAAAATGGACATCAACACGTACGATGTATTGGAAGCAGCCCGCACCAAATGGAACTTTTTGCCATTTTACCCAGGTTTGGTAGGCGGGCATTGCATTGGTGTTGATCCCTATTACCTTACCTATAAAGCAGCTGAGCTTGGTTTCAACAGCCGGGTTATTTTAGCCGGAAGGTATATAAATGATAACATGGGCAACTACTTATCTAAAAAGGTTTTGCAGCACATTATTAAAAACAGCGACAATGTTAAAGATGCCAAAATTTTGGTAATGGGCGCCACTTTTAAAGAAAATGTGAGTGACATACGCAACTCAAAAGTGGCTGATGTAATCAAGACTTTGAAATCGTATCATCTGAATGTGGTGGTAAGCGATCCCTTTGCCGATTCGCACGAAGTGGAAGAAGAATACGGGTTTAATCTAATAGATAAAATTGGTAAAGATTATGACGCGATCATAGTAACGGTGCCGCATGCATCTTATCTTGATTTAGACGATGCTTATTTTAAATCGATCACGAAAGAAAATGCGCTGATAGCCGACCTGAAAGGCATTTATAAAAATACCATTACCAGCAGAAGCTATTGGAGTTTTTAATATCTCAATTAAGAATTATACAGAAAAGGCCAATATGAATGAATAGTTCGTGGATGCCTTTTCTGTGTTCTTTGCTTTAAGCGCTCCTGCCTTTCGGTACCATTTCCATTAAACCTCGAATTACATTATTATTTTATGCGCCCATTAATTTTAGTAGCCGGCTGTAACGGACAGTTAGGAAATGAACTGGTTCAATTGTCTGCTTCATTTCAGCAGTTTGACTATGCTTTTACAGATGTGGCCGAGTTGGATATTACCAGCGCCGAAATGGTAAATAAGTTTTTCGAAGAAAGAAAGCCGGCTATTTGTATTAATGCCGCGGCTTATACTGCCGTTGACAAAGCTGAAACCGATCAGGGCCTGGCTATGAAAATTAATGCGAACGCGGTGGGCATTCTTGCTGAGAATTGCGCCCTGGCTGGCGCTAAATTTATACATGTCTCTACCGATTATGTGTATGATGGAAAGGCTGCCGTTCCATACAAGGAAGATCATGTAGTAAGCCCGGTTAATTTTTACGGCTTTTCAAAACTGGAAGGGGAGAAAATAGCGCAGCAGGTTCTGCCTTCAACCGTTATCATTCGTACCTCGTGGGTGTACAGCAGCTTCGGTAATAATTTTGTGAAAACCATGCTGCGTTTAATGACCGATCGGGAGAGTTTAAATGTTGTAGGCGATCAGTTTGGTTCGCCCACTTATGCCGCTGACCTTGCGGCTGCAATTTTGCAAATAGTTGTTCAGCAGCAAAAAACGGGTAAATCTTTTGAGGGGATTTACCATTTTTCGAATGAGGGCAACATAACATGGTTCGACTTTGCCGAAGAAATTAGAAGGCTCGGCGGAAAAACCTGCCAGGTAAATGCTATCGCTACCAGTGGTTATCCAACCCCGGCTAACCGCCCGGGATATTCAGTAATGGATAAGCAAAAAATTACAGCGGCGTTTAATATTCAGTTGCGCGACTGGAAGGAGAGTTTAAAGGAGTGTATGGAAAAATTGGGCGCTCTTGCTTAGGTCCCGGTAAAAACCTATTTGGCAAACAGGCAAAGCAGTTTTGTGGATAAAGGAACATCCTCCAATATCCCAATCTCCAAATCCCCCAATCAGCCAATCACCCAATCACCAAATCACCCAATCACCAAATCACCAATCACCCAATCACTAAATCACCCAATCACCCCATTACCAAATCACCCAATCACCAAATCCCTTTCTTCCTCATTAAGAATCCTGCAACTTCGATATCGCTTCAAATTCGTCCATTAATTTATAACTCAGCCGTTCGTAAATAGCATAATGCTTCATATACTGAACGTGTTCATTTTTCCTGGGTTTGTAAGTGTCGGGTAATTCAACTGTTTTCGCTGCTTCATCCAAATCTTTAAAAATGCCTGCTTCGGTGGCACTTAATAAATAGGCGCCCACCGCAACACTGTCAGCATTCAGGCGCGTATTGACCGGTTTATTAAATATATCGGCAATCATTCTTAGCCAGAATGGTGTTGTGGTAAACCTGCCATTTACGCAAAGGCTGTTTATTTGCCGGTGTTCTTCCAGTGTTTTGCCTATACTGTAAATCGCATATAAAATCCCTTCAATGGTAGCCCGTGTAAAATGCTGTTTCTCGTGGTTGATATTTATACCAAAATAAGCCCCTTTGGCAGATGCGTTCCAGATAGGTGCCCGTTCTCCCTGCAAATAAGGAAGAAATATAAGCCCTGCTGCGCCCACCTCTACCCTTGCTGCTTCTGCTACCAGGCCTTCCAGGCAGTTTTCCAGATCATAGGCCCTTTTAAAATCTCCAAATTGTTTTGCGTACCATTCAAATATGGCCCCTCCGTTATTGGTTGGGCCGCCCGATACATAATTGCCTTCGGTTATCAGGTAATTAAAAAATCGTTGTTTTTCATCGCG
>JBBRCW010000367.1:0-6480 GCA_038204535.1 Chitinophagales bacterium | reverse complement strand
TACGAAGAAAAAATATTGGGCGCTGAGGATAAAATCCTGGCCATTGAGCAGGGCCTGTATGATCAATTATTATTGGCGTTGCAAGACTATATTGCCCCCATGCAAGTAAATGGCAACGTACTGGCTATATTAGATTGCCTGGGCTGTTTTGCCCAAAACGCGTTACAATTCAATTATAAAAAGCCGGTCATTCACAGTGGCCTTGAGTTTGATATTAAAGAAAGCCGTCACCCGGTTATTGAACGCAACCTGCCCATTGGTGAAAGTTATATCAGTAACGATATTTCGCTCGATCCCGCCGGCCAGCAGGTGATTATTTTAACCGGCCCTAACATGAGTGGTAAAAGCGCCTTGCTTCGGCAAACGGCATTGATCACCCTGATGGCGCACATGGGCAGTTTTGTTCCGGCTGCGGCGGCATCCATACCGCTGACCGATAAAATTTTTACACGTGTAGGCGCCAGCGACAACCTGAGCGGCGGCGAAAGCACTTTTATGGTGGAGATGAATGAAACCGCCAGTATCATCAACAACCTGACGGCCCGCAGCCTGGTATTGTTAGATGAAATCGGCCGCGGCACCAGCACCTACGATGGCATCAGTATCGCCTGGAGCATTGTTGAATATCTGCACTCCTCGCCCTTTGCACCAAAGACATTATTCGCCACGCATTACCACGAGCTGAATGAACTGGAGAATAAATTACCGCGGGTAAAAAACTATCATGTTACCAATAAAGAAGTAGGTAATAAGATCATCTTTTTACGCAAACTGGCACCGGGAGGCAGCATCCATAGTTTTGGTATTCATGTTGCCCGCATGGCCGGCATGCCCCCTAAGTTGATTGAACGGGCCAACGAAGTATTGCAACAATTAGAAAGCAAACAGGTTGATGATACCCATGATGGTACACCGGCAGCCAACGGCGACCAACTGCAATCAAACATTAAGAAACTCTCCACTCCGCAAATGCAACTTAGTATTTTTGATGCCCACAGCGAAACCTTCAACGAGATCCGCAAGATGCTCGAAAACATTGATATCAACCGACTGACACCCGTTGAGGCGCTGATGAAACTGAATGAAGTAAAAAAGATGATCAAATAAAATTGTCTGCGCGGTAAAAGAATTGGCGGCTGACCTTCCACATTAAAAACCGGCTGTTATAAAAAACAGTATATTCAAGATAGGTTAGTCAGATAATTCCCATGTCTTTGTTTATTCGAAATGTCATATTAGTGCTGCTCATAACTTCTCCCATTTTTTCAATGGCCGGGCATATTAGCGGAGGCGAAATACATTACACGCTGGTGGGGCAATCCAGTGGCGAATACACCTATAACATTACCCTAAAACTATATCGGTTGTGTGATGGCGGCCGCCAGATAAATAACTCGACCGTAGTCTCCATTTTTAACCGGGCAACAAATGAACGAATCAGGGATATTATCGTTCCGTTAAGCAGCAAACGCGAACTAAAGTTTATCAGCACCGATCCGTGTATAACCAATCCCCCAACTGTTTGTTACGAAGTGGGATTCTTTGATTTCAACATCACTTTACCCCCATCGGCCAATGGTTACATTGTAAGTAGCCAGGTAATTTTCAGGGTTAATAATATAAATAATCTGCAGCCGGGATACGGAAATCTCGGAGCCACCTACACCGCTGAGATCCCCGGCACCCTTAATGGACCGGGAGCGCCTGCCAACAACAGCGCCGAATTTACAGGTAACGACCTGGTGCTTTTGTGTTCGGGCAGCAGTTTTTCTTACAGCTTCGAAGGCAGGGATGCCGATGGAGATACCCTTCGTTATCGTTTTTGCCCGGCCTTTAATACCAGCCCTGGCTCAGATCCCGATAACCAGCAGCCGCCCTCTGCACCACCTTACGATTCTGTACCGTATGGAAACGGGTATCAATCAAATATACCTTTGGGAAAACAAGCCAATATCAATGCCGTTACCGGTTTAATATCAGGCATTACTCCCCAGCCGGGCGTGTATATTATTTCGGTTTGTATTGATGAGGTGCGGGGAGGAAAAGTAATTGCTTCGCAACGTAAAGACCTGCAGGTAAGGGTAACAAATTGCACCCTGGCGGCAGCTTTATTACCCGAAATTTACTATTTATGCGATGCTGACAACTCGTTACAATTTAGCAATCTTTCCACCAGCCCGCTCATCACTTCGTACAATTGGCGCTTACAAAATGCCGCCGGAAACAATGTATTTACCAGCACGCAGCCAACCCCCTCGTTTACCTTTGCCGATACCGGCCGGTACACCATGCAATTATTCATTAACGAGAACAAGGTGTGCAGCGACAGCACATCGGCAAATGTGCTGGTTTACCCTGGCACCAAAGCCAGCTTCAGCGCCAGTGGATCGTGTTTAAAGAACCCCGTGAATTTTAAAGATGAAAGCACCTTACTCTATGGCAATATCACTAACTGGTTGTACGATTTTGGCGAGGCGGGATTTAGCGACACAAGTAACATTGCCAATCCATCATTTCTGTACTCGTCCGTGGGAAATAAAGTTGTGACCCAATTCATAGAAACCTCTAAAGGCTGCAAAAGCACTATCCAAAAATCAATTGAAATAAAAGACAAGCCTTCGGTGGGCTTACTTTTTAGTGACACGCTCATTTGTAATAAAGATACTTTGCAACTGCTGGCGGGTTCGCCTGGCAATTATAAGTGGTACCCGGCGGCCAGGCTCATCAACCCAAACACAAAAAACCCACGCGCCTTTCCAGCTAAAACTACCCGGTATTATGTGGAGTATGCAGAGAACGGCTGCGATAATATAGATTCGGTTTTGGTGAACGTGGTGGATTCTGTTTCATTAACGGCCATGGGTGATACCACCATTTGCCAGGGCGATCATATTTCGCTTCGTACCGTTTCCAACGCACTTTCGTACAGATGGTCACCCGCTATTTTATTCAGCAACCCTTCAGCCGCATCGCCTTTTGTTACCATTAACCAATCAACGGCCTTTATGGTTTCGGCCGCCATTGGCGCATGTTATGCTACGCGAACAATTGACGTAAGAACAGTGCCCTACCCTTTTGCCAATGCGGGAAACGATACCGTAATTTGTTTTGGCACGCAAGCTATTTTAAGGGGGATGATAACAGGCACATCGTATCTGTGGTCCCCCTCCGCTTCAAATACCCAATCGCAATCATTAACCAGGGTAGTGTTGCCGGTTAATTTTACCCGGTATGTGCTGGCGGTGTACGATACCCTCGGTTGCCCGAAACCGTTTTTAGACTCTGTGACCGTTTCTGTTTTGCCAAAAGTACTGGCCTTTGCCGGCAACGATACTTCGGTGGTCATCAATCAGCCGCTTCAATTAACGGCCACCGGTGGCAATGGGTATCAATGGGCACCCGCCCGCTTTTTATCCAATTCATCTATCGCCAACCCGGTGGCAATAATTCCGGTAAACAATGAAAACGATATTCGATATAGTGTTCGTGTATCAGACGCGGCAGGCTGCAGCGATACATCATCACTTTTGGTAAAAGTGTTTAATACAAAGCCTGGCGTGTTTGTACCAACAGCCTTTACGCCCAATAACGATGGCCTGAACGAAGTATTAAAACCCGTTATCGCCGGCCTGCAAAATGTAGAGTATTTCGCCGTGTTTAACCGTTGGGGACAAAGAGTGTTTCATTCCCAAAACACCGGCAAGGGCTGGGATGGAACTATTAATGGCACCCCTCAGCCTACCGGCTCGTTTGTATGGATGTTTAAGGCAAAGGATTTTACGGGTAAGCCTTATGTTGCAAAAGGAGTGGTTACGTTGTTGAGATAGTTATAAACGTTATCGAGTGGGCACATGTTATTAGGGTACATTTCAAAATGTCGCTTTTTATTCGTTGGAACGTGGTTTCAAACCTCCTCGTCATTGTCCCGAACTAACTTTCGGGAAAGCAATCCCCTGCATAATCAGGTTGACAAATCACTGGGGATTGCTTCGCCAAGTTGCCGAAGGGTCGCAATAGCGAACGCTTGTTGGATGCGAATTTGAAATGCCCTGTTATTATGAATGTATTTACGAATGGAAAAAGTTTTAACTGTATTTCGCAAAACCATAAAAGACTTTGTTAGGCAATACCAAAATATTTTTTTAACCGAATGCTTCAATACAAAATAGATTCGTCTATATTGGATTTGCTGACAATTCTATTTGGGTACACCCTAAAATTCATAACTGAAAATTCATGCAAGCAAAAGAGACGAAATTGCAAGACATAATTGAAGGGACAAAGCAATATGTAATTCCACTTTTCCAAAGAACGTACAGTTGGACCCCTAAAGAATGGGAGGTTCTATGGAAAGACCTCGTGGAACTCTGCGAAGCTGAAAATCCGAGAACTCATTTTATTGGCTCTATCGTTAACATGCCGACAGTTTCCGTACCAGAGGGAGTTGCAAAATATCTGTTGATTGATGGACAGCAGAGGCTAACAACTATTTTCGTATTGCTGACTTTGCTTAGAAATAAAGCGAGGGAAGCAAGCAATGAAAGATTTGCAGACGAAATAAACAACACTTTATTAGTTAACCAATATAAAGATGGGCAAGACCATTATAAACTGCTTCCTACTCAAGTAGACAGGACAACTTTTCAAAACTTAATTACAGGCAAAGAAAATACAATCGAAAATCAATTAACCAGAGCTTACTCGTTTTTCGATAAAAAGTTAAAGCAGATTGAGCTTGAACCTGAAAAGCTAAAAAAGGTAATTACAAGTTATTTTTCAGTTGTAAGCATTGTACTCGACGCTGATGATAATCCTTATTTAGTATTTGAAAGCCTAAACGCAAAAGGAAGACCCTTAACCCAGGCTGACCTTATAAGGAATTATTTCTTCATGCGAGTTCATGTTGATAGACAGGACGAAGTTTACAATGATTTTTGGTATCCTATGCAAACTTCGCTTGGAGAAGACTTAACTGAATACATTCGACACTTTTTAATGAGAGAAGGCTCTATCATTAAGCAAGGCGAAGTTTATTATGCTCTGAAGGAAAATATTTCAACTAAAAATGCAATAGATTATTTAAAGGAACTAAAACGTTACAGCGTTTTCTATCAACGACTAATTTACCCAGAATTCGAACCCGATTTTGGAATACAAAAATACCTACGAAGGTTAAACCGAATAGAAGTTACAACGGCTTATCCATTGTTATTGAATTTTTATGGGAACTACATCGACGGTCAACTCTCAAAAAATGATTTTGTTGCAATCCTTAAAGTACTTGAGAACTATTTAATCCGAAGATTTGTCTGTAGTGTACCTACAAATCAATTGAACAAAATTTTCCCGACTGTTTATCCTCAAATAACAGCTAAATACGCTGGAATCATGTTGGAAGGGTTTAAAACTGTATTGCAAGGAAAAGGTTACCCAAAGGACAATGAATTTTTTCAACGATTTAAGGAAACAAAATTTTATGGTGGAGGAGATAGAGTAATAAAAACAAAACTAATTCTTGAGTCACTTGAGGAGAATTTCGCACATAAAGAACAAGTACCATTTGAAAATCTAACCGTTGAGCATCTAATGCCACAAACCCTTTCAGAAAGTTGGCAGCATGAATTAGGAGAAAATTGGGAAGAAACACATGACTTATATCTGCACACAATTGGTAATCTTACTTTGACAGCATATAACACCGAACTTTCAAATGACGAGTTCATTTCAAAAAAGAAACGATTAAATGAAAGCCATTTAGAAATAAATAAGTATTTCGATGCATTATCTTCTTGGCAAAGGAAAGATATTGAGGACAGAGCCGAGGTTTTAGCAAAAGAAGCGCTTTCAATATGGAGTTATTTTGGTCAGGAAAATTCTATACCAGTAAACAATAATGGCGTTACTGGGACCATACCGACCAGCCTAAAAATACTTGGACAAAGATTTGAAGTACAGACCTGGCGAGATGTTTTGCAAGAGACTTTAAATACAGTAGCTGATTTGGAGCCAGACAAGTTTGACATCATTGCCCTTAACTACCCCCGATATGTAAGCAAGGACAAAAATAAATTCAGAGCAATTCGAGAATTGCGAAACGGGTATTTTATTGAAATGAATTTATCGGCTCAAAGCATTCAACGATTATGTCACCAAGCAATGGAAACAATTGAATTGACGTCGGATGATTGGAGCATAGAGGTAAGATAATTGCAAGAGTGGAACGCCAGCCACCAATATGGAGGCTTTGCAATAGCTGGGCTTGTGACGTTGTATAAACCGGCTGCAGTTCGCTATCAGCAGCAGTTTCGGTCTCAACTTTCGGGATTACATATTCGGCTTTTAGTCATTAACTTCAAAACCTAAACAAAAACCTAGAACGGTGCCAGGCGGAAGGTCATAAATTTCACTCCTGCAACCACTTCCCGACCATTTCCCTGTAATTTTAAAGAGAATACAATAAACGAAAATGACATTTCAAGA
>JBBRCW010000366.1:0-6548 GCA_038204535.1 Chitinophagales bacterium | reverse complement strand
GGTTAACCCGCCATCATTTTTGCCTGCAACAGCTAGCAAATGTTTTACTGGTTTGTTACGTTTATCGCCTTCGCCACTGGTAGCGGTAAAAATGATTTGCACCTTTACGTCGCTATTCGCCTCCAGCAGTGCATCTATCTGTGGGTGTGCATTAGCGCAAGGCCCGCAATATGGGTTACACACTTTTATAATAGTATGTATGGCGTTAGGGTTGCCCATTACTATGCCCAGACCGTTAGGAAAAACCTCCAATCTTTTTTGTTTGGGCAGCAGTGCGTTAAAAATACGGTTGTCGTATTTAAGCTTGAGCAGCTCCCGTTTTTTGCGTTTGGCCTCTTCGGTTTGCAGCAACAGCGGCTTTAACAGGTACCAGGCTGTTATGGGGAGGAGGAAAGCGGAGAAAATTATGAATGTTGAATTATGAATTATGAATGAAGGGGAGGTAGTTACGAACGAAGGGCTGTGAATGATGAATGAGTTGGTTAACAGTGAGGCAAAGAATTCTGCGATCAGGACCGCTTGTACTCCGAGACACAGGGGGCACCATTGTTTGGCTATGCGCCATTGGTAGTAAACCGAAAATATGGTATAGGGCAGGGCCAGCACATTGAGCCAGGCCAGCAATTGTAGGGTATAGGCGGCATTGGCACCGCTAACCATCAGGCTTATATAACCGCCTGCAAAATAAAAGAACCCCATTTCGCTCCAGCTTATTCCCCCAAACAGCTTTGCCTGTTTTGAGCCAAGTACAGCCGCGCAATTGGTTTGACTGCCCATGCCACAGATTTGTTTTAAAACCGGGTTGGCCTTGTCAATCTCGTACCAAAGCAGTAAAACAGTAATGACAACACCAGCCAGTTTTAAGGCTATGATAGTACTGAACACTGTAAAGATAGCTGGCTGGTAATATTGCTGATAAGCGGCAAATACCGAAATACAGATTGCGGTTAATATAATAACAGGCAACTTTAAGGAACTCAAAAGCTCCATCCGGCGTTTTTTCTGAAAATCCTTTTCTCCGGCCTTTTCTTCCGCCTCTGCCAGCAGGGCAATACCAGTCCAGTCTTTTAAAAAATCTTCTAAGGGTATTTTACCCCCCCCCGCGACTGGCAAAGCTAACATGTAACTGATTGGTTTGGGTAATAGTATAAAATGAGCCGCCACTATTTTTTGTATGCGCTATAAAAGGTACGGGTATTTCGTGCAGCTTTTCTTTATCAACCTTAATGGCGGTATTGGCAATATTCCATTGCTTCAGCACATCGGTAATGCTTAACAGGCTGGGGTAATCGGGGTGATTAAGCAATGCGTTGTTGATGGTGGTACCTGTTACCTGTACCTGCAATTTCTGTAACAAAGCGCCCACCGTTTGCTGTAAAGAAGGCACAAACAACTTCTCTATTGCCATAGGAACAATCGTTTAATTTTTCAATAAATAAAAAAAGAAAGTTTTCGTGGGGTAATGAGAAATGAAAATATATCTTGTTTTTGAAACGACAAAATAAATTAAAATAAATTTTTATGCAATAATTTAGCCAGGCCAAATAGCCTGATAATGTTTTTGCCCCCAGTGTTTTATATAGAAGTTTTTACCATGGTATTTGGCTACTATCCGCAGGCAGATAGGGCTACAGTCCATGGCATCTAACTACCGGTATAAAGGGAATTTCAAATCGTCTGTTTGTAAATTTAAAAAGTACTATAAAGAAAAAAGACGTGGGTTTTTGTAAACTAGCTAATCATTTTTCCTTACACAGATTGATCATTTGTAGATTGTTTCTAACTTTTACAAAATTGGTTTGTGCCTGGTTTTTAGCAGTACAGGCTTTGGCTGCCAACTGCGGTACTGCAGCGCCGCGTAGTTCCGTTGGCTTTTCTTTCAGGGAACTATTCTGAGAGAAAATATTGTAAATTGCCGCTTTGTATATATCAGGCAATTGGTAACCATTTACAAAAAAAGTAGGCGTAAAAGCAATACCTGTGTCAATGCACCACTTATTCATTGCCTCTACCTTGGCATCTTGTTTATCCTACTCGGCATACCATGGTATTTCGCCACCATGCGCAAATAGGTGGGACCACAATCCATGGCGTCTAATAGACGGTATAATGGGAATTTCACCAATAGTATTTTGATTTTAAAATTTCATTATTTATAAAGAAATTCCTCCGCCTTTCATAGATTTTTCTGTAAGAAGTTTTTTAAAGCGACGGGGATGATATTTTTTTCAATAATGACACCGTTTTCATCCAATAAAAAATTGGTTGGAAAGGCATTGATGGTAAGACCGAAAGAACGAACCGCATTTTTATCCCATAATTGTTTCCATGGAAGATCATGCTTTCCTATTACCTTTTTTAGATTAGCCTTATCTTCTATTTTATCCGTTGATAGTCCAATGATATCAAAACCTTTTTTATTAAAGTCGTGATACAAACTTTTAAGTTCAGGAAATTGCGCTATACATGGACCACAGTAGCTAAACCAAAATTCAAGCAGCGTATACCGGGCATTTACAGAAAACGTTTCTGTCTTCCCCTCAATATCCACCACCGGAAAAAACGGAAACTTTTGCCCCTTACTTAACACTTTGGCTGTCAGAATTTGTTTCTTCAAAAACTGCCCGGTTCTGGTACTCTTATTTGCTGAGGATAAACTATTGAAACTATTTTCGTAGATTTTCTTATACCCAACAATAAAAAACCGCTCAGTTAACACCCATAGACTTACATATGAATTCGGAAACTGTTTTACCTGTTTTAATATTAAACTGTCACGGCTAGTTATAAAATTGTCGCGCAGCATATTTACTCGAATTTTAACTGAATCCGGAATGTTTTGACCATATATTGATCTGGCTTTCCGAATTTCTTCTAAATGAATAACCCATAGGTTATCAACGGATTTATATTTAGGCCAGTATCCCTTCAAAAACTCAGTATTAGTTTTTGCGGTATTTAAAGGAACAGTATTTTTGATTGAATCGAAAGATCCGCTAAGATACTGAGTTCCAGTATCGATAAAGAAATATTCAGTCGGTGCCAGTTGATTGCCCTTATAAACTCTGGCCATAAAAGCGTGCGGATAGGCTACTCTACCTTTAATGGTAAACGCTCCATTGATAATCGCGCCACCGCTTTCAATTTTAATGCGATTTCCTAAACTATCAACCAATCTTATTAATTTAAAACTACCGGTATCAATACCAGCTATGTAACCTATAATAGTGAATGGTTTCATTAATGTTTGAGAAAAACCAATCGCTGCATTACCTCCAAAAAGAAAATACAGCATAATCCATTTAAATTTTTTCATAAATTCTGTTAAGATGAATAAAATGTTCACTATCTGGTCTTTAAAATTTGTAAAAATTTCAAGACCAGATAGTGAACGGCATCGTGATTACGGCTTCGTGCAAGCCTTAACCAGAGGATCGCTACCTGCACACTCAAGACTTTCACAGCAGTCATTTGGTCGGCCTAGACAGTCCATGCCCCTTTCTATGCAGGCTTCATTAGACCCGCTTCCTGCCATTATTTTTTTCATTTCGTCCCTGCTCAACTTTCCTTTTATGTTGGCAAGGCTCATTTGTTGTGTTTGCATTTTTTTAATTTTATGCGTTAATAAATTGGTTTGTACCTGTTGCTCTTAGCCGTACAGGTTTTGTCTGCCCTGCACCTAAACTTCAGTTTCGGGATAGTTCCGCAAGGCTTTTATTTTCGGGAACTATTCCAAAAGAAATATTTTAGGTCGTCCATGTTGTATACTTCGGGCAACTGGTATCTATTAAAAAAAGCTTGGTCTATTTGTGCAGGTTTTTTTCAAGAAACTTCTTCAAGGCATCGGGCGGGATATTTTTTTGAATGATTGTTCCCCTTTCATCTAGTAAAAAATTCGTGGGAAATGAATTCACAAATAACCTGTAGGCGTTTAACCCGTTCACGTCCCAAAATTGTTTCCAGTTTAAATTATACTTTGCTATTGCTTTTTGCCAATCTACTTTATTCTGTCTCGTATCCACTGAAATCCCAATAATTTCAAATCCTTGCTCTTTAAAATTTTCATATACCGTAGCTAACTTAGGAAATTCTGCAATACACGGACCGCAATGACTAAACCAAAAATCTACAAGCGTGTAATATTTATAAAATGATGCTATAGTGTCCTTCTTATCCTCAAGATCAATTAAAGCAAGCTTTGGGAAAGTTGCGCCAACACCTGTCACCCTTGTTTCCTGTAGTGTTCGTGCAAGGTATATTCCGGTCTTTGTCCTTTTTAAATTATTGGAAAGCGAATTAAAGGCAATTTCAAAATCAATGTCATAACCATTTATTGAAATTCTTTCAACAATTTTCCACAAACTAATCACTGATGTAGGATTTTTCTTTATGAAGTCTAATGTGTACTTTTTTCGTTTGACTTTAAAAGTATCCAGATACCTTTTTGCTACATCCGATTTTTCTTTGGGAATTTTGCCACTATATTCTGAATGTAATTTTTGAGACATTGTTTCAAACTTATCCAGGTATGAATAAACTTCACGAAGCGGACCCATCATTTTCGATCTGTAGAAATCGTTTGTAGGCGAGTTTGATATATAAGGAACCTGGTCCTTAATGGAATCAATATTTGTATTCATGACATGGTTCCCTCCACTGAGAAACAATGTTTCAGTTACAGAAAAGTAATTCTGACCTGTAAAAATAAGATTTACAGGATGAGGGTAAGTTAGACTTCCTCTAAATATAAAACGATTGTCCTTTATTTCAACCTTATCTGTATCAAATTTTATATGGCGAAAATTATCATTTGAAGCTATTTTGAGAACTTGTACTGTACCAGAATCAAGACCGCTAACATATCCGGAAAGGATGAACGGCTTATAAATTGACTGGGCAATTGCTTTTGGGCTTGTTTGAATCAGAAAGCAAAATGGTACTATGAATAGCATGGTTGTGAATTTCATAATTCTTTTAAAATTTTTAAAATAGCGCCAGAACATTTTTCTGACGCTATTAAAGTCGATTTACCTATACAAGGCAAAATTTAGTTTCTGATGTTCCTTCGCAGGTATAGCCTTCGCAACACTGAGAACTTGTGCAGCAAGCACCGTAATGTGCCGTACAAGTGTCACCACCTCCACTACCCGCCATTATCTTCTTCATTTCGTCCCTGCTCAACTTTCCTTTAATGTTGGCAAGGCTCATTTTTGTTGTTTTCATTTTTGTTGTTTTTAAAATTTAAAAAAATTGGTTTATACCTGGTTTTAAGCAGTACAGGCTTTGGCCGCCAACCACGGTGCTGCAGCATCGAGTAGTACCGTTGGCTTTTCGTTCAGGGAACTATTCTGAAAGAAAATATTGATACATGGGTTCAATTATAAGGCGGCTCCTTAAAGATTTTTCTCAAGAAACGTTTTTAATAAAACGGGACTAATATTCTTTTCTAAAATAATCCCGTTTTCATCTAAAAGAAAATTGGTGGGAAATGAATTGATCGTCAACTTAACAGATTCAATTCCATTTTTATCCCATAGCTGGTCCCATGGAAGTTCATACTTTAAAATTGCTTTATTTAGCGATGCTTTATCTTCTGCTCTATCAGTTGAAAGACCTACGATATTGAAACCTTTCGCCTTAAAGTCTTTATATAAGTTTTTTAGCTCGGGAAACTGGGCTATGCATGGGCCACAATGACTAAACCAAAATTCGAGAAGCGTAAACTTATTGTTTAATCTTATTTTCTGGTTCTTTTTACCTTTAACATCCATAACATTAAGAAGCGGAAACTTTTGACCTTTAGCAGTAATTTTAGCCGTCATTATATGGTTTCCCAAAAACTTTCCTGTTCTGGTAAGTTTTATACTTGATGATAACCTGTTAAAGCTTTTTTCATAAATCTCTTTATATCCCACTGTAAAAAACCTTTCAGCCAGTACCCATAGGCTTACAAATGAACCAGGAAACTGACTTGCCTGTTGTAAGATCAAACTGTCTCGCTTGTTGATAAAACTGGTTTGCAGATTTCCTATACGGGCTTTTATAGTATCAGGAATTAATTGTCCATATTCAGACCGCGCCAGCCGGGCCGCATTTGAATACACTTCATAAAATTTTTCAACAGACTTATATTGAGGCCAGTAACCCTCTAAAAATTCAGTATTGGTTTTAGATGAATTTAAAGGAACTGTATAACGGATGGAATCAAAGTACCCGTTGAGGTATTGCGTGCCTGGTTCTATAAAGAAATATTCGGTTGGCACCATTGAATTTCCTTTATACACTCTTGCTAAAAATGCATGTGGATAGGCTATTTTTCCGGTGATGGTAAATTTTTCATTTACGATTGAATCTCCACTTGTAAATATGATACTATTGGCAGCGCTGGCAACCAGTCTTAGCATTTTGAATCTTCCTGTATCTATTCCTTCAATATTCCCAATAATTTTAAATGGCCGCATTGATTCTTGCGAAAAAGTCATAGAACTTACACACAATAGGATTAAAGAAAAGCAAAAGCCAACATATATATTCCTATATTTTAGTAA
>JBBRCW010000365.1:0-6553 GCA_038204535.1 Chitinophagales bacterium | reverse complement strand
CGAATACCCTGCCAATGACACATTTTTAGTCTGATTGATTTATAGTTTAACGTGGTAATAGGTACCAGCGGTTTTTCACGAAAAGACGCAAAGTAAAACCCACGCAAAGGACGCAAAGAAAGATATTGGAATCATACAAATAAATACACTTATACATCTTTGCGTGAAGCTCTTGGCGGCTTTGCGTGAAAATATGCCGACTTAAATGCCCATTTTTAAAGAACTTTTATGGGCACCAAAAATTAACCACTCAGGTTGACGAATACCCTAATTTAATGACATTGGCCATTTTATCCAGAATTATTAAAGTGCTAACATCAGAATACAGTATTTTGGGCGCTTATTTTTTAATACGTCAAAATAGTTGTTTTCATTATGATGAAGAGCGTTTTAATAACATTTGTTGCAGTAGCCTTTTCACTGGCAGCCTCGGCGCAGCAGGGCCCCGTGCTTACCAGCCAGGATTACCAACGGGCCGAACAGTTTTTATCGTATAATACACAGTCGTTGGTTGATTATGGCGGCGTACGGGCCAATTGGATGTCCGGCGAACGGTTTTGGTATAGGGTATTAACGCCAACTGGCAGCCGTTTTGTGCTGGTGGATGCCGCAAAAGGGCAACGGACCCCTGCTTTTGATCATGATAAACTGGCTGCAGCATTGTCTTCGGTAACAGGCAAGTCGTATTTGGGCGATCGCCTCCCTTTTCAATCCATCCGGTTTTCTGACGATGCTAAGTCAATTGATTTTAAAATTGACGGACAAAATTACCGGTACGATATTCAGAAAAACAGTTGCACACTCAATGCCGAGCCTGCTACAGCTTCAATACTTCCTCAGCAGGGCAGGCGGCCACGCGGAAACGAAGTATTGTCGCCTGATGGAAGTATGTCGGCATTTATCAAAGAATATAATTTATGGGTCAGGAATGTAAAAACCGGCGACCAGGTACAATTGACCAGGGATGGTATAAAAGATTATGGCTACGCTACCGATAATGCGGGCTGGAGAAAAAGTGACCGCCCGGTTCTTCGCTGGTCGCCTGACTCAAAGATGATAGCTACTTTTCGCCAGGATCAGCGCAATGCGGGCAATATGTACCTGGTTACCACCAATGTTGGTACGCCATCTTTGGAGCAGTGGAAGTATCCCTTACCGGGCGATAAAAATATCATTACAATAGAAAGGGTGATCGTAAATGTGGAAACACCTGCAGTTATAAGATTGAAGGTGCTGCCCGATCCACATCGTGCCACCTTAAGCGACGATATTTCGAGCAGCGGCACATTTGATGATGTAGATTGGAGCGCCGATGCAAGCCAACTGGCTTTTGTTTCTACCAGCCGCGATCATAAAATAGAAAAATTTAGAATTGCCGATGCCTCCACCGGTGAGGTAAGAGAGATTTTTACTGAAGAAGTTTCCACCCAATTCGAATCGGGGCAGGGTACCATTAACTGGCGGTACCTGGCTAAAACCAATGAGATCATCTGGTATTCTGAACGCGACAATTGGGGCCATTTGTATTTGTACGATGCCACTACCGGAAAATTAAAGAACCAGATTACAAAGGGTGATTGGGTAGTTACCAGTCTGGTTAAAGTGGATGAAAAGAACCGGCAGATCTATTTTTTAGCCGGAGGCAAAGAGCCCGGTAATCCTTATTTCAGCCATTTGTATAAGGTGGATTTTGATGGACAGAAACTTACTTCACTCACTCCCGAAGAAGGCCACCACCAGGTATCTTTTTCGCCTTCAGAAAACTATTTTGTTGATACCTATTCGCAACCCAATGTGCCGCCGGTAATGGTATTGCGTAACCTGGATGGTAAATTGATCACAAACCTGGAACAAACTGATATCAGCCGTTTAAAAGCCACAGGCTGGCAACCGCCGTCACCTGTTACAGTAAAAGCTGCAGACGGTCAAACTGATCTGTTTGGGCTGATGTTTACACCGACTAATTTAGTTACATCAAAAAAATATCCCGTCATCAATTATATCTATCCCGGCCCGCAAGGTGGAAGCGTGGGCAGTTGGGCGTTTTCAGCAAGTCGTGGCGATCACCAGGCTTTGGCCGAGCTAGGCTTTATAGTGATTGTGCTGGAAGGCAGCAGTAATCCTTTGCGCTCAAAAAGTTACCACGATATGAATTATGGTAACATGGTCGAAAACACATTGCCCGATCAAATTTCAGGTATTCGCCAATTGGCGCAGCGTTTTTCTTATATCGATACCAGCAGGGTCGGCATCTGGGGCCATTCGGGCGGCGGTTATGCCACGGCTACCGCCATGTTCCGCTATCCTGACTTCTTTAAAGTAGGCATATCGGAATCGGGTAACCACGACAATCGTAATTATGAAGACGATTGGGGTGAACGTTATATCGGCCTGCTGACAAAAAACGCCGATGGCACCGATAATTATACGGCCCAGGCCAACCAGATATATGCAAAGAATTTAAAAGGTAAGCTGATGCTGGCCCATGGTATGATGGATGATAACGTGCCGCCATACAATACGCTATTGGTAGTAGAAGCGCTTGAAAAAGCCAACAAGGATTTTGACCTGGTCATCTTTCCAAACAGCGCCCACGGATACGGGCAATATTCGCCCTATATGATGCGCCGCCGATGGGACTATTTTGTAACCAATCTTCTGAACGGCCAGCCACCCAAAGAATACCAGTTAACATCCAAACCCGATCCCAGAGAAGGGGAGTAGGTTTTTAAATAAAAAGTAAATACAAAAAAACCGCAGATGATCGCTGCGGTTTTGATTTTTTTAGGTCTTAACCCTGCACCTCCAGTTTCTGTTGCGCCTGGCTTCCATCTTCAGCTGACTAAATAAAAAGGTAAACTCCTGCCTTAAGATGTCTAATGTCAATGGTGGTTTGATTGCTTGGCACGGGTTGTTGTAAAACTGTTTTCCCTGTGCAGATTACCATTTTAAAGTTTCCGCCCCAATCTGAAACGCTTACTTGTACACTATTAAATGCCGGGTTGGGATGCACCACCATCAAAGGCGAATCGTTAAAGCGGATGTTTCTTACGGATGTGTAAGTAAACCGGCCACCTTTATCAACACCTATAATCTTATCACCAATTTTTTTCCTTTTATTGTTATTGTCCCCCTCATTTGATTTTTACAAAAATATATTTGCAAAATCAAAAAATGTTATTTTACTTTGAATTTCAAAGCGCTTTTTATGCAACCAGGTAATGCTCACTTAAAGGACCTTAAGGATATAAAACAGATGATGGATAGAAGCAGTCGCTTTATTAGCCTGAGCGGCTGGAGCGGGGTAGCAGCAGGTATGTGCGCTTTGGTAGGGGCGTGGTTTGCCTACCAGGTAATAGGTCCGCGAAAGGTGGGCGAAGTTGAAGGCGCCACTAAATCATTCCGGTCGTACCAATACGGAACGCCCTCGTCTCTGCACGACCTAATGGGGTATCGGCTTATAAATATTGCCCTCTTTACTTTTGCAGCAGCGTTCATCCTGGCTTTTATTTTTACCTATCTGCGCAGTATAAAAACCAGAACACCTTTATGGGGAACCTCTGCACGCAGGTTAATGATCAATGTGAGCATTCCTATGGTGGTGGGCGGCATCTATTTATTGCGACTGGTACAAAACGGCACCTATGGTTTTATTGCCCCGGGGTGCCTGATATTCTATGGCCTTGCGCTGGTGAACGGAAGCAAATACACTATAGGAGAAGTGCGGTTTCTGGGTTATGGCCAAATTGTTTTGGGGTTGGTAAACTGCTGGTTTATAGGATATGGACTGTATTTTTGGGCGGCTGGTTTTGGTGTGCTGCATATTTTTTACGGCATCATTATGTGGTTTAAATACGAACGCAATCAGCAATAATTTTTATGATACAAGCATTTATTGATTTATACGACCGGGGTTGTTTGATTAGCATCGGCTTCCGGTTCAGCCGTATGGAAGGACGAAACTCAGTCAACATTCAACATAATCGATTTTAAGCGAGGAAAGCGAAATGGTAAACCCGATTGAAAATTTAAATAAGATTTTTGACAGCCGCATACGCCTGGGCATCATGAGCGCCCTGATGGTGAATGCGGAGGTAAATTTTAATGAACTGAAAGAACTGATCCAGGTTACAGATGGTAACCTGGCCAGCCACTTAAAAACATTGGAAGAGAGTGGGTACATTAAAGTGCAGAAGGGATTTATCGGGCGTAAGACCAATACTACTTACTCGGTAACGAAGGCCGGCGAAAAATCGTTTAAGTCCCATCTGGATGCCCTTGAAAAAATGATTAAATCTTTAGAATAATTTTTTTTGTACCTGTACTTTGAAATACAAAGTGCTTTTTAAATATGTAATTATGAATGGTGCATTGGCCGTTAGACTTTGGTTCAATACATGGCTGGTTTTATCTGCCGGATTTATCGTAGCGGGTATTTTTATCGCTTTGATGAATGGTGTTGAGTTTTATTTTGTATTACTGGCATGTGCGGCGGCTTTTGCGGGCAGTTTGCCTGCCCTGGTTTTTATAAGTGTTGCATTTTATGTGGCGCGCAGATATTCATTATCTCCAAGGCACAATCTGTACACGCTGTTGGCTATTTGTTTTGCTGCCTGCTGTCCTTATGGTGTTTTAGCAGGTTTAATTTATGGCTCTCATAATTTGCCTGAAGGTATTTTGGCTGCTATTGGCTGCACCCTGGTTTTGTTTGGCTGTTTTGTGGTGGCATTTTTTATCCGGTACAAATACATCCGTGATGCGCTGTTATTGACCAGCCATCTTCCCCAATTAAAGAATGAGAATGCCGGTGATACGGCTGCGGTAAACATCCTGTTTTTAGAAGAAGATTCAATTAAAAATAAATCAATCACAATAAATACACACAAACAAATGGACAGCAATCAACCAATCTCCGAAGCAATGAATGAACCCCTGCCATCTAGCTCAGCCAATAAGATAATGATCAAGGCTGCTATAACCGGGGCGCTTATTCTCCTTATGCTCATCCCCATGATCTTTATCAATAACCTGGTTCGCGAAAGAGAACAGCGGCAGCAGGAAGTAGTAACCGAGGTGAGTGATAAGTGGGCCCGTCCTCAATCAGTTTCAACGCCCTACCTGGTCATTCCTTACGAGTACACCTACCTCAATCAAAAGAAGGAAGCGGAGAAAGCTACAAAGGATATTATTTTACTACCCGAAGTATTGAACGTTAAAGGCGTTTTAGTTCCGCAAGAAAGAAAGCGATCTATTTACACCGTCTTGCTTTACCAGGCAGCATTAAAAACAAGCGGTCATTTCTTAATTAAAATTCCATCGACAATAAAAGGGGAAAACCTGTTATGGAAGGACGCCAGGCTGTGTTTGGGTATTACGGATTTTAAAGGCATCAACAAACAGGTTACGGCAAATTTCGGAAGTAATATTTACGAACTCACACCGGGATTGCCCACATCGGCTATCGACAAAGATGGTTTAAGTGCGCCGGTAGTTTTGTCCGGTTCGGATATTGGAAAACCTTTAAACTTTAACCTGGATCTGGACATTAACGGCAGTCAACAATTACAGTTTATTCCGCTGGCAGGCAACAGTAACTTCAGTTTACATTCCACATGGGCTAATCCATCATTTGATGGAATCACCTTACCCTTTTCGCGGCAGGTTTCCGACTCTGGTTTTACAGCTCAATGGAGTTTTAATAAAGCCCGCCTTCCTTTCGGCACTTTCTTAAACGATTTTAAAATGGATAAAACTTCGTATTCTTTTGGCGTAAGTATGGTGCAGCCAGCCGACCAATATGCCAAAACCAGCCGCAGCGTTAAATACGCAATACTGTTTATTGGTTTAACGTTCTCGATATTTTTTATAGTGGAACTAATGCAGAAAAGGCCTGTCCACCCGGTGCAATACATACTGGTCGGGTTGGCGTTGGTAATATTTTATACGCTTTTACTAAGCCTCAGCGAATTGGTACTGTTTGATATTGCTTACCTGGCTGCTGCCTCCGCTACCATATTATTGATCTCGCTGTATGCAAAGGGACATTTTAAGAGCTGGAAGGTGGCCGGAATTTTTGCAGGCGTCCTGAGCATGTTATACAGCTTCATTTTTGTGCTCATCCGTTTGGAAGATACTTCGTTGCTGGTGGGTAGCGTGGGACTGTTTGCTGTTTTGGCTTTGGTAATGTATGCCAGCCGAAGGATTAATTGGTATCAACCGTCGTTTGGTAAAACGCTGAACGCTTAATGCAAAAGGCATAATGAATAACACTGAACGCAAAACACCCAAGGCAAAAGGAGAATCTGAGACATCTTGGCGAAGCATTCCCCGGTTATTTTCAGCTTGATTATGCAGGGGATTGCTTCCCCGCCCGAAGAAGCGGGGCAGACCGTTCCTCCTCCGCCTTCGGACACATAGGCGTCAACTTAAGAATTCAATAATTTCGCTAAAACCTTTACCAGGCAATAGTTTGACGCAAATGAGTTATAAAAAAAGAATTAGAAATTGATCGGGTAGAAATCCTTCAATAGAACAATTAATTGGACCTTCAATT
>JBBRCW010000364.1:0-6555 GCA_038204535.1 Chitinophagales bacterium | reverse complement strand
AAGAGCCTGTCGCGTTTGCTGGAGCACCTCAAACTCAGGGATAAAAGTTGTTCTCCGAACTACCTTCCACAAGAAAGCCACACAGAGAAGTAAGGAGTTGTTTCTCTGTGTTCTCTGAGAAAGACTCCTGTTTTTCTCTGTGGTTAAAAAAAATAGCCTCGTTAAACGGTGTGTTATTCTCAATTACCGATCATGGCCCCTGAAAAAATGGAATGACGATTGTGCCTTATTTCCTATAAAAAAGTGTCCATCGCCAAAGCCTGAAGGGTTTAAATTTTAATAGCCGCCGGTGAAACCGGTGGAAAAACAAAACGATTGTATTTGCAACCCTTAATGGGTTGAACCAAAATCAAATTACTAAATACTCCGTGCTCTCCGAAGGATCCCCGAAGGACAACTACGGAGGCAAATAAAAACCCAAATGGTGTTTGGCATTTCAAATACTTAAACGGTGCGTCATTCCGAAAGGAAAATCTTTTTGTCCGAAGAAGGAGGAATCCCTACCTAACAACAAAGGATCCCTAGTGCCCCGGGATGACATCTGGTTGTTCCGACTTCCCATGTCATTCCGATTCCGATTTTGATCGGGAAGAAATCCTCCCTCGTTGTTCGAGGTGTTCCGAAGAGCCTGTCGCGTTTGCTGGGGCATTTCGAACACAAAAAGAAAAGTTGTTCTCCGGACAACCTGCATAGAAAACGCTATAACCACTACATTCTCCGGCGCTCCGTAGTGTTCCAAAGGACAACTACGGAGAAAGATGAAAAGCCAGACTGTGTCTGGTGATTGAAAAACTGCTTTTAAAACAGAAATATACTATTGGTGGGTAAAACGCCAGAGGCATCTTTTAGTTTTTATATTTTAACCATTGTCGTGTTCCCTGCCTCCCACAAGGCCAGGAGAAGGAGACCCTTGCCGGACTAAATTTCATTAAAACGACGCTTAATTTAACCGCTTGTTTATCGTGCCTCCTGTTATATGTGGATTTTTAAACACGCCTATTATTAACCCAATGCGAAACCGGCTGGCACGATTTTCTAACTTATATAAGTTGATTGTTAACCTCCAAAAAATATAAAATGAATAGTAAAAGCGAACATGCAAAAGGATTGCAACAAAAAAGCAATAGCTCTATGGCATCTTCTCAGTTGATGAAGTTATTTGAAGATGAACTGAAAGATATTTATTGGGCGGAGAAAGCGCTGACGAAAGCTTTACCCAAAATGATAAAAAAGGCTACATCTCAGGAACTTATCACAGCGCTTACCAACCACCTTTCAGAAACGGAAGAACATGTAAAGCGCGCCGAACAGGTATTTGAAGTAATTGGAAAAAAAGCGGACGCATTAAAATGCGAAGCTATGGCCGGTCTTATTAAAGAAGCCGAAGGCATAATGGATGAATGCGAAGAAGGTGCGATGCGCGATGCGGGAATAATTTCTGCCGGGCAAAAAGTGGAGCACTATGAAATTGCTTCATATGGAACGTTGCGGCAGTTTGCTGAAACTTTGGGCTTAACCAAAGCGGCACAATTGCTGGAAAGGACTTTG
The DNA here is from genome assembly GCA_038204535.1 of Chitinophagales bacterium. Lineage (GTDB taxonomy): Bacteria > Bacteroidota > Bacteroidia > Chitinophagales > Chitinophagaceae > Segetibacter. The sequence continues at coordinate 5,007 of JBBRCW010000364.1, read as the reverse complement.
AATGAAGAAAAAGCGGCTGATGAAAAATTGACGGAGGTAGCCCTTTCTACAGTGAATGTAGAGGCCGCTGAAACAGCAGATGCATAGTACTTATTTTTTTAAGGGGATAAAAAATGCAGTAAGATGTTTACTGCATTTTTTATAAACGTTTCGGTACGCTATCCGCCCTAACGCATAGGGTAAAGCAAAAGATGATATTATTAAAAAGCCGGCTGACGGTAATTATTTAAAAATCAAATTAATATTCTAAAACAAAAAAATTATGAAAGCAGCAGTAATACACGGAGCAGGAAAAATTACCTGTGACAATGTAGATGATCCTAAGCTGGAAGATGCGGGAGATATAATTTTAAAGGTTACCTCTACGGCTATATGCGGTTCGGACCTTCATATTTATTCCGGAGGTTTTCCGCAACCGCGCCCCATGATCATTGGTCACGAATTTATGGGCATTGTGGAAGAAGTGGGTAAAGAAGTGCGAAACCTGAAAAAGGGTGACCGTGTTGTGGTGCCGTTTCCTGTAGCCTGCGGACACTGTTTCTTTTGTAACCATGAACTGCCGGGACATTGCGAAAACAGTAATCCGGAGTTTTATGGTCCCGAAGGCGGCATAGCAGACCAAAAGGGTGGCGCCATGTTTGGCTATACCGATCTGTACGGCGGTATTGATGGCGGACAGGCAGAGTATGTTCGGGTGCCTTATGCTGATTACAGTCCGCGAATTGTACCCGATAATCTTACCGATGAAGAAGTTTTATTTCTTACCGATATTTTTCCTACGGGATATTCGGGTATTGACTGGGGAGAACTGAAAGGCGGGGAAACCGTTGCCATATATGGCGCTGGCCCCGTGGGATTAATGGCTGCGAAAAGTGCCTGGCTAAAAGGCGCTGGCAGAGTAGTAATAATAGATACGCTCCAATACAGGCTGGATAAAGCCCAAAAGGTAAGCGGCGCGGAAACTGTTTTGTGGCAAGATAAAGGTGACAATACCACCGATTACCTTCGGTCCATTACCAATAACCGCGGAGCCGATCTTTGTGTGGATGCTGTGGGGTTTGAGCCTAAAAGGAATTTCCTGGATAAAACTAAGGCGGTAATAAACCTCGAAAAGGGTTCGGACAAGGTAATAGAAAGATGCCTGAGTTCAGTAAGGCGCGGCGGAACGGTTTCTATTTTAGGTGTGTATCCGGCTACCTACGACAATTTTCCGGTCGGGCAAATTTTTGATAAAGGCATTACTATAAAATCCGGGCAGGCACCGGTACAAAAGCATATAGATAAACTGATGAAACATGTAGCTGACGGCGATGTGAAGCTGAACGATATAATTACCCATCGTCTTCCCTTATCCGAAATAGAAAAGGGCTATGCCGTATTTTTTAATAAAGAAGAAGATTGTGTAAAGGTGGTGCTCGATCCTACCAAATAGAACCCTTACCCACCACCCTCCCCAGGCGTTGCAAACAACAAAAAACCGTTTGTGCTTCTTCCTTAAATCCTCTCTTTTAGGGGAGGATTTAAGGAAGATTTTGGTACCTGGCAGTAATAGTACTATTATACATTGTTGCCCGCGCGGCTGACACCTGGTCTGACGGGTATCATTTGTACGGCCACTTTTCACAGCAATGTGAATTTCCTGCGGCTATTAATCCCAAAACTGTTTTGGTGGCTGACCTGTATTTATTTATGAGGTAGTTACCGTGTACAAATGGTTCAACTGGTTAAAAGATAATCTAAATATCAAAACCACGGCATACACCAAAATGCCAAAACATGTGCATTGTATCCTGTTCTTCCTAACCGAAGCATAAGATCGGAATCGCCACTGCCGTTAGCCAAATGGTACGAATTTATAAAAGAACCCACCCTGGCCGATGCCATACTGGACAGATTGACAGCCTACGCCCACCGAATAGAATTAAAAGGCGAATCATTAAAACGAAAAGAACAAATGACCTATCAATAACCAATTGTATTTTTAACCCTCATAAGGCTTTTACTTTATCGCCTGCCGCCCGGGTGGGTCAACCCCGCATATGAGCCTATCGTGTGGACACATATGTAAAGTCTTTTTTGCTCCTTAGGAGCATCCTGTTTATAGAAAAATACATGGTAGAGTCGGATGTAGGTGCTTCCTGTTATGATGAATTTAGGCGGCTCCTATGGAGCCTGGATGCCCGATTGATCTGCTCTATAAACATGTAGCCCCTATGGGCCCTATGGGGCTATTTTAAGACTATTATTATAGAATCACATTGCTTGATTTCGAATAAAAAGAACATTCAAAAGATTTGTCCACACGATAGGCATATGCGCGGGGCAGGCTATGCCCGGAATAGTGGGTCAACATAGACCGGAATCTCCATTTCAAAAACTAGTTTTGCAGGATACCGCGTTTATTAAAACGGCTGAACTTGAACATTTTGTTTAGTCCTGTTGAGGTCGCCTGCTCCTGGCTTTTCCGGTAGTAGGGACCCCGGCATATCCCGTTTACATATTATCTTCTTAACTCATCATAGTGAACCGGTACAAAACCATCCATTCTGTTTTGTAAATAAAACCGGGCGCTACTGTGTTCATAATTTTCCCAATGTTCGGCTAAATTTCCTGTCTGTACGATCAGGCGGGCATTTATGTATGGTTGCAGTAGAATAGTCAGGAAAATATTCGCTGAAAAGCATCGACTAAGATAAATGTCTCACAATAATAAGGTGATCGGGAAAGAACTTGCAGGTGAAGAACACCGGCAAAGGCGCCGAGGCAAGATCAACAACGGCGAGTGGCTTCTTTAAATTCTATCTTATTACCCTCGCTACAGTTGTCCCAAAAATCGGTGACAACACCGTGCAACGATGGCACTCCAACACCTGCACGGACAAAACTATTATCAAGCATTAATGAAAGTGAGGTTCTCACGTTTGACCTCTGACCATTCAATATTTTATATCAAAATAAGCAAAGCCGTGCTATCCACAAACTTACCTACTTACTGATTAACGCATTAATCGTATTTTTCCGCTTTTAGCGAAATCACTGGTACAAACTATGCCCACACTTAACTGGATAGGAAAAGATAAAGTCATCAACCATCACCTCGACGTTCATTTTAAAGTATTAGACCATTCATATCACTTTTCTTCCTTTCCCGCAGGGGAAGATGCTTCAATCTCCTCCCTCCTTGGGGGAGGCCGGGAGGGGGCCGGAAACATGGTCATCCACGGTGATAACCTCGAAGCATTAAAAGCCTTGCTGCCGCAATACGAAAACCGTATAAAGTGCATTTACATTGATCCGCCTTATAATACCGGCAACGAAGCTTGGGTGTACAACGACAATGTTAACGATCCCAAATTAAAAAAGTGGTTGCAACTGGTGGTGGGCTATGAGGGTGAAGACCTTATCCGACATTATTAGTGTCTTTGTATGATGTACCCGAGGCTGGTGTTGCTGCAAAAGTTATTGGCGGAGGATGGGGCGATTTTTATTTCGATTGATGATAATGAGCAGGCTAATTTAAAGTTGGTGATGGATGAAATATTCGGAGCTTCAAATTTTGTGGACAATATCATTTGGCAGAAAATATTTGCACCTAAAAACACTGCTAAGTATTTTTCTGCAAATCATGACTTCATTATTGTTTTTGCAAAAAACAAGGAAAATTGGATTCGCAATCCGCTTAAAAGAACGGAGGAACAAAATGCTCGATATAACAATCCAGATAATGATCATAGGGGAGTGTGGACATCCGGCGATTTAAGTGCAAGAAATTCTTATTCTCTAGGGATCTACCCAATTACTACTCCAAGCGGAAGAGTAATAGATGGCCCACCTAAAGGAACATTTTGGAGAGTAGCCAAAGAAAAATTCAATTCTTTGGATCAGGATGGAAGAATTTGGTGGGGTAAAGAAAAAAACAATGTCCCTCGTTTAAAAAGATTTTTAACTGAAATTCAAGAAGGGATTGTTCCTCAAACAATTTGGTTAAACACGGAGGTTGGAAATACACAGGATGCAAAGAAGGAGTTCAATAAAATATTACATGATAATGAATTGAAATTTGACACACCTAAACCTTCAACATTAATTGAAAGAGTGCTTGAAATTGCATCTGATAAAGATTCCATGGTCCTTGATGGCTTCGCCGGTTCCGGTACCACGGCCCATGCAGTTTTAAACCTCAACAAACAGGATGGCGGCAACCGCAAATTCATTTTGATAGAAATGGAAGACTATGCCGAAACCATTACCGCCGAAAGAGTAAAGCGGGTAATGAATGGTTATGCCGATAAAGAAGGCACCGGTGGCAGTTTCGATTTTTATACCCTGGGCCAGTCGCTTTTTGACGAGCAGGGCGAGCTGAATGAAGATGTACCTATCGAAAAAATACGCAGCTATATTTGGTACAGCGAAACCAAAACAGCTTACACTCCTGCACAAACACCCGCAGTAAACGGCAAAGCTGCTTACCTGGGAATTGCCGGGCAAACAGCGTACTATTTTTACTGGAATCCTGGCAAGGCTACATGCCTTAACATTCAATGGCTGCGCAATCTTAAGACAGATGCGGAGCAACACGTGATCTATGCTGATAATTGTACGCTCAATAAAACGCAGTTGGCTAAGTACAATATCACGTTCAAGAAAATACCGAGAGACATTACCAAATTATAATCCACCTGCATGGAACTGAAACCCTACCAACAAACCGTATTAGACGACCTGGATGATTACCTGCAAACCATAGAAACACAGCAGGGAAAGTATGGGGTGGCCTTCAATGAATTCTGGCAGTCGCGGCTGGGGCCATACAAACCGCTTGAAGGCAAAGGCATGGAACCGTATAAAGACAATGTGCCGGGTGTGCCCAATATTTGCGTAAAAGTGCCCACCGCAGGTGGCAAAACCTACATCGCCTGCAATGCTTTAAAAACCATTTACGATCATTATCATTTCAATACCAGTAAAGCGGTGGTATGGCTGGTGCCCGGCGTAACAATTCTCGAT
>JBBRCW010000363.1:0-6584 GCA_038204535.1 Chitinophagales bacterium | reverse complement strand
ATTATTATATTGGTTTTTATACCCGTTGCTTATGGCATGGTTATTTTTGGAAAGTATGCATTGGGCGGGGAATATGATCATCTTGCAGATCGTTCTGAAGAATTATAAAGCATAAAACAGGAAGGGTAGTTATTAATTTTTCATATCCTTCTTAACTATTGCACTAATTTTATAATAATATCAGGGAGGCTGTATCGCAGGAATGCTTTTGTAAACGCACACCAATAATCGCCAGTATTTGAAGCAGGTTCATCCAATTTAATTCTTCTGAAACTTGTTTACTTTTTCTTTTGTTATTACTGGTATTTTTTACACGTTCATATTAATAACCGGAAAAATAACGTTAAACAGTATGTTTGTGCAATTGTATTAAAATGTTATGAGGAAGGACAATTACTAGAAGATGCTGCTTGAACTGATAGCCCGATATTATAAGTTTTTCTGGATAGCGTTTGGTATGATTGCGTTTATAAAGATCATACTGGCATACGTTTTTCATGGAGGTCTGCAGGGGATGAATGGAGTTGTTTTTGCACTATTCAAATGGTTTAACGACGAAGAACAGGAAGTAGAGGATATTCCGTCGAGGCGAACTTTAATGCGTATGATAAATGTGGTTACGGTGCTTGTTTTTCTTATGCTTGTTCTAATATTTGCAGCTACCTTATTACCCATGTTCCTACCCCACTAAAAATGACGTTTTCCCTAATTGTAGCCTAAATGTTTTTACTTTGACGAATTCTTTAACCAAGTTTTCTCTTTCATGTCAATCATTGTCACCGATCTTTTAAAAACATATGGGCAGCAGATAGCCGTTGATCGCATAAGTTTTTCGGTAAAAAAAGGTGAAGTAGTGGGTTTTTTGGGCCCGAATGGCGCCGGCAAATCCACCACTATGAAAATGATAACCGGCTACCTGGCACCCGGTGGTGGCACAGCCGAGGTTTGCGGCATCAATGTGCTGCAAAACCCTTTGCAGGCCAAAAGCAAGATCGGGTACCTGCCCGAAGCCAATCCATTATATTTTGATATGTATGTAAGAGAATACCTCGATTTTATTGCGGGTATCCACCAGGTAAAGGACAGGAAAAAGAATATTGACGAGGTAATTGAATTAACAGGTCTCCTTTTAGAAAGCAAAAAGAAGGTAGGACAGTTGTCAAAAGGGTATAAGCAGCGGGTGGGCCTGGCCGCCGCATTAATCCACGACCCCGAAGTGCTTATATTAGATGAACCCACCAGTGGCCTTGATCCAAACCAGATAATAGAGATCAGAAATGTGATCAGGAAGCAGGGCGCCAGTAAGACAGTCCTGTTTTCGTCGCATATATTACAGGAGGTAGAAGCGATCTGCGACCGGGTTATCATTATTAATAAAGGTAAAATGGTTGCCAACGATACCCTTGTTAACTTAAAGCAGCAATCCAGGGGAAATGTGGTTAATGTAATATTTAAAGAAGCAATAACCCTCGATTACTTTAAGTCGTTTGCAGGTACAACATCTATTTCGCAGGCCGATGCCTATACCTGGCAATTGCATAGCCCCGAAGCTATCGACGTAAAAAGGCAATTACTTGAATTGTCCTTGCAAAAAAATTTGAATATTGTTTCGCTGCAAACCGAAGGGGGAAGCCTGGAAGAAATCTTCAGAACGCTGACTATCGCTAATTAACGTATTTTTGAGATCGGTCGCTTGTCTGGGACATTTTCATTTACACCACTTTTTTAATCACATTCTTAAAGCTATTTTTGGCGGATAGTTTTTTTCGCACCAAATTATATTACATCTAATCAACAAACTTTATGAGTTACATTTCAGACATTCATGCAAGACAGATATTGGACAGCCGCGGAAACCCTACAGTAGAGGTTGACGTAGTTACAGATAATGGCCATATGGGCCGGGCAGCCGTGCCAAGCGGTGCATCTACCGGCATTCACGAAGCAGTTGAATTGCGCGACAACGATAAGAAAGTGTACATGGGCAAAGGCGTATTGCAGGCGGTAAAAAACGTTAACGACATAATTGCCGAACCACTTTTGGGCTGGCCCGTAAACGACCAGGCCGGTATTGACAGTAAGTTAATTGAACTGGACGGAACCGAAAACAAGGGGAACCTGGGTGCCAATGCTATGCTGGCGGTTAGTATGGCTGTTGCCAAAGCGGCTGCACAAGAAAGCAATTTGCCTCTTTTTCGTTACCTGGGCGGTGTTAACAGCACAGTTTTACCCATGCCGTTAATGAATATTTTAAATGGTGGCGCACATGCTGATAATAAAATTGATTACCAGGAGTTTATGATCGTTCCATTTGGCGCCGAATCGTTTAGCGAGGGTTTACGTTGGGGAGTGGAGATCTTCCACCACCTGAAAACAGTATTAAAGAAAAAAGGATACAGCACCAATGTAGGAGATGAGGGAGGTTTTGCCCCAAACATTCAAAGCAACGAAGAGGCGATTGAAACCGTATTGATGGCTATTGAAGCTGCAGGTTACAAACCAGGCGAGCAAATAGGTATTGCACTCGATGCTGCTTCTTCCGAAATGTGGAAGGCTGATGAGAAAATATATCATTTTCATAAAAGTGATGGAAAGAAATTGAGCGTGGATGAAATGGTAGCTTATTGGGTAGAATGGGCCAATAAATATCCTATTGTAAGTATTGAAGATGGAATGGCAGAGGAAGATTGGGATGGATGGAAAAAGCTGACCGACGCTTTAGGTACCAAATGCCAGTTGGTAGGCGATGATCTTTTTGTTACCAATACCAAAATTCTTCAGCGCGGTATAACCGAAGGTATCGCCAACAGTATTTTGATAAAGGTTAACCAGATAGGCACCCTGACTGAAACCATTAATGCGGTGCAATTGGCGCAAAACAACGGTTTTACAACCATCATGAGCCATCGCAGCGGCGAAACAGAAGATACAACAATAGCCGATTTGGCGGTGGCCTTAAATTGCGGTCAGATAAAAACCGGAAGTGCCAGCCGCAGCGATCGTATGGCCAAATACAACCAGTTACTTAGAATAGAAGAAATGCTGGGAGCAAATGGTACCTATCCCAAGGGGAAAATTAAATTTTTAAAAGGTAAATAAATGTATTGCAGGCAGGTTGTAACTTTATACACCCTGCCTGTAATTTTTGAACCCATGAAGTATCTGTCCCTTTTTTATAATGTTATTAAGAACAAATACATCTTATCGTTGGTGGTATTTGTAGTATGGATATCTTTTTTTGATAGAAATGACCTGATAACACAATGGGAACGCAAAAAGGAATTGCAAAAAGTGGAGACCAGTAAAGCTTATTACGAGACGGAAATAAGCGCCACCAGGAAGGAATTATCAGATCTTGATCAGGATTCGCGAATATTGGAAAAAATGGCGAGGGAAAAATTTTACCTGAAAAGGCCAAATGAAGATTTATTTTTAGTGATTGACAGCACAGAATTAATAAAATAAGAAAGGCTCACAATAAACCTGATTTGAGCACGTTTATAGCTTATTAGGTTATTCATTTTAATTGTAAACTTTCTAATAATTTTTTATGTCAGTATTAACCACCGAAGACTTGTTACTTTATTTGTACCAGGAAACTTCCGCCGAAGAAACCCGAAATATTGAGGAAGCCGTGGGCAATGATTGGGAATTGAAAGAAAAACTGGATGTTCTGAAAAGCTCTTTACATACGCTGGATAAAATGATCGAAAGTCCTCGTCCGCAGTCTGTGCTTGCTATTCTAAATTATGCCAAAGCAACTACTTCCATCGAACATAATTTGTAAACTAATTTTTCGTTTTGTTTTACCGGTATCTTCGGTCTTAGTATGACTAAGAAAGACAGATACCGGTTTTTTATTGACTATTTTTTAGAAAACGCCCCGGGAGCTGAGACCGAATTATTGTATGAAAATCCTTATCAGTTACTTGTTGCGGTCATTTTATCTGCCCAGTGTACCGACAAGCGGGTGAATATGACTACCCCCGCCATCTTCGAAAAATATCCCTCGGTTAAGATGCTGGCCGAAGCTGAATATGAGGATGTTTTTAGCCTGATAAAAAGCATTTCTTACCCCGGTAATAAATCAAGGCACCTTTTAGGTATGGCAAAACTAGTGGTCGAAAAGTTTGACGGCCAAATTCCTTTAACCGTTGAAGAATTAATACAATTGCCAGGTGTTGGCCGAAAAACCGCCAACGTTATCACCTCTGTGGTTGACAACCAGCCCAATATGGCAGTAGATACCCATGTATTTAGAGTGGCGGCCAGGCTGGGTTTAACCACCAATGCCAAAACGCCGCTGGCCAGCGAAAAACAACTGGTAAATCACCTGCCCAAAGATTTAATTTACATCAGCCACCATTGGTTAATACTGCATGGCCGGTATGTATGTGTTGCCCGTAAACCCAGGTGCGCCGAATGTGGTTTGCAGGTGGCATGCAAATACTACCAAAAAGTTCTAAAAACCCAGGCACCCGCAAATACCGCGTCAACAATATGAACTATACAACGCCGGTAAAGAGTTTTATTAACAGCCAATACTTTTATGAAGGCGTAAGGGTAACTGCCGGCATATTGATACCGGCGTTGTTAATGAGTTATTTTGGGCTACTGTCCACCGGCATTCTGCTTTCTTTAGGAGCCATGTGCGTAAGTGTAACTGACAGTGCAGGCCCAATTTTGCACCGGCGTAACGGAATGATAGCATGTCTTTTTTCTATTTTTTTTGTAAGCCTTGTGGTGGGATTTGCGGTTTCATGGCCCATTGTGCTGGCAGCAGTACTTTTTGTATTCTGTTTTTTCTTTTCTATGTTAGGTATTTACGGCGCCAGGGCGGGCGCAGTAGGTATTGCATCGTTGCTGATTATGGTGTTGAATATAGACCAGCATTTAGTGGGCTGGCAGGTTATTTATCGTGCCTTGTATATCGCATCGGGTGGTTTGTGGTATTTGTGTTTTAGCATTTTGCTGTATAGCGTTCGGCCTTACAAACCCGTGCAACAGGCGTTGGGCGAAAGTATAGAAAGCATTGCGGACTACCTGAGGCTAAGAGCTGAATTTTATAGGAAAGATGTTGATTACGACGCCAATTACCGGCGATTGCTGTACCAGCAATCTTTGGTGCAGGAAAAACAAAACACATTAAGTGAATTGCTTTTTAAAACAAGAAGCTCCGTAAAAGAATCAACGCTTACCGGCAGGGTATTGGTCATGATGTATATGGACGTTGCGGATATGTACGAAAGAATAATGACCTCGTACCAGTATTACCGCACCCTGCACGAATATTTTGACGATTATAATATTCTGGAAAAATTTCGCGATTTGGCCCTTATGCTGGCAAACGAAATTGAAGAGGCTGGTGTTGCCGTAAAAAGCGGATATTCATCAAACGGCAAGTCACTAGTGGGTAAACGTATTAAAGAAACGCATCTGCTCTTAGATGAGCTGAGAGAAAATTTCATGACGCCCGAAAATATAGATGGTTTTTTAAACCTGCGGCGCATTTTAGAGAATATTGAGGATATCAATTCAAGGGTGCAAAATCTTCAATTTTACACCACCTACGATCAGTCGCTAGGCAAAAAGGTGCAAAAAGAAAGTGATTTTGAACACCTGATCTCACACCAGCAAATTTCTATGGGAATGTTATTTGACAACCTGAATTTGCGATCCGATACCTTTCGGCATGCTTTAAGGGTTAGCATTGCCGTACTGGCGGGCTATGTGGGGTCATTGTTTTTTCCCCTGGGCCATAGCTACTGGATTTTACTAACGATCGTGGTCATACTGAAACCCGCTTATAGTTTAACCAAAAGCAGGAATGTAGATCGTTTATTTGGTACCGTTATCGGCGCTCTAATAGGAATTTGCGTCATTTACCTGGTTCAAAACAAAACCGGGTTGCTCTTTGTCATGATTTTTTTAATGATTGGCACTTATATGTTTTTGCGGAAGAACTATTTTTTAAGTGTTCTCTTGATGACGCCTTATATAATTATCTTTTTTCACCTGCTGAACCCTACAATATTTCGTACGGTTCTAACCGACCGCTTAATTGATACAGGCATTGGTTCGGTCATTGCCTTTGGCGCCAGCATGTTTCTATTTCCTGCCTGGGAAAGAAAAAACATCAGGCCAGCGGTGATCCGTATGCTGGAGCAATCCATTCAATACCTTCACTCGGTTTCGCTTTACATTAGCCAGACTCACGACTTAAAGAACCGCGAACAGCAATTGGCGCGGAAGGAGGCAATGGTAGCATTGGCTAATTTATCCGACGCCTTTAACAGAATGTTATCCGAACCGCGCAGAATGCAAAAAGGAATTCAGGAAATACATCGTTTTGTAGTGTTGTGCCATTCACTAACATCGTATATAGCAACCCTGTCGTCCCTTAACAACAAAATAAAGAACGATGAATTGACGGCTGAATTTATAAACGCTATCCGGCTATTGGAAGATTTTTTGCATAATGCGGTCGATGTGTTGGAGGAAACCGGGACGCCTGCCGAAACCAAATCAATTAAAGAAGTTTTGCGTACGGTCAATGAAAAGGCAAGCATTTTGCTGGAGCAACG
>JBBRCW010000362.1:0-6584 GCA_038204535.1 Chitinophagales bacterium | reverse complement strand
TGTAAAAGATTTCACCGTTCCGGACTTAGCCAGTTTATTATAAAATCTATTGCGCTTTTGGAACATCTTTTCAAGCAGTGGAATATTCAGGTCGCGATAGTCATACAGCACGGGTGCATTTTCACTTCGTTGTATTCTTCCTAAATACTGAATTAGCTTTCCCTCGAAAGAACATGGGTAAACAATAAAGAGGCAATCAAGCACGCCAATATCTGTACCTTCTCCTATAAACTGTCCGGTACTGATTAAAACCTGAAAACGCCCTTCGTGGATCTGACGGAATTTTACTTTTCCCGAAGTCTCAGAATCATCACCTGATAAGGTTATCGTCTCGCAGTCATGCTTTAGAAATTGGTTTAGGATGTCTATATGTGCTTTTCGTTCGGTAAGTATCAAAATACTTTTACCATTATTTATCTCTGCACGAATGTCATCAACAATAAGGGTATTTCGCGACGTATCGTGTATAAGAATATCCGATAAAATCTCAAACTTATCTGTGTCTTCATTGAATGGAAAATTCAAATCCGTATCCCTTACATGTATAGCTAACTTATTGTCCTCGTTAATGTTCTTTTCAAGCCTCACCTCGTGAATGACTTCGCCAATTTGCACAAAGATCATCTTTTCATCTTTGTTCTTTCGTACAGGTGTAGCGGTCATGCCATACAGGTAGTAAGTTTGCAGCTTTTGTAAAACAGCGCTATATGTTTCTGATGGTGCATGATGACATTCGTCAATGATAATAGTTCCGAAAGAATTGGCAATCGTCTCCATTTCTTCGGCACTATCCAGGCTTTGAATCATTGCCACAGTTATTTGCTCCCCAATAGTAAACCTGCCATGCATAATTTTCCCAATCCTATATTTCGCAATTCCCAGGAATGATTGAATGCTTTGCATCCACTGATCGAACAACTGCCGCCGGTGAACTATGATGAGTGCTGGTTGTTTCTTTTGTGCAACAATGGCAAGTGCAATAATGGTTTTGCCGGCACCCGGAGGAGCAACTATCACACCCATCTCCTTTTTATTGGTAACTGCTAAAACCTGTGCCTGGTAATCGTATAACGCTCCTTGAAGTTGGTATTCGACCTCCACTAGTTTTTTTCGCTTATCTGTAAAATGGTATGGAACATCGATTGATTTTAAATGCCGCAGCAGGTTACCAATAAAACCGCGAGGTATAATAATTTTATCTGCCTGTTCCTGTATTAGTGAAGCGGAGGCTGCAATGCCATAGGTGTTTTGGCCGGTTGCTTTCTTTATAAAATAATTTGGATTTGAAACCCGCAAACTTTCTCTAATATACAAAACAACATCTGTCGGCAAATTATTTCTAAAAACTGTAATGGCATTCTCCAGGATCACCTCCACTTCGTTTTCCTTAGCTGTTGAACATGCTTTGTGCTGCATAGTTATACCTGGAACGATTAGCTTGTAAAGTTCGTCTAGCGTACTTGTCTCCACCCTTTCAATAATATGTAAAAATTCCCATTGGTCAGGGTATGGTTCAAATGTTTGCGGATCGACAAAACAGGAATTGCCATTTAGCATGGCTTCTTTTTGAAACGGCAGAGCAATCAAATTGCCTATACCTTTACCACTGTGAAAATCCTGGTTTGGAAATATTCGGTCGTAGCTTGAATTTTTGGCAGTGATGTTGATAGCAGCTTCTTGCAAAAGTGCTTTAATAATTGCCCGGCTTCTATCAGCCGGGTATGGGTGTGAAAAAAATATCCATAAGTGACCGCCATTGCCCGATCGGGAACGTTCAATATATGGAGGAACCTGGTGATTGGAAAACGCCTCATATAATTTCAGTATTTCTATGTGCCAGTCATTTTCATCAAAATCAATTGCGGCAAACCACGAGGTATTGTCTTCTAAAAGTGGATAAATACCGATGACTTCCTTTCCTTCTACATGCGCGATTATAGAGTCAATCGTAAGCGGTGAGTAAGTCTTATCAGGATAATCTTTTAACGTACCACCCGCAGATTTGTGCAGTGCAAATTTATTCCAGTCAATATTGTAAGCAGGAGCGTATCCGCTCTTGCCATTCTTTTCCCACCTTTTGGCATACACATCTTTTCTGCCGTTAAAAAGTGAAGCGAACAGATCAATATTAAAATCTTTACCTGGCATCATACAAAGTAAGCCAACATTTTAAAAAATACACTACAAAACCAAAGCAATAAAAACGATTGAGATGCATGGGATAGAATGAAAAACCCATGTTGTACTACCACAAAGTTTAACCCCAGGCAATTAAATGAGGCGCTGGCTGCGTAGCCTCCCTAATTTTCGTGGAACTTTGGCGACCCGGGCGACAAAGTCCCACAAGTCACAAAAGTCCCACAAGGCCAGCTGTACAAACAACCACCAAAAAAACGACCGCCAGGCAAAACAACAACAGCCCCCGGCTTTATACCCACCCATGGCGGTTACAACAACCTGCTAACTTACCAGAAGTCAGAAATTATTTATGATGGTAATAAAAAGGCCGCCCAAACGCCTGCCCGAAAAATAATTCTGGCGGTAATATTCATCCGGGCTGGCAAAATGAAAAATGAATACAATAAGCTGCCTTGTAATGGGCGGCCTTTTTTTTGTTGCCCGGCAAATATTTGTAAAGGACGAAGTAGAAAATTTATTTATATTTAGATCCGATTAACCATCCATGATAATCAACCAAAACCCAGAACAAATAGCCCGTGATTAGATTGATCAAATGCTGCTGGAGGCAGGTTGGATTGTACAATCAAAAAAACGCTAAACTTACAGGCAGGCACAGGTGTCGCCGTAAGGGCATACAGCACCGATATTTGGTCGGCTGACTATGTGTTTTTTGTAGATAAAAAACCGATTGGGATTATTGAAGCCAAACGTGCAGTAGAAGGGACTGGTACTACAATAGAACATTTGACTGGTAAAGTATTAAGAAAAGTAAAATTTCATATCCACCTCTGAAAGAACAACACGCCATCGTCCAAGCCATCGAAAGCCGCCTGAGCGTAGCTGATAAAATGATTTGCCAGACCCACTTGGAAGAGTAAGTCTGGAGTGACTACACTTACATTTACAGGTATAACAGTGACAGCAAAAACAAATGATGCTGTAAATGATGCTGTAAATGATGCTGTGAAAGGAGGATTGATTGATGCTGTAAGTGATGCTGTAAGTGATGCCTTAAATGATGCCGTAAAATCAATTTTAACGGATGATAAAGGGGTGTCGATAAATCAGGTAATGAAGAGCACAGATAAATCCAATGCAACAGTTAAGCGTTATTTACAAATACTCAAAATAATAGGTTTAGTAGAGTTTAAAGGGTCAGCCAAAACAGGTAAATATTTCATCGGTACAAAGGCATTGGCTAAAATGAGAAGGAAAAAATGAGTAACAACAACTCCTCAAACACCTCCTCCATCGTTTCCTAAGTATGGGACTTCTGCAACACCCTCCGCAACGACGGCGTAGACTATGGCGATTACCTGGAGCAGCTCACCTACCTGCTGTTTTTAAAAATGGCAGATGAATAAAGCCGTCCACCGCACAACCGCAATATTCCAATACCGGCCGCATACAACTTGCAAACCCTTACCAGCCAAACCGGCGATGAGCCGGAGCTTCATTACAACAACCTGCTGCGGGAGCTGGGCAAGGAAAAAGGCATCCCCGGGCAGATATTTACCAAGAGCCAAAACAAGATAACCGACCCGGCAAAATTGTATAAACTAATCGCCCTCATCAATGCCGAGCAATCGGTGCTGATGGGCGTTAAAGACAAAGGCGATATTTACGAAGGACTGCTGGAGAAAAACGCCGAAGACACCAGGAGCAGCGCCGGCCAATACTTTACACCAAGGCCTTTGATTAAAGCCATGGTAGAATGCCTGCGCCCCGAAGCCAAGCGTACCATTGCCGACCCGGCTTGTGGTACCGGCGGATTCTTTTAGCCGCCTACGACTGGATAACCGACAACCGCCAATTGTATAAAGAACAAAAACAGTTTTTAAAGTTCAACACCTTTTGCGGTAACGAAATTGTGGCCGGAACCCGTCGCTTGGCATTGATGAATTTGTTCCCGCACAACATTGGTGAATTTTAGCCTCCGCCACCTCACCTTTCACCATTAGTATTTACTTTCAATCAATATTATTCCGCATTTAACGATATTAACTGCATGGTAGTCGTATTTGGTTTGTCTTTTCTCTTTATTATTATGTGCCTTGTGCTGGGAAGCTATTTTTCTGGTTGGGTATTCAAATGGTTTAAATGCGATCAGAAGCCGGTTTCTCCTTTCCTGGATTTTCTAATGGGATTTGTGCTCATCGGCACCTTCTGCAATTTTTGGTCGTTGTTTTTGCCGGTAAACCAATACGCATTTATAACATTGGTTGCGGCCAGCCTTTTGGCCTGTTTTAATGCCGGGGTGCAGTTTGCTTTTAGACAATTCATTCAAAAAGTCAAATGTATTTGCCATCCGAAAATGCTTTTATGGCCTGTGCCGGTATTGCTGGTTTGGTTTGTTTTTGCTGTCATCGCTCCGCAACATGGCGATAGTCCGGGCTATCATTATGCCGGCATCCGCTGGATAGTGGAATATAAAGTCATTCCCGGTCTGGCCAACCTGCAGGGACGGTTTGGGTTTAACTCTTCTTTTTTTACGGCGTCTGCGGCTTTTACATTGCCCGGTCTTACCGGTCAGCCAATTTATCCTTTAAATATTGCCTTTTCGTTGGCCATTTTTGGGTGGCTGCTATATAAGATTGTTACCTGCCAAAAAACCGTGGGGTCGTTAATATATGTTTTGGTCACCCTACTTATGATAAGGGGAATAATACTCACCATTTCATCGCCCACGCCAGACATTATTGCCAATATTATTATGTTTTATGTGTTAATGCCCCCTAAATTCCCCGAAGGGGGACTTTATCATTTTTCAGATCGATTTAATAACGGATATAAAATAAGCATAAGCCTGCTCATTGTTTTTGCTATTACCGTAAAATTGAGTTGCCTGTTTCTTTTACCAGTTATCTTGTTGTTTTTTACTAAAAACCCTTTTAAGGAAAAGAGGGTATTGATTTTTGTAATTGCAGGATCGCTCATTATACTGGCGCCCTGGCTTGCACGCAATTATATTTTGACAGGTTATTTCATCTATCCCTTGTCTTTTACCGGCTTTCTGCACCCCGACTGGAAAGTGCCTTTTGCCATATTACATTTGGACAAATTGTTAATTAATAACGGACCAAAGCTGATCGGCTCCGATTGGGAAGCAGTAAACAGCCTGCCTTTCATCCAATGGTTTCCTTTGTGGGTAAAAGCCAATTTTACTAATGGGCTGGCTGTCAGTTTTGGATTATTGGTGATGAGTTTATTGAGCTTGATAACTGCCCTGGTAATTTCAATCAAAAAAAAGCATTACCGGTTTATGTTTCTTTTGCTGATAAATCTTGCTGCGGTGGTTTTGTGGATCATCAACTCACCCGACTATCGTTTTGCTTATGGTTACCTGGTGGCGGGCATAGCCATTTCAGGCTTATATCTTACCAAAGCCAGTCAGTTTAAACCGTGGCTATTTAAAATATCGCTTGTGTTCTTTTTGCTGGGTTGCGGGTATTATCTGCATTATGGCAGTAAGTTTTTTAACGATTATTCCATTTGTAAATATTGGCTGATGCCCGTGCCGCCGGTTGAACACAGCCGGCATAACGACCTTTCCACCTTTCCATTTATAAAAATGAAACCAGGCTTTAAACTGTATATAGAAGATTCGGCACATGATTGTAACAATGCACCGCTGCCCTGCTTTGGCATATTTTTTCAAGCACTTAAACCCGAATGGATTGAAGCGCGGGGTGATCGGATAGCCGATGGATTTAGAATGCAAAAGGGAAAGTTGGATTGAGGAAAACTGATTTAGGGCGCTTAGTCCTACATTCGCCGCATAAACTGTTTTGATACCCCCATGAAAGATTATAAGAAATATTACATTATATCGGCGCCGCCCGAAGACGTTTACCTGGCCCTTACCAATCCGAATACCATTCGTTTATGGACGGGCGAACCAGCAGAAATGAGTACCGAACCCGGCAGCGAATTTAGTTTGTGGGAAGAAAGTATTGCCGGTAAAAACCTTGAATTTGAAGAAGGAAAGAAGATCGTGCAGCAATGGTATTTTGGCGAGCAGGAAGAAGAATCGATTGTGACCATCAAACTGCATCCGCACAAACATGGCACCTCGGCCGAGCTTAAACATACCAATATACCCGACGAAGTATATGAAGAAATTGTAGAGGGTTGGAACGAAAGTTATTTCAGGTCGCTGCAAGAGTTTTATGAGGATTAGCCCCCGGCAAGCCCCCGACCCCTAAAGGGGGGGTAGAGAGATAAAAGCCCTGTGCTCCCAAGTCGAAGATCATCTTTAGCGTTCCTTTGCGCCTTTGCGTCTTTGTGGCTATTTGCTTCAAACCAACCTACTTATCACCCAGCTCTAAATACACCGGGCAGTGGTCGCTGTGCTTTACGTTTGGAAAAATTTCAACAGCCTTTATCCGCTTTACAAGATTTTT
>JBBRCW010000361.1:0-6594 GCA_038204535.1 Chitinophagales bacterium | reverse complement strand
TGTTGATGCAAAGGCGCCATTTGCAAGAAAGGTCATACCATTGGTTTGCGGGGTGGTTATTACATAAGTACCTGCTGTAGTTACATTTACCTCAATGGTAACTCTATTGCCGCTGTTTAGAGCCGTGCCAGCGGTGTAGGCGCCCTGCACAACCGCATTCGTGCAATTAGTGGGTGTGCCCGACAGGGTATAAACGGCCGGTGAACTTGAACTTTTTGGCAAAACAGGCACAGAGAACAGGCAATAACTGGTACCGAAAGAAACGGTAAAGTCGGAGGTGATGGGTAACATCGCTCTGCCGCTCGCTTTCAGCTTTACGGTAATAAGGCCTGCGGTAGCAAAATAGCCAGAATCCTTAAAGGAATACCCGTTCTGAACATCTGTAAAAATTTTGTACGAACCCGGTACAGTTATATTAACCTGCACGGTCACATAATTGCTATCTGTAAGCGTAGAATCCGCGAAATAAAGGCCTCTTAATGTCATAGGCTGGCAGTCGCCTAACGAATCCTTCAGGGTTCCTACGGCCAAACCGCCAACGCTGCCGGTTTCTACGCTATATTCTTTCTGGCAAGCTGCAATCATAAAGATTCCAACCAGCAGAATAGCAAAAGTTTTAATCAATTTCATAACAACAAAGAAAAAGTTTTTTTACCGAAACAAGGCGGCATGTAAAAGTTTATCAAACTAATAACGTACCCGCTTTGCTTAAATTGCCATGGTTTAAAAGGTCTTTAACATTTTGTAATGTTATCAATGCAATTTGGGTAAGTGCTTCTGTCGTAAAAAATCCCTGGTGGGAAGTAATCAGCACGTTTGAAAAACTCATTAACCTGGCCATCACATCGTCTTGAATAACGTCGGAGGAAAGGTCGCGAAAAAACAGTTTATCTTCCTGTTCGTACACATCAATTCCCAGGTATCCTAACTTACCCGATTTTAATGCCTGGATTGCTGCCTTCGTATCAACAAGTCCGCCCCTGCTGGTATTGATCAGCATAGCGCCATCCTTCATCATCTGTAGCGTTTCGGTATTTATTAAATGGATTGTTTGTTCGTTTAACGGGCAGTGCAGCGAAAGTATATCACTTAAAGGCAACAGGTCGGCCAACGGCATGTATTGCACGCCAATAGCCTCCAGATCTTTATTAGCCACCACATCAAAGGCAACAACCTCACAGCCAAAACCGATCATTATTTTGCAAAAAGCATGTCCTATATTACCGGTGCCAATTACTCCTACGGTTTTGCCATGCAGGTCGAAACCCAACAGGCCATGTAAAGAAAAATTTTGTTCGCGAACGCGATTATAGGCTTTGTGGATCTTGCGGTTGAGCGTTAAAATCATAGCGATGGCATGCTCGGCAACCGCTTCGGGCGAATATGCAGGCACCCTGCAAACCCGAATATTATTTGCCCTGGCAGCATCCAAATCAACATTATTAAAACCTGCACATCGCAATGCTATTATTTTAACCCCATTAGTGGCCAACAATTCGATGACCTTTGCATCTAGCTGATCGTTTACAAATACACAAACGGCCTCGCTTTGCTGCACCAGGCTGGTGGTTTCTATACTTAATGAGGCTTTATAAAAGCGAAGGTCGAACGCGAAGCCCTCATTGTACTTTTCAAAAAATGTTTTATCATAAGGCTGTGTCGAAAAAAATGATATTTTCATAATTACAAAGATGATTCGGTTTATATTAATGGATGATCAATATCAATAGATTGTTTGCTAAACATTCTTAAAATTGATTGACAATATCGATATAAATAAATAAAGCAATCTTGAATGGGAGATTACGATGTAGAACAACAGCCCTGGTAACGATGCCGGCTGCGTCTTTTTTCAATTGATCTGCCCACTAAGAAAAAAGGTGAAATAGAAAGTTTAACCGCCATTTTATTTTTCCTTTTCCTGACCACGGCCCTGAGAAATTGTGCTAAGTAAACTGCATGTCTGGTTGATTGAAGTAAGAAAAATATTTTATTTTTTACTTTAATTGTAATATCCTCTATTTTTTTTCTACTTATGCAGCATCTCAGGCGATCCCGACATTTTAGAATATATTTCAAAACAAACAAACGGGTTAATTTATGCAACTACTTGAATTAAAAAATCTAAAAAAATATTACGCAACCCAAAAAGCGGTAGATGATATAAGTTTCTCCTTAAAGGAAGGGAGCATTTTTGGTTTGTTAGGCCCCAACGGTGCTGGTAAAACCACTTTGCTGCGTATGATCACCGGCATATTCTTTCCCGATGAAGGTGAGATTATTTTTAATGGAAAAAAGTTCAATCCATTAAATGACAACCTGTTTATAGGGTATATGCCCGAAGAACGCGGTTTATATAAAAAAATGAAGATCGGCGAACAAGCGCTTTACCTGGCCCAGCTTAAAGGTTTAGGTTATGCCGATGCCATGGAAAAAACTAAATATTGGTTCAAACGGCTGGAAATGGAAACCTGGTGGAATAAAAAGGTGGAAGATCTTAGTAAAGGGATGAGCCAGAAACTTCAATTCGTTATTACAGTTTTGCATCAGCCCAGGCTAATTATACTAGACGAACCATTTAGCGGACTTGACCCTGTAAACGCGAACCTGATAAAAGACGAAATTTACCATTTGGCTAAAGGTGGAGCAACCATCATTTTTAGCACCCATCGTATGGAACAGGTGGAGGAAATTTGCGACCACATTGTTCTAATGAACCAGGGAAAGAAAATATTGGATGGCACTGTGCAAAACATAAAGCAGGAATTTAAAGAAAACCTGTTTAGCATTCAACTGAACGAAACACCGGACGAAATAAACAGCGATGTTTTTGATTTGATTAAACGTTTTGATCATAAACTGACCGTAAAAATTAAAGAGGGTTATAACAGCAACGACGTCTTAAAATATTTTTTACAGCAACAAGGCATAATTGAATCGTTTAACGAAATACTGCCTTCACTCAACGAAATTTTTATAAAACTGGTGGAAGGCACAAAAAACAGCCGCCAATTTGTAAAAGTTTCCTGATCGCCCTACGCAACAACCTCATTAAAAAAAAATTGATTACATGAAAAAAATCTGGCTCATTATAAAAAGAGAATACCTGACCCGCGTACGTAATAAAACCTTTATTCTTTCAACTATTCTAACTCCGCTGTTATTTGTCGGCCTGATTACAGCGGTAACGTTTATTTCGGTTAAAAATGTTGACCAGGAAACCGTGGCGGTAGTTGATGAAACAAACTTGTTTAATGGCAAAATTGAAAATGCCAAAGCCATTACTTTTTCATTTCCCCAGGGGGTGGATAGCACCAACTATCAGCAAAAAGGTTTTAGCGGGGTCTTATATGTACCTACCGACAGTAACAACAAATACCGGCTGATCTCAAAAAAGCAATTTGGAATGATTGCTGAAGATAATTTGGAAGACCGCATAAATGCGGCAATGGAAAATAAGATGCTGAAAAACACCTATAATATAGATATGCAGTCGCTGGACAGTGCCCGTAAAAGTGCAGCGCGGGCACAGGTTGAGCAGGCATATTATGAGGGCGGCACTATAAAAAAAGGCAATAGCGGACTGGCCTATGGTATTGGTTACGGCAGCGGATTTTTAATATATATTACCCTTTTTATTTACGGCACTATGGTAATGCGTGGCGTTATGGAAGAAAAAACCAATCGAATAGCAGAGGTAGTAGTATCGTCGGTAAAACCATTTCAATTAATGATCGGTAAAATTGTGGGAATAGGCGCAGTAGGACTAACGCAATTACTGTTATGGATCGTTTTGATCATAGGTTTATCGACCGCTGCGGGAGCAATATTTTCGCAGGAAACCTTGCAACAGGCAAGTGAGGCCACCCGGCAAATACCCAGCGGAAGTGCCGCTGTGGCGAATGGTGCGGCTGGCAAGTGGGCCGAAATTCAGGAAACACTCGGCAGCGCCAACTGGTTTTTAATAGTAGGTTGTTTTTTGTTTTACTTTTTGTTCGGCTATCTTTTTTACGCATCGTTGTTTGCTGCTGTGGGCAGTTCAGTTAACGAAGATCCGCAGGATGCGCAAAGCCTTTTACTACCCATCACTATGCCGATTATCATTGCCATCATTATTATGATCAATGCCATTACCAACCCTTCGGGCAGCCTGGCAACCTGGAGTAGTATGATCCCTTTCTTTTCGCCCATTGTAATGATGGCACGCATACCCTTTGGCGTGCCCGGCACTGTACCTTATTGGCAATTGCTGTTAAGTATGGTTTTGCTGGTAATAGGTTTTTTAGGCACCACCTGGGTAAGTGCAAAAATTTACAGGACCGGCATTTTAATGTATGGCAAAAAAGTAACGTGGAAAGAGATGTGGAAATGGGCGTTTAGAAAATACTAAAAATTGTCTTTGACTAATATTTGCTGAGGCTGGCTCAAAACCAATGAGCCAGCCTCTTTACTTTTTTTCCTATTGCAGAATGAAAGGTAATATCGCGGTTCTAAATTTCATCTTTTAGAATTGATAAAGGTCATCGGACAGTGACTATAAATACTACTGTTGACTATCGACTTTAATTGGGGCATTATCCAAAATCTATTTCGGTATTATCGCCAATGTTTAAACTGCGGCTTAATCCTTTTACCGATGCGTCGCTACCGATTAAGCTGTTATCCAGCACTACCTCAAAAAGGTTGGTGTACGATCCGATAATACTGTCTCTTACAATAGAGTATTGTATATTGGTATTGGCGCCAATTGCAACGTGGGGCCCTATAATTGAATTTTTTATGGTACAGCCGGGGGCAATACTAACAGGCGGAATAATGATGGTATCTTCGAACCCATGATCTGCTTTTACATTGCCCCCCACCTTTTTCAAAAGTGTTGCATTGCTCTCCAATAGTGTTTCCTTCTTACCGCAATCGAACCAGTTTCTTACCCTGAATGCTTTGAATCTTGCACCGCGTTTAATCATACAGTCCAATGCGTCGGTCAGGTTATAATCTCCCTGTGTGGTAATATCCTCCTTAAAAATATGGCTTAGACATCCGAATAAAAACCCGGTCTCTTTAATTTTATAAAGGCCTACCAATGCCATATTGCTTTTTGGAATCGCAGGTTTTTCCACAACATGGTCAATAAATCCATCCTCATCAATTTCGGCAACACCAAATTTTCGCGGATCATCTACCTTTTTAACACCCAGCATACTGTAAGGGCTGTTCACCATTTCTTTTACATCGTACTCGCAAATGGTATCGCCCAGCGCAACAAAAATTTCATCTTTACCCACCAATGCCTTTGTAAGCTCAATGGCATGCCCCGTGCCTTTTCGCTCATTTTGAAATACAAAATGACAGGTAAGGTCCGGATAGGTGGCATTAACGTATTCCTGAATTTTTTCGCCCAGGTAACCGACTATAAAAATAAATTCGGTGATACCAGCGCTGGCCAACTGATCCACAATAAAACTAAGTATAGTTTTGCCGGCTATTGGTATCAGCGCTTTTGGCTGTGTATAGGTATGTGGCCTTAATTTGGTTCCTGCGCCGGCCACCGGAATAATTGCTTTCATTTAATCAACTTTTGCCTGATGAACTGCCGTTTACTCTTCTGCTGTCCTCTTGATCGCCCTGGTAGCTACTATTTTTTCATCAGAACGTGAAAGTAGGAAATTTTTACATCAGCTTAAAAAACAAGCCCGGATGTCAGCAATTCAGCGATTAAGAATTTAAAATTCGTTTATGATTTTTGGCAATAGATTATTTGGCCGTCAAAAATCGTTTGCGGCCGTGGGGTGTTGTCATTATTTGTTTGTCTGCTTTGTTACCTCCTTGTTTTTTTAAGAACCGCTTTGTGGCGGGGTTATTTAATTTTGTTAACTACGCTGTTGCTATGTGCCATTATAGCAATCT
Organism: Chitinophagales bacterium; assembly: GCA_038204535.1. Classification (GTDB taxonomy): domain Bacteria; phylum Bacteroidota; class Bacteroidia; order Chitinophagales; family Chitinophagaceae; genus Segetibacter. The sequence goes on along the minus strand of JBBRCW010000361.1, from coordinate 687 downwards.
TATCTGGCATCGCTTTAATGTTTCAAATTCACTTGCATCAGCCAATGCAGAAGTAAACCAGTTGAGTAGTTGCTTCCACAGGTGTTTGATGGTGATTTTGTTTTTTGCTTTCAATTCGACAATGTTGCTGCTGTGTTCTGTTAGTTGGTTAATGAGGTGAGCCATCTGCATACATTGGTAATAATTTCTGTAACTGTCAAAGCTCTTGCGTGAGTATTTGTGGCCAAGCGCGTAGCCGCCGTTTTTCTGTGTATTAAAGCCTTCATTCTCTATTTTCCAGCGGCTTCTGCCGGTATGTGCCAGTTCACGAACATTTTTCTGGGTTACCTGTAGGTTAGTTAGCCATACAAAGGTGGTAGGTGTATCCTGCTTTTCGAGCGGCAGGTTGTCTTTATCATATCGGGTGATGGTTTCCTGGCAGCTAAACCAATAAAGGGTGTGGTTACTATAGCAAAAGGGAAGGTTTATCCAGTTGTGTAACTGCTTTATATGGGTCTTTCCTTTGGCCTCGGTGCTACAGTGTTCAATGCTGCGGCGCTGCTTGTTTTCTGTGTCAGCAATATCCTGCTGCAGGATTTTGAGGCTGTCGTCTTTAAGTACCACTATATAAGCCCAGTCATTGCTTTGGCAGATTTGCATAAAGGTTTTATTGGGATAAAGACCGTCTGCCAGTATGCATATTGGCAG
>JBBRCW010000360.1:0-6602 GCA_038204535.1 Chitinophagales bacterium | reverse complement strand
ATTTCCAAATGTATTTAAATAAACTGCTTTAGTTCCCTGGTGGCTGATTGCAAAACCATGCACTCCGGCACTGTTATGAGTCATCCATTCCAGGTCGCCATCAGCGGGGGAGTATAGTTTTTTATCGGCAGAGTTTAGATTCGGACCTGAAAACCCCAAACCTCCATTGCCACCTATTTCAATTTTTTGGTTCGGGTTCGAAGTGCCAATACCAACATTTCCGCCCTTTTTAACATTAACGACACCATTTTGCAAACTAACGCCCTCTATACCCCCAATGGCACAAGCCCCATTTTCAGCATAAATTCCATACATGCCCCATGCTGCCCCAACCCTCAGTCCGGTACCATCATTCTTTTCACTATCTTTAAAAAAATTCCTTCCTTCAGCAGTTTGGAGCACAATCCTACCTGCCACATCTAATTTTGCTGCCGGACTTTCTGTTCCAATACCAATCTTACTTTTCGCATTATCGAGAAACAGCAAATTATTCCCGTTTTCTGATAAAGCGGAATCTATCAGGTCTGAAAAATTAGATTCCGTAGGTATTGTCCCGGCTTTAAAATATCCTTTTAAGGTATCCTTATTTGTAAGTGCCATTTTATAACGGTTTTTTGTTGTGATTTAAATATTATTCAGCCAACTGAAAATCGTACTCCACACGCATGGCTCCAATACCATAATCGGGAGTGTCTGTCTTTATTACACTGATATAATGTTCCTGTGCACTCACCCAAATTGCACTGCGATCATGATTACTGAGTGCATATTTTGAGCTGTCCTCTTTTTTGCCGTTCCGGAACCTGAAAAGTTCAAGGCTGGCAATGAAATCAACATAATATTGCTGCTCAATAAAATAGGCAATGCCCCCCGAGTAAATGGTTTGATCAAATTCCATATCGGCTCCTTCATCGTAGGCCCAGGGAGAGAGGAATTTTTTCAGTTCTTCCTGCAATACATTGACGTAATACCCCGGGTCGGATCCTTTTTTGAATTTAACCTGGAATTTTAATTGAATTATGCTGTAGCCTGGGTTGCTTACTTTAACCTCCACAAATGGCGGCGCCTTGGCTTGTAAAAAATTTTCTATTTCCCTTAATGTCTTTACCGGGGCTTTAGGCTCAAACGGGGCAAAGGGGTGCTGTAGTCGAATGTTTGGTACTACCACCATAGATACTAATCCCGGCTCTTTGTGGGCCCAATTACATTTTGTTTTGTGAATTCCCTGGAAGTTTTCCAGCACCAGTCTTTCATAATCCCAATTGGATAAAGCACGGTTTTTATGCCGAAGGCGTTCGCTTACCCTTGTATTATACTCCAAGTCGTTTTCAGAAGGGCGCCCCCCGTACGAAGAGTAGGGCTGAATCACCTTATCAATAGCCGGCACATCTTCTGCCAGTTCTGTAATGGACAACGGCTTTAGTGGATGAAGAGAGTGCGTGTGGGCATTATCGTTGTTTTGAAATGTTGCCTGCACTGCCTGCGTATGTACCGCAAGCAGATCGCTCACTGCATCAGTACTTTGGTAGATTGAAGGTGGGAGAACCGCTTGTCTTTTAGACGAAACTATTGCCCGCAGCCAGAGCAGTCCCGGAGGCATAATTGTTGAACCGGTTGTTAAGCCGGAAGGGAACGAAAACCGTATGATGCCAGATTGCAGAAGGCCGTTAGAATCATCAGAAAGGATGAGCGGACCGGATGATTCTTTGTCAAGCCCCCCAACCCAATTATTATCCTGCAGGCAACTCCAGCTTAGTTTTGCTTCGGGTGCTTCGGGTTCAGCGCTTCCTTCGGAAAGTTGTAATAACACCGACAGGTTTTGCGGCGGCTGTAATCCCTCAATGCCAATATACAGTTCACCATCGTTACTATAGGGATGAGCCAGTACTTCTTTATCCGACGCAGAATGGGGACCTGTATAACCAAACGGATGCAGGGCAAAAACCTGGATTTGGCCTATATCCGTATCACTGACCGAGGCCGTGTAGTCAATTGATATGGATATAAGTTTGGGTACATAAGGCGGAGGTAAGGTTTTTTTGCTCCACTCTAAACCGGTGACTGTGTAGGTAGTTCCCTCTGTTGTCGTTCTTGCAGTTACCTTAGGTGCGTCGTTTTTTGCCGACAGGTTTGACAATTTATTTTGGAGCAAACCGTATTTTTCCTGCATAAACCCATCGCCTTCAAGTACCATATTGAGGTGTCGGTATTGATTGATCTTATCGGGTGCAATTTCTCCGGCAGCATTGAGGGGTGGTGTAAGGTTTGTTTTAGGAATCGGGCTTATATTAATATCAAAGAGGGAACCGGCAAATAGTTGAACATTATTATTTTGATCCGGTTCCGAAAGATTTACTGATACCTGGCCGGTAACCAGGTTGGTAAATACAGGTTCAACCCCTGCGGCCTTCCCAACTTCTAAATAGGTTTGGTAATAATCTTTTAATGCAGGAATTCCACCAGCCCACCCGGTGTAAAGTTTTATTGTGTCTGGCCTTTTATCGATTAATTCGCGATGGGTTAACCGGAATGCTGTGCCAATCAACGGCTCGTTACCGAATGGTTCAAAAGGCTTAGTAACGTCGAGAGGCCCCTGCGTATTGCTTGCAATCAATTTTGTGAGTCCTTTTACTTGAACGGTAATCGTTAATGCTGCAAGTTTTAACGCAGACACCAATTCAGGATTAGCCCATACTATATTAATTATCGGCCATGGGCAGGGAGGATATCCCGGCAATACGGATTGCAGCGGTTCAATTGCTACTGCAGTATTTGTTAAAGAAAGGGAATATTTTACATTTGAATTGCTTTGAGATAAATCCTGAATTTCAAAAACGCCGTTAGGCAGGTTTATCATACCGTTTACTGAACTGGCATAAAACAGGGCGCGGTTAAACGTATCCTGAAGCTGTTCTTTATCTTTGGTTTCCAAATTAAATTCAATTATTATCTTCCTTTCTCCTTCGGTTAACATCAGTAAGGGGCTGGCAATACCCAATCCCCGTTGTACTTCCTTGCCTGTTACTTTTGAGCCAAAGGTTTTCCATCTGTCTAATTCAACCGCCGGATCAGGTGCTGCCGTCAACCTTGCAGGCGCAACTGCAGCGTATAGTTTCTTTGTCGTCTGATCGCAGAAAAGATTTTGAATTTGAGATACCCGTGCATGATTGATCAGTAACGAGTGGTCAGTAATGTAAGTGAGCGGCTTATCTTCTTCATCTTCACCTGCATTCAGCGCCGTGCCTGCCTTCAAAAAAAATTGGTCGGTGTCCTCTGATATGCTAAATAACACATTAACACTGTCGGGCCGGGCAGGTTCGGGACGCAAACCCAAAACTTCGTTGTAATAAAATTTGAGATGACGTTTAGGAAGCCTGTTAAATTCATGTTGTGCATGGCGCATCAAGCCCAGGAAACTTAAAAATAACGCAACATGCGGGCGGCTGAACTTTTCCTTTTGACGATCGCTGACAGATGCAGGATCATCAAGGTAACGCGCCATTTCTGTTAACGATTTCAGATTGTTGGCATCATCCGGGTCACCCAGTAATTGGCTCCAGTCGCCTGCCGGTTCGTTATTATCATTGTAATACTTTACAAATTTTGAATACGCCTGTGCGTATTGCAAAAGGTCAACGGTGGTATAATCAAACGGTTTAACAAGGTCGGGGTCTAACGCAGGTATAAACCTCATTTGGCGGGATGTTCCGTCGCTGCTGTAAGATGATATGTCGTTATTAAAATCCATGGTTTGATTAGGTAGCCTTCACATTTATGTTGGTGGTTACAAAAGATCCCTGCCCAATATATTTTGGCATAGGGTCGGGTACATTCGGTCCTGGTGGGGCGGGCTGTTGTGCAGGGCTCGCTACTTCGAACTGCGCGATAAACTGCGCTCCTTTTAATAACAGTAGCTTTCCCTTATGTTTTACCTTCATTGTTTTTTGGTTTGGAGCAAGGCTCGCAATTTTCAGGGTTCCGGTGCCAGGTATACAAAAGGCGCCCGACATATACATGCAGCCAGGCACCGATACCTTGCTTTCATCACCTTCGAGGCAGATCATTTTACCGGTTGCCGTTGCGGGCCCGGACGCCACCAATTGGCCGGGGCGTACTACGACAATCGCTGGCCCGAATGCCGGAACAAAATTGACGATGTCGCCATGCAAAAGGACAAAATCAGGCATCTTTTCTTATTTTAAATATCAGTGGCTTCGCCCAGGTAAAAGGGATAAACCATATTATAACGGGTATTAGTGCTGCGAACAAAGTAACGCAGGTTGATCAGCAACATCCCGCTTTCCAGTTTGCTGTCATCTACATTCACCTCCTCCACTTCAATACGGGGTTCGTAATAAAGCAGGGATTCAGATATTTCCTGCTCAATTCCTGTAACTACACGCTGACTCAGGGCTTCAAAGAGAAACTCTTTAATATCGCACCCAAAGTCCTCCTGCATGGTGCGTTCCATAGGGCGGGTACCTAAAATGATCCGGATACTTTGTTCAATATCCTCTTCGGCTTCTGCCATCTTTACGTCAGCCCCTCCTTCTGAAAATGCAGGAGGAAAATGCCAGCCACGCCCCAGGAAGCTATTTGCGCTATTCATTCTTTAATTAATTTGCGGGGTTTTTTCTTGCGTTTCTGCTTCAGCATTCGCTTTACCGTTTAACTGCTGAGCAGCTTGCTGCTGAATTTTTTCGATCACCGCATAAACCCTTACAAAGGGAAGCTGTCCCATAGCCTCCAGCACGGTGTTTACCTCGTCAATAGTGAGGTGTAATTCAATTTGTTTTGATTTTTCCATTTTCTTATATCGGTTTGTATTTATTACTATAGCTAAAAAATGACCTTCTTAAACTTCATTTTCAAAAAAGAGTTTGAGTTATGCACCATATTATTTCAGTTCAATTTGTGCCCCTTTTATTTCCATGACAGCACTTGCCTCCAAAGTCATTTTATTTGCGCTTTTAAATGCCACTCCGCTGTCATCCATGCTCAGTTTATTACCGGCAACTTCAAATTTTATTGCCTTCTTACTGCTGATTGAAATGCCATCTTTACTCATGGATATTACATTTCCATGTTCATCATTCACTTCAATTTTTTTATTTTTTTCATCCATCACAATACTGTTCTTTTCCGATGTGCGGATGGTAATAGATTTTTCCTTGTCATCAAACACCAGGGTGTGTCCGCTTTTGGTAACGATTCCTTTTTTGGCATTGTCTTTATCTAATTTATCCAATCCTGTCGGCGGTGTGTTGCCCGAGCCAAATAAGGAACCCAGGATGATAGCCTGCCGGGGGTCATCATTCAGAAATCCTAAAACAACTTCATCATCTTTTTCGGGATAAAAAAAACATCCTCGTCCTTTGCCACTATCGGGGTTTGCTAACCGCGCCCAAACAAAGCCTTTCGTGTCGTTAGCAGTGGCGGCCAATTTTACCCCCACGCGAAATTCTTTATTTGGATCGTCTTCAAATTTTGTAACTACGCCGATATGGAGTCCGTTTACTGCCGGCAATAACCCTGCGGCGGGAGGCGAAACAATAAAATCGTTTTTCCAAAACGGTTCAGCCGAAAAGCCAAGCTGTATATCGGTAATCCACGACCCAGGGTCAATGCGGTGCCTGAACCCGCTGATAAGGGCCTTTCCGTTGAAGCGGTTACCCAGGCCCTTCAGCTCAATAAATTCAGCTAATTGCAATGCGGGCATACCGGGTACACTGAGACGGCCACGCATCACCGATAACTTTGACCTCGCTTCACTGGCTTTCGACCAGGAGTTCAGTTCCTGCACTGTTGTTACCCCACCATAAAACAACCGGTTATCAGGCCGGGTAATTTTTTTTAAAGTATCAGGTTGGGCGGCAATTCCAAATTTCGATTTGTAATTGCTGTTTGCTGAATTTGAAAGGTGTTTATGCTGCTTAATATCCCATGCCACTGCCGTGGCTTTTTTGAATTGGTCACCAGCATCCGATTCCATTTCAAGATCATAGATATCGCTGTTGCCGTTTATTATTTTATGTACTTTACCTGGTCCGGCATCAGCCTTCACCAGGTTTAGCTTGCCATTAGAAACCGAAACCAGGTATCCGTTCGCTTCGGCCCTTGAAACCAGAAAATCCCAATCCGTACAATCAAACTGAATCATCTTTTCATGCTCGTAAGCAGAGTCCTGCCATTGCCCCGCCTGCATGCCATTAAATTTTGTAACCAGTTGTTTCATGATCTCTGTGTCTTTCTTTTTCTCGAAAACACGCGTTTGCCGGCTCCCGTTCATACACCGGCTTTTGTCCTGTATTTCCACTACAAGTACAGACTGCCCGGCATCCAGTTCAAGCCGCTGACCAACTACTATTCCCTTAAAAATGGCTGGCTTACTTTTATCACCCTCCATGTTCTGTAACTGCATTTTTATTTCGATGTTACGGCCTGGTTCAAAATCCTTTGCATACGCTGCTTTGAATTGAGGCTTTGCCGCATCACCGTCCAAAAAACTCAGCCTTGCCCAGGGAATGCGATTAAATTCAACTGCAATGTCTACCCCATACAGCTCAAAAGTTGCATTGATTTCTTTGCCATCCGATAATATG
>JBBRCW010000359.1:0-6631 GCA_038204535.1 Chitinophagales bacterium | reverse complement strand
GATTTCTCCATCATCTGGCGCTATTTCGCCTGGTCAAACCAGGTACTGGCCACCGTTGTGTTGTGGACGATTACCGCCTTTCTTTTAAAAGAAAAGAAGTTTTATTTCATCTCACTGGTACCAGCCGTTTTTATGACCGCCGTTACTACCTCTTATATTTTAATTGCCCCCGAGGGCTTTGGTCTACCTGCATCCGTAGGCCAGCTCACTGGTGCTGCGCTTGCTGCTGTTCTTTTATTGTATACGTTGGTTGCATCAAAAAGGAAAAGGAAGCCGGGCCTTGTTTATGGTTCGGCAATGTAGTTGCCTACTTTCTTATTTTGGAAGACTACCTGTTTTACCAAAGTAGATATAACTGAATAACCGAAAAGCAAGTGTGGTTGTTATTGTGACTTTGTCGATAGGTCAGAAACCTTCCTATCACAGCATCCCGACAAATAGTATTGTTGTCTGTCCAGAAAAATTTTCAAATAATCAAACCACTTTTTTCTCACCAAATGGTTGTTACTTTTTGATATAGGATCACATACACCTTATTAGATGTACTGAATATTATGGAAGTGGTGCTTATATCAATAGTCATTTCATTGTGTAACAGGCGATTCATTGATCAGGCACAGCTTTTTCTCCCGCAAATCAAAATAGTATCATTTTTAGTTCAATTGAGGAAGAAATTAAAGCAAAATGGCACTTATTTTACCAAGTAGTAGCTCTTACTCTATTGAAATAATATTTTCTTACTAAAATTAAACGAAAAGTATGCTTATGTAAGAAGCTTTAATATTATCAAAAGAAGACGCTGCTACATCGCCACAAATCGCCTAAAACTTGCAATATGATAAATGCAGAAATGCTTTCGACTACATCTGTTTTACAACCTGCCATCTATGGCAGTTCTTTTTCTGCCAAACCTTCGTCATTAACTTTTTCTTTCGACCATAGTAGCCTGGCGGCCTTACGTAAAGGCAGTATAATACTGGCTTCTTCTGTTGAAAATGATTATTACCTGCTTACACCACAACAGCGGATCGAAGCTTTTAAGATCATCTCTAACCCCTCTTTTATAAAAAAACATGCCGAAGATTACCTCTTGCTGAAGGCAAAGTTTAATCCAGGTAATCAATACAGGGTGAAAACTTTTTAGCAGGATAAAGAAAATGTCTACCAGTGTTTAAGGTTCGAAGGGAAATTTTTTACCAATGTTGAATTATTTCTAAATGAAAATAAGATAACAGAAGTGGTGCGTATAGCTTGGCGCATCGGGGATGTTCAAAACTTTGTATGGTTTGTAATTACTAATCAGGCAGTGTAAAATAAAGCGTACCTTTTTGCCTTATAAACAGGGTAGGTAATACTTTAACTTACCCCATTATATTTGATCGCTTTTCTCCTTTCAATTTTGAAGTGCCTGTTATCGTTTAATCTTAATAATTGATGGTAAGCCTGTACCGAGTAAATTAAGGTGGTAGATGTTTCGTGTTGTTTTTATTGGCCGGGCATTGGTGTTACTATCATCATCGTTGCAGCCTGTCTCTATTACCACGGAGATCGCATACTTGTACTATAATTTAAATATTGAACACTTACTTAGTATTTACCATGTGAAAATCATAAAACAAATGTCTTTACAAAAAACATCACTTCTCTTAACGCTGTTTGTTTTGCTGTTTGCAAATGCAAAAGCACAGCCAAACGCATACAATTTATTATCGCCCAATAAAAAGATAGCGGTAACAGTAAGTGCAGACAACCGGGTTTCCTATACGGTAAGCTATAATGGAAAAACGGTTTTGCTGCCCAGCGAAATTTCTTTGGTATTAGGAGATGGCAAAGTATTAGGTGAAAAAAATAAGGTTGCCAAAACAGAACAGCGGAGGGTAAATAAAGAGGTAAAACCGTTGTTCGGAATGGCCGAGGTGTACAAAAACCTGTTCAATGAATTAACCATCAGTTTCAGCAACAATTACCGGCTTGTTTTTCGTGCCTTCAACAATGGGGTGGCTTACCGTTTTGTAACTTCCATGCCCGGTACTATACAAGTAAAAGAAGAAAATATCAACTACCGGTTTGCAGGTGATGTAGAAGGATTTATACAAACCACCAATTCTTACCAGTTTAGTTATGAAGCAGAATTTTTAAAGCGAAATATCTCATCACTTACCAGGAAAACGTTGGGTTCTATGCCGTTGCTGGTGGAGAGTAACGGGGTAAAAATGGCTATTACAGAGGCTGACCTGCTTGATTATCCCGGTCACTATTTTCAATACGATGGCGATTATACTTTAAAAGGTATTGCACCAAAATTTGTTTTAAAAGACAGTGTTGGCGGTCAAAACAATTTCAATAAAATTTCTTATGAAGATGCGAAATATATAGCTGAAACAAATGGCACGCGCAGCTTTCCTTGGCGGTTGATGGTATTGGAACAAAATGATAAGGATCTTTTATATAATAACCTCGTATACCTCTTAGCCAGCGAAAATAAAATAGGCGATGCTTCGTGGATTAAACCTGGCAAGGTGGCGTGGGATTGGTGGAATGCAAACAACCTTACCGGGGTGAACTTTAAGTCGGGTTTAAATACTGAAACGTACAAGTACTTTATTGACTTTGCCGCTAAAAATAAACTCGAATATATTATGATGGATGAAGGCTGGAGCGACCAGTTTGACTTGCTTAAAGTGAATGATGGCAGTGTGGTATTAGATGGCTCCACGCAACTGCCAGGCAAGTTAGACATGCCTTATCTTTTTAATTATGCCAAACAAAAAGGCGTAGGCATTGTGCTTTGGTGTGTGTGGCATACCCTTGACCGCCAAATGACGGAAGCGCTCGACCAGTTTGAAAAATGGGGCGTAAAGGGTGTGAAAGTTGACTTCATGAACCGGGATGATCAAACCGTAGTAAACTTTTACCAACGCCTTGCCACTGAAGCTGCCAAACGAAAAATGATCGTTGATTTTCATGCGGCCTTTAAGCCAACGGGCATGGAAAGAACGTACCCTAATATTTTAAACTTTGAAGCGGTGCAGGGGCTGGAATGGAATAAATTTTCGGAGGTCGATCTGCTCACCCAGGCAACCATATTGCCGTTTACCCGAATGCTTGCCGGCCCAATGGATTATACACCCGGCGGTATGTACAATGCAAATAAAATTGATTACAGAAAAAGCTTTTATCGCCCTATGACGCAGGGCACCCGTTGCAATCAACTGGCTATGTTCACTATGTATTATGCACCGTTTGAAATGCTGGCTGATGCCCCAACTGCTTACGAAAACGAACCCGAAATTTTGAAGTACCTGGCAGCTATGCCAAACACCTGGCACGAAACCATTCCGCTGGATGGTAAGGTGGGTGACTACGCCATTATAGCCCGCCGCAAAGGAAAGGATTGGTATATTGGCGGCCTTAATAACTGGACCGGTAAAAGTGTTCAGCTATCCTTCAGCTTTTTGAAAGCCGGAGAATTTACTGCCACCATTTTTAAGGATGGCGCCAACGCAGACCGCATAGGAAATGATTTTAAAAAAGAGATAAAAAAGATGAACAGGAACACCGTTATGAAATTCAACATGGCAAATGGTGGTGGGTTTGCCATTAAGTTGCAGCCAGTGAAATAGGGGTAGTTGTACTGTAGCATCTCTGCTTTAAATAACACGATAAATGATGACTTAAAAATATGCCGTACAAGTGTGCGATGTCCGCCCGGCTAACCATTCGGACGGGCAACGATGTTGAAGGATGATAAAATGTTGAAACCAAAAAAAATGTAAGTATGAAATAAGATTGAATAATTGTGGCAGCGATCACTTTAGATAAAATACAATAATAATAAATTATAGAAGCGGAATGACTTTTTCGTGCAAATTGGTAGAAATAGCAATTGAAAAAGTGCTGGTTTAAACACCAGGATATAGAAAAATGAAGAAACAATTGAATGTATGATGGGTGATAAGGCCTGTTCAACCTCGGGTAGACCGTAAAAAAATTAAAAAGAAATTTTCTTGTACTCCATAACCATATTTTGCTTGTATATCTATTATTACAAAAAGCGAAGTAAAACTTTTATAATCAAACTAAGCACCAATAATGCGCCCTGAATAAAACCCAAAATCCAGTTGGGTAGATTTCATAATAAAATTGCTTTTTAATCTTATTAGCTGCCGTCATTTTACATCACCTCATTTAAATACAAAACGCTCATAGTTATGAAAAGTCTATTTCAATTAATTGTTGGCTTATTACTATGCACTTGCCAGGCATTTGCTACCGATTACTATGTATCATCTTTAATCGGAAATAATGCTAATCCTGGCACCTTTGCGCTACCCAAGGCAACCATCCAATCTGCCGCCAACTTAACCAACCCTGGCGATACGGTGTTTATAATGAACGGCACGTACAACCCCATTTCCAATTTTAACCAGAGCATCCTAACTATTTCCCGAAGCGGTACCGAAGGCAATTACATTACGTACAAGGCCTTTCCTGGCCACACGCCTAAGCTTCAGCTTTTAACAGGCCTTACGTTTCAAATTTGGCGGGCAATAGCTATTGATGCTGCCTATATAATTGTTGACGGCCTTGAAATTGAAGGCACCAACCAAAGCTTAAATTATGCCGATGCCTACCAAACCTGGCAGGATTACGAAAATGGTATTAGGGACTGGCCCAAAATTTCTATGTACAACTGCGGGTCCATTTCCATCGGCAACGTGGCAGATGCGCATCATATTATTGTACGTAACAATAAAATACACGATACAGGCGGCGGGATAGGTGGTTTTAGATGCGATTACGTTACCATAGAAAATAACCTGGTGTATAATACCTGCTGGTATTCTATGTATGCCGGTAGTGGTATCAGCATCCTTGATCCCAAAAGCATTGATGCCGTAACCAGTTATAAAATATTCATTCGCAATAATATTGTACATAACAACAAAACACTAATCCCCTGGGAACGCATTAATGCCCTTAGTGATGGCAACGGAATTATACTGGACGTAAACCTGGGTAATGGCACCACTGTGGCCCCCTATGTTGGCCGCTACCTGGTGGAAAATAATGTGAGTTATAACAATGGCGGTGGTGGTGTACATGCTTACAAATGTGCCCATGTGGACATCATTAACAACACCGCCTACAATAACGGAACGGTGGTGGGTTATCCCGAAATTGATGCCAACCAATGTTTTGATGTAAAAATTTATAACAACATTATGTATGCCCGTACCGGAGGAAATGCTAATGGAAACGACGCCAATACAATTTATGATTACAATATGTATTTCAACGGCCCATCGTATAAAAATGGTCCTAATGATAAGACCGCTAACCCGCAGTTTGTATTGCAGGCAACAGATGCTACTGCCAATTTGCAATTAAAGAGTACAAGCCCTGCTATAAATAATGGCAGCAACACGGCAGGACAGTTTAGCCTAATTGATATATTGGGTGTAGCCCGCCCGGTAGGTTTTTCTACCGATATGGGGGCCTATGAATATGCTACGGTTATCCCACGCCCCGAAATGAACCTCAAGCAAGCAACAACTGATATTTCAGACAATACCGGAAGTTTTGATTTTGGTGATGTTTCTTCAACGGTTCCTAAAATTGTAACCTTTACCATCGAAAACATTGGCGATGCCGTCTTAAATATTTCAGGCACCCCAAAAGTTGCCGTTACAGGCACCGGATTTTCTGTTGAAACGGATGCGCCGGCTACAGTTTCTGCCAATGGTTCGGCTACTTTCCAGGTAAAATTAACCCCCGTAACAGTGGGTGTATATACCGGCACAATAAGTATTGTAAACGATGATGCCGACGAAAACCCTTACAACTTTGCCATAACGGGCTATGGCTACGATGGTACTAAAGCCCTGCAAACAATAACATTCAATGCGCTTCCAATCAAAGTGGTTGGCAATGCAGATTTTAATCCCGGAGCCTCTTCCAGTTTAGGTTTACCTGTTAGCTACACAAGTTCTAACACCAACGTGGCTGATATTATATCTGGTAATATTAGAATAAAAGCTGCTGGTACTTCTACCATTACCGCCACCCAGGCGGGGGATGCTGCTACAAATCCGGCTAAGAATGTAACGGAGTTGTTAACCGTTACCCCGGTGCTTCCAGAACCCGGTACAAACATGGTAGCCAACCCTACCTTTGATGTAAACACCGCAGGCTGGAGCTTTGCCACTAGAAATGGCGGCGCGGCCACGGTAGCATCTGTTCCTATGGCCGGTTCATCCACCAATGTGGGTAAAGTAACCGTCACTAACCTTGGTTCTACCACCGGTATTGATAACGTTCAACTTAGTACAAGGGTGTTTTTAGTGAAAGACAGAAACTACTTGATTACCTTTAAGGCAAACGCTGATGCGCCGAGGAACATTACCTTAAGACTGCTGATGGATGTGTCGCCTTTTAGTACCCTTTATACCGTTAGCAATATTGCTTTAACTACTACACAATCAACTTTTGGGTCTTACGCTTATACCAGTAGTTTTACCGGTTATGTTGCCTTACGGTTTTTTGTGGCCACCAATAATATACCGGTTTATTTTGACGATGTTCAGATGATTGAAGAAGCTCCTATAGTTTTGCCAATCGGCTTACTATC
>JBBRCW010000358.1:0-6699 GCA_038204535.1 Chitinophagales bacterium | reverse complement strand
TGGCTGCTGTTATAGCTGGAAGCTGAGGCGGCTCCGCCCCAAACTGCAAAATCTTTAATTTTTAATTGTTGCGCATTTAAAGGCAGGCATGTTACAGCAGCCACAAAAATCGCAAGAACCAATTTGATGGCAGTAACAGAATGGTTAAAATGGGTACGCATAGCAGGTAGTTTGTTAATGTACTTTGATTTTGGGTAATATTATTTTTCAAAAAGTTTCTCCGTTTAGCCGGTCAATCATAAAATCGCACAATAAACCCCATTACACAAATGATGGCGTACAGAGAATTATTAACCTTTACAGCTTTTTGAAAAATATTGGATGTGAGGGGGTAGTTAAGAAAGGCAAAATTAAATGTACTTAAAATTTTTCTTATTTGAGATTAATTTATTTTTGAAAAAACTTCATTAGTAATTTACTATCAATTAGTTAAACAGGTTTTTAGAAAGTTTAACCAGGTTGAATTCTTTTTAGGTTCAGGTTAAATAATTGATCGGCAATAGCGCGGGCGCATAAATTTTTCTTCTTCTTTTGCAGAATTTAGCGATAAACGCACCCGATAGATCGGTAATTTGCGCTGATAGTTGCAGTGGCCTTTTTGGCCAGACAAAACCAATAAATATATTAAGTATGATAAGTCTTGAACAAGTTGTATCGGCGCTAAACAGCGTTATCTGGAGCGATGTACTGATCTACCTGTTGTTATTGACAGGTATTTATTTTTCTGTTCGCATGCGCTTTTTCCAGGTACGGATGTTAAAAGAAATGGTCCGGCTGTTGTTTGAAGGCGAAAAATCAAAAGAGGGAATTTCATCATTTCAGGCATTGGCGGTTTCTTTATCGGGCCGGGTAGGTACCGGTAATATTGCGGGGGTAGCAACGGCAATTTATATTGGCGGCCCAGGCGCTATTTTCTGGATGTGGACGGTGGCTTTTTTGGGATCAGGTTCAGCTTTTATAGAATCTACCCTGGCTCAGATTTATAAACGCACAGAGAATGGGCAGTACCGCGGCGGACCGGCTTTTTATATAGAAAAAGGCTTGAAAAATAAAAAGGTTGCAAAAATATATGCGGGTGTGTTTGCTGTAGCCACCATTTTGGCAACCGGCTTATTATTGCCTGGGGTGCAGGCCAATGGCATTGCCTCTGCCGTAAACAACGCTTTTCGGTTTAGCCATTTTAGCGTGGGCGTTACATTGGTTGTTTTGCTGGGCTTGATCATATTCGGTGGAATAAAAACCATTGCCAGGGTGGCAGAATATGTAGTCCCCTTTATGGCCATCGCGTATATTTTAGTTTCTGTAATTATTTTAGTGATGAACTATGCCGAAATACCCGGCGTATTTGGTCTCATTTTTTCTAGCGCTTTTGATCTTAATGCAACATTTGGCGGCATTGCAGGGGCCATGATCTCCATAGGTGTAAAAAGGGGCGTTTATTCAAACGAAGCAGGACAGGGTACAGGCCCGCATCCCGCGGCAGCAGCCGAAGTTAGCCACCCCGTAAAACAAGGATTGGTGCAGGCTTTCTCCGTTTATATTGACACTTTGTTTGTGTGTACAGCCACGGCGCTTATGATTTTAATTACGGGCATGTATAATGTAAAGGGAAAAGACGGGCAATTGCTTGTTGACCATGGAGTGTATTATACGCAGGATGGTGTACAACACAAAGACGGAAGCGCCACGTACACCCAGGCCGCCATTGATAAAGCACTAAGCGGCAGGGAGCATTTTGAAGAAGATTATATTGGCGCCGGAAGTTACCTGGTGGCCGTCTCGCTTTTCTTTTTTGCTTTTACTACGCTGATGGCCTATTACTATATTGCCGAAACCAACGTAGCGTATTTAACCCAAACCAGGGGCGGTCCGCCATTAATGCTTATGCTAAAAATCGGAATGCTGATCGCCGTATTTTTTGGCTGTATTCGCACGGCGCAGGTTGCCTGGGACCTGGGCGATGTAGGTGTGGGAATAATGGCATGGCTGAATATTATCGCGATCATAATTTTACAAAAACCGGCGTTAATAGCCTTTAAAGATTACGAACTTCAGAAAAAAGCTGGAAAAGACCCGGTATTTAATTCAACGGCGCTCGGTCTAGAAAATGCTGAGTTTTGGGAGAACAATGAAACAAAGAAAGTAAAATAACTTCCTGGCAGGCGGGCGCTGGTTGTTGGCGCTACATGCTTAATGATAAATAACTGTAAAATTTGCGTTTTGCAATTAACCGGACAAATAACCGTTTTAATTTCAACAGGTACTACCAAAAAGCATTCCGATGAAATTTTGCAGGTTTATAGTTCTTTTCGTTGTTCTAACGGCTGGCTTTCAAATTATTGGCAATAGCCAACCCATCACCGGTGTTTGGAAGGGCAGGGTGAACAACAAACGGGCGGAAATAAAATTTATACAAAACGGCGACAGCATAACCGGCACGTCCTATTATCCCGCATTGGTGGGTGGTTACCGGCGGTACAGCATAAAGGGTTATTTTGACGGCAATACCAATAGTATTGTTTGGTGGGATGACCAGCTATTGCACCCGGCTGAAAAATCGAATAAGAATGACCGGCCGCTTTTTTCGGCCGATTATAATTGCCCCGGCGGCACCCGGATGTTTTTGACCAGCTACAGTCGCAAAAAGGATCAGGTGCAGGTAGATTTAACCAAAGTACAGCGAACCTCGTTTGCCGATGAGTGGGATTATGTGGTGGACAATTACCAGGACGGCGCAAACAATAAACAAATTATTGACAGCATAGGGCAACTGGCATTTGCGGCACCCCCCGTGCAGCCAGCTATTGCAGCCAAAAAAGAAACACGAAAAGATAACCCGGCACCGGCTAAGAAATTGGAGACTCGCACAGCTGCTGAACCAGGAGTCCCTTCATCGCCGCCCATGGTCTTTTTAGATCCAAAGGAACTTAAACGGGAAGAAGCAACGTCTATACCGCCCAAAACCGAAAAACCGGCGGTGGCCAAAGCGTCACCGGCCCCATCATCCCCCAGAAAAAAACAGGAGCCGGTAAAATTGGTCGAACCGATAGTTACCAAACCAGCACCCCCGTTGCCGCTGCCCATTACCAACCACGACAGGCTGGTAACGCGAAAAAAGGTTTTTGCGCAGGAGATACCGGTAACCGGCGATTCACTTGAGCTCAGGTTTTACGACAATGCCGAAGTGGATGGCGACTCTATTGCACTTTACCTAAATGACAGGCTGCTGTTTGAACATGTTTTGCTAACTGCAAATGCCTATACCATTAAATTGCCGGTGAGCATACTTAATGCGCAAAACGAGCTGGTAATGGTGGCCGAAAACCTGGGCACTATCCCGCCTAACACTGCCTACATGGTAGTATTGAACAACGGAAAACGATATGAAGCGCAAATTGTGAGTACCGAAACCACCAGCGCATTCATAAGGCTCACTAAAAATTAATGTATGCAGCAGGTAGCGTGGCGAGGCTGTACTAAAACTAAAAGTTGTTTTTGAGAACAGCCTAAATAACACGCACTCTCCGCCAGGGATACCAATATGTAAAGCTGTTTCATTAGTTTTGAGACTGCCTCTTCCATTTTGTGTTCTTCAGAATGCCGATATTTTTTTACCTGTTAAGCCTTTTCAATGGATCGAGCCAGGAACATCCAGTCTGTATTTAATGCCTGCGCAAAGCAATACCAGGACAGGTTTATGGATAATCATTTGTACGATGAGATCTTCGACCTGTTTTGCAGCCTGGTGCAAAATTCAGGAGCCCGCATTTTAGACGTGGGATGCGGGCCGGGAAACATCTCCCGTTATTTAATAGAGAAAAGGCCCGACTTTATTGTTACTGGTATTGATTTTTCCGAGAATATGATCGCCCTGGCAAGGCAAAATAATCCGGCTGCAACTTATAGTTTGATGGATGCACGGCAAATCGTAACCCTCAATACCCAATTTGATGGAATAATTTGTGGTTTTTGTCTACCCTATTTTTCTAAAGAAGAAGCCTTGCAATGGATAGAAGACGCCGCGATGTTATTGAAAACAGGAGGGGTGCTGTACATAAGCACGATGGAAGATGATTACGCAAAATCAGGAATGGAACGGTCTTCATCCGGTGGCCTGGAGGCGCTGCATATTTTTTATCACCAGGCAGATTATCTAACGCAGGCATTTAAAAAAAATGGTTTTAACTTAAAAAAGTTACAAAGGATAAAATACACCGGACAAAATGGAAAAGTCATTACAGACCTGGTAATGGTGAGTGTAAAACAAAAAATTTTTTTAACCGTTCCCCTCGCGGCAACAAAACAAATTACTTACTCATGCCATAAAAAAGAAATGAAGAAGTAAGAGTATACTTCTTCACTTCTACAGTTAAATCAAGTGTTCAATTTTTTACTGCACCACCATTTTTTGGGTGATGACCTTGCTGCCGGTCGATATCTTCAGCAAGTACAAACCACTCGCCGCCGACACTCGTACAGGTATGGTTGAAGTGCCGTTTATGTTTTTATTACTTCGGTAAATGACCTGGCCTGTGGTCGTTGTTATTTCAAAATTCTTTACTACCATATTTTGAATCATCCCCATAATATTTGAACCGCCTTTTACCTGGTTAGGGTAAAAGCTAACGGGCTGCGCGTTTCCTGAAGATTTCAGCACCGTCAGGTTACTATAGTTTTTATTACCCAGCCTGTCGGTTATCTGCAGGCGATAATAATAGGTGCCCTTATCGCGCAGAACATCATTGTAACTAAAGGTGGTGGTGGTGCGATCGCCAGCCAGTTGATAAATGGTTTCGAAGTTGTTAATTGACGAACTACGTTGCAATGCATATTGATTTCCTGCGTCAGCGGTGCCAATTTGTATGGAAAAACCTAAGCAACGCGTCTTATATTAAACTCAAATAGTATGGCTGAAATTATTACCGGCGCCGGCCAGAAAAAAACGGTCAGAGGCGTTAAAAAAATGGAAAAGCACTCTACCCGTGTAGATCTTACGCCCATGGTAGATCTCGGCTTTTTACTGATCACCTTTTTCATTTTCACTACCACTTTAAGCCAGGCGCATGCACTCAAATTGATCATGCCCGATGATACCGGCCAGGCCACTCCCATAAAAGAAAGCGGCGCAATAACCCTGTTGTTGGCCGGTAATGATTTAGTTGAATATTATGAAGGTAAACCGGATGTGACAGGCAACAATTTTCGTCATATCACCGTTGAAGAACTCAGACAGGTGCTGATTGACAAAAAGCGTCGCACAGTTGAGAGAGATTTGATGGTTGTCATCAAACCTTCGAAAAACGCCGTTTACAAAAACGTAATAGATGTTTTAGACGAGATGACAATTAACGGCATTAAAAAATATGCGCTGGCAGATATAACGGTGGCAGAAGAAAATATACTGGAACAGAATTGGTAGCGGTCATGAAATTAGGACGATCGTAATAACTCAGAACCCGGCAATACTACCGGCTAAGCAGTATATTCAGTGGTTTCCATTCTTCAATGTGATCACTTACAATCTTGAGAATAGGGTTATGGGTAACTAAGTCGGCCCTGAAGAAAAAAATCAAACGTATTATAGCGTTATCTCCAATTCGGCGCCGGTAAGCGCATAAAAGAGATTTTGCAATTGGTGTAAATGGTAAAGATTGTTACTAATGAACAGTTCGTTTACCATTGCCCTGGCAAACGGTTCGCTGTTAGCCAGAAAGTAGGCGCATATCAGGTTTGCACTGTTGCCCGTAACCGGTAAAGTCAAAATAAATTCCCTGCCTTCGGGTAACTGGTAGTATTTGGTGTTTTCTGTAAAACCGCATTTCTGCAACAGGTCAGTTTTGAGTTTTATAGGAAACATATCTTTTGCAAGGCCTTTCGACAAAAGATCAAAATGCTGAAAACCGCATTTTACCGGCAAGATGCGCACCCCGGCTTTATGCAATATATAATTACCTAATCTTAATTCGGATGTTTCTATCATGCGACGAAAATAAGCAGGTTTTACATTTACAGCAACCGGCGGTTATTTGTGTGTGGGTAGGAGTAATCCCCCCCAGTTCAACAACGGATCCCTCGTTCCCCGGGATGATAACAGGCTTTTCATTCCGACTTCTCATGTCATTCCGACGAAGGAGGAATCCGTTTTATTAAAGGAGGAATCCCTTTTACTCAGGTTTAGATCCCTCGTTCCCCGGGATGATAACAGGCTTTTCATTCCGACTTCTCATGTCATTCCGACGTAGGAGGAATCCGTTTTATTAAAGGATGAATCCCTTTTACTCAGGTTTAGATCCCTCGTTCCCCGGGATGATAACAGGCTTTTCATTCCGACTTCTCATGTCATTCCGACGAAGGAGGAATCCGTTTTACTAAAGGATGAATCCCTTTTACTCAGGTTTGGGATCCCTGGTTCCTGCCAATGACACATTTGTAAACAATTTGTGAAGTTTCCCCTCCTTTTCAAGGAGGGGACCGATTTTATGCGAAGCATAAAATCAGGGGTGGTTAAACTCCGCTTTAATTTTTTCTAGCACCCAGGCGATATCTTCAAATGCCCAATTGTTTTCGAAGCGGGTCGCTTTTATTCCTATACTTTTTAGATAATCTTCTTTGAGACAATCTTTCTCAATGCCTGGATCCCAAAAATGATCTTCACCATCCAACTCAATCACTAATTTTTCGGATGGGCAATAGAAGTCA